>JAOZOW010000111.1 GCA_029933075.1 Deltaproteobacteria bacterium | reverse complement strand
TGTGGACCAAAACCCCATGACCGCCTCCGGGTACCAGATCCATAGCATCCCCACCATGCTGTTTTTCAAAGGCGGCGACCTCATAAACAGGATTGTTGGGGCCTTGCCCAAGCAGGAGATTGAAAAACACATCAAGGCGATTCTATAAGCCCACAAGAGAACTCCGGTGGCGAGCGCTCATCTACAAACGAGAAAGAAAGTCAAAGCCTTGTGCAGGCTCGGCAACAGGCTCCGGAAAGAGGGCAAGTACGAGCTTGCGCGGCAAAAATACCTCCAGGCACTGAATAAAGAACCTGACAATGTTTACGCCCTGGTCGGCCTTGGGGACCTCAACCGTATGCAGAAACAGTTTGTGGAGGCAGTGGATTTCTACTGGCGCGCGCTGGCCGTGGAAGAGGACAACCGATTTGCTTTAGCAGGGCTCGGAGACGCATACAGGGGGCTCCAGGAACTGGATAAGGCCCTGGAGGTGTGGCTTCACTATCTATCGCTTAACCCGGATGACTACAAGGTAATCACCAGGGTGGCTGACGGGTTCAGGAAGAGGGGTGATTTTGATGAGGCCCAGAAATATTATTTCAAGGCCCTTGACAGGCACCCTGGCGATCTTTATGCCTTGATGGGACTGGGCAATATCCACCTGAAGAAGGGAGAAAATGATCAGGCGCTCAGCTTTTTTGAAAGGGCTGTGCATGCATCCGGCAATTGCGTTCCGGCACTCACCTCCGTAGCAAATATCTATCGCAGGCGGAAAGAATATGAAAAGGCTTTGGAATATTACAGGGAAGTCTTCAGGATTGATCCCGGAAGTTCTCATGCCTGGCACGGAAAGGCGGATTGTCTTCGTGGGTTGAGACGTTACAAAGAGGCAATCGAGGCTTGGCAGAAGGCCCTCTCTTTTGGAATGGACCCTAAAATGGCGCTGACCAGGATCGGCGATGCATTTTTGAGCCTCAACGACCTGGACAGGGCCGAAGTTTCATACAGGAGGGCCCTGGACCTCGGATATGATAAGTACGCCTATCTGGGGATGGCCAGGATCCATATGAAGAGAGGCAAGCCGCAGAAGGCAGCGGAGATTTATGCCATGCTTGCGGAAAAAGAGCATGGAGACATCCGTATCGCAGATGAGTATAGAAGGTTTGCAGACGAACATCCTGGGGCAGCAGCAGGGCTCAACCCCGGGACTTAACATAAGATATCCTTGTCAGGCCAGAGGGTTTCATGTAAGAAAAGATTTAGATCCATAACATGAAATAAAACAGAAGCAAGGAGACTCGGGATGCTGCAGATTGAGGATTTGAGGGTGAAGCTGGGGGAGAAGATCATCCTCGAGCATATCGACATGGAGATCGGACAGGGAGAGACCCATGTGCTTTTCGGGCCGAACGGCTCGGGCAAAACTTCCCTGCTTATGACCATCATGGGTTATCCCCAGTACAAGGTGGTTCGAGGGAGGATATTGTTCAAAGGGGAGGATATCACGGAGCTTCCTATGGACGAGAGAGCCCAAATGGGGATCGGTATGTCCTACCAGCGCCCCCCCACCATCAATGGGTTGAAGACATATCAGATGGTAGAAATCTGCGCCAGGGAGGAGGTGGATGTGAAAGACCTGGCCAGTCGTGTTAACTTCCAGGACTTTCTTGAAAGAGACATCAATGCAGGCTTTTCAGGCGGAGAGATCAAACGCTCGGAGCTGCTCCAGCTTATGGCCCAGAATCCCGACCTGATGCTGTTCGATGAGCCCGAGTCGGGGGTGGACCTCGAAAACATTGCACTGGTAGGCAGGACGATCGCTTCCCTTCTCCAGAGAGATAATGATCACGCCGTGAAGGGGCAGAAGTCAAAGATGCAGTTGAAGCTCGAGCGCACGAAAATGGGGCTGATTATCACCCATACCGGCCATATCCTGGATTACGTGACCGCGGATAAGGGGCAGGTTCTCTACGATGGTAGATTGAGCTGCATCAGCAACCCGCGTGAGATCCTGAGCTGTATTGGAAAAGATGGTTATGAGGAGTGTGTGAGATGCATAGCAGGGACGAGCTAAGGCAGAGAGCCGAGAAGGTAAGAGAAAAGAAGGCCACCCTGGGGCCAGACATTGACCTTGGCCAATTTGACGATGCGCCGGTCCCCCACGAATATCTGGCCGATGAGGAGCTTTGCCAATTGCCCGAAGAGGAGCAGGAACGGCTCATCATGGCCGGTCTGGACGTCACGGAAAAGGGGAGGGGAGGGACCTTTTTCCAGAAGGACACCACCGTGATCCATTGCGATACCAGACAGGAGGGGGTGGAGGTCCTGCCTATCCGCAAGGCCCTGGAAGAACACGACTGGATCAATGAGTATTACTGGAAGCTGGTTTCCGTGGACACGGATAAATACACGGCAGCGGCCGAACTGGGGTTGCACGACGGTTATGTGATTCGCGCCTTGCCGGGTAGCAAGTCTATTTATCCTGTGCAGGCATGTCTCTACGTGGACAAGGATGGCTTGCAACAGAACGTCCACAATATCATTATCGCGGAAGAAGACTCCGAGCTCCATGTCATTACCGGGTGTTCAACCTCACCGCACACCAAAAGCGGCGTACATGTAGGCGTCTCAGAGTTCTATGTAAAGAAGAACGCCAAGTTGAGCTTCACCATGATCCATAATTGGGCCGAAGACATGCTCGTCCGTCCTCGAAGCGTCGGGCGCGTGGAAGAAGGAGGTCTCTTTCTCAACAATTATATCTGTATGAAGCCGGTAAAGAGCCTTCAGATGTATCCCACCACCCATCTCGTGGGCAAAGATGCGGTGGCCCGGTTTTATACCATCATTGTGGGGGCTCCCGGCTCGGAATATGATGTGGGCGGGAGAATTTTCCTGAAGGAGAGGGGCGATCGCGCCGAAATAGTGGCACGTACCATCAGCAATGGCGCCCGGATTATCGCCAGGGGACATTTGATAGGGGAGGTGCCCGAGGTCAAGGCCCACCTGGAGTGCCGTGGGCTGCTTCTCAATGGAGGCGTCATACACGCCGTCCCGGAACTGGAGGGGCGTGTGGATGGCGTGGAAATGTCCCACGAAGCTGCCGTGGGCAAGATCGCCCAGGAGGAGATCCAGTACCTAATGTCACGGGGACTCAGCGAGGATGAGGCCACATCCACGATTGTACGCGGATTTCTGAGCGTGGATATCCCCGGCTTACCGCCCCAGTTGAAGGCGGAGATCGATCGTGCCATTGAGGCGAGCGACAAGGATGTGATGTAACCGGCGATCCGGATCAGAAATTGATTCCAGAAAAGAGGCTGGCGAAATACCTCATGGGGCCGATCAGCAGCCGGGCGATGATCCCGGTGTGTGCGAAGTTGTCCAACAGGACAACGCCAAGGATCACCATGGGGCCGTAGCGGCCGATCTCCCTGTATTTCTGGGCGGCGTGGGCGGGGAGGACGTTTTCCAGCACATGGGATCCATCCAGTGGCGGCACCGGGATGAGGTTAAAAAGTCCGAGGCCTATGTTCATTATCAGGGTGTATATGAGGAGCGTCCGGTAGAGATCCCATGGCAGGAACAGATATCGGATCAGGAGCCCGGCTGCCAATGCAGCACCAATATTGGCCAACGGGCCTGCAAGGGACATGATAATAATTCCCCTGCGGACCTCCTTGAAATACCCCGGGTTGACCGGCACCGGTTTTGCCCAACCGAAGTTGAACAGAAAAAGGCAGATAGCGCCGAAGGGATCTATGTGGGGAAGAGGATTGAGACTGAGCCTTCCCATCTGCTTTGCGGTTGGGTCTCCAAGCCAGAGGGCGGCCCTGCCATGGGCGTATTCGTGGATGGTGATGGCAAAAAGCAGCACTGGGATTTTTACGATCCACTCGGTAATATTCATATCCGTCAAATAGGCCTTTCAGGTTTGATTACGGGGATGATCTTCAAGGCTTCTTTGCGAATTGTCAAGGGATAAGAGGGGGTGGTCCGCATGGAGATAAGAAGGGCTGACTTTGCCGGCTCCTGGTATCCCGGGAGCGAATCGGGTTGCAGGGAAACCATCGAAGAATTCATTAACTCGAGCCGGCCCTGCCCGGGAGAAGGGGGCGAGGTAGTGGGCGGCATTGTTCCACATGCCGGTTGGGTCTTTTCCGGCAGAATCGCCTGTAATGTCATCAAGTGCCTGGCCCATGACGAAACGCCGGAGACGCTGCTCATCTTTGGCAGGCATCTACACCCCGGCAGCAGCAATTTTATCATGGAAAGAGGCCGGTGGGATACTCCCCTTGGAGACCTTGAGATCGACTCGGAAGTGGCCGCAAAGCTAACGGACGAGTTCTCCTTCAGCGTTGAGACGCCCTCCCGTTATGAACCGGACAATACCATCGAATTACAGCTGCCTTTCATCAAGTACTTTTTCCCGGATGTGAGGATTGTCCCCATGGGGCTCCCTCCAAAAGAAAGATCCCTGTTGATAGCGAGAAGAGCCGCTGAAATATGCAGGGATCTCAATCGGATGACCCTCGTCATTGGCTCTACGGATCTCACCCACTACGGCCATAATTACGGTTTTACTCCAAAGGGAGTGGGAGATGAGGCCGTCAGGTGGGTGAAAGAAGTGAATGACAGAAAAGCTGTGGATCTAATGGTGGATATGGACGGGCCCGGGGTGATCCATGAAGCACTCAGGAACTACAATGCCTGCTGTTCAGGGGCGGCTGCTTCGGCCATTGAAGCGGCCAGAGTGATTGGCGCCGTGCGCGCAGAAACGATCATCTATTCCACAAGCTATGATGTAAGGCCCGATACAAGCTTTGTGGGATATGTGGGGATCGTATTCATGCGTTAACCTGTCGTATCTATTCTTGCAACACACTTTTTTCCAAATGTGTCGGACCCCTTGCCCGAGAGGGCGGCTTTACTTTAAGGGTGCGGATTGGTATAGTCACGATGTTTAAACTGTTCAGTAGATCACGTAAAGATATGTCTCCAGAGGGACGGAATAATCAAGTCCGTGATCAGAGGAGTCAACCTCGAATGAAACGTGACAGAATCAAAATCGACCTCCTTATCCACGACCTCAAAGTCCCGTTGGCGGTTATTGATGCCGGGATCAGCTCCCTATTGAAGAGGGAGGAAAAATATGGACCCCTGACGGAGAAACAGAAGAAAGTCCTGATGAGGGCCCTCAGAAACACCAAAATTACCCAGGCCCTTGTAGGGGATGCCTTGGAGATCGGGAAGTCCAGCGAGGGAATCCTCAATCCTTCCAGGTTCACTATCTCCGATTTAGTCCGGCAGTCCCTGGTGGAGATTTTCGATCTGTCGAACTCTAATACCTCGGAGAAAGTGAAGAATTGTAATGATCTGCTGGAATTGAGAGAAGTTTTGGAGGGAGATGGCTTGGGCCTTGATGTTGATGAACGGACCTGGTGTGAGGAGGTCTGCCTTGACGAGGTCAAGATAAGGCAGATACTGAGAAACCTGCTCAACAATGCCCTGAAATACAGGAAAAGCCGCGTTGAGCTATCCATTGAGAAAAAAGATGACGCACTGTTCGTGTCGGTAAAAGATGATGGGGAGGGCATTCCATCAGGTTACCATGAGAAAATCTTTCAATGTTATTTCCAGATGAACGGGGAAGAAGCATGCCCCGTGCGGGGACATGGCCTGGGGCTGGCAGGCGTCATGGTCTTGGTGGAAGATATGGGCGGTAAACTCTATCTTGAGAGTGACGAGGGTGCCGGAGCCTGCTTTACGGTTAAGGTCCCTTTGGTAAGCAAACGTTAAAATACTTGCTCAATATTTTTTTACATGATTTTTTCCAATTCTTCCTTTGAGACACGATAAGTTTCATCGAATTCCTTCCAAAACTCCTTGTGTTCCTCTCGCCATCCCGTTCCAAATTTCTTGTCAAAAAATGGTTTGAGGCGCACGAACCATTTTGCATCCTTTTCGACGCCCTCCTCGCGGGCCTTGAGTATGTCGGCGAGGTATGTGTCGATTTCCGTGATCTTGTCCTTGGGCACGTACGACCGAGCCCCGCTCTTGATTGATTTTACCAGGTTATCCGGGCTCAAGGCATGTGCGGTAAGCATGAGTGCGGGGATGCCTTTTTTGGTAGCTAACTCCAGCAGGTCATATCCGTTTACGCCCATGATATCGAGAATGGCGGCATCATAAATGTTTTTGTCTAAGAATTTCTTGGCGGTATCGAAGTTGGGCGCTGTGTCAACAAGGCACATATCAAGGATTTCTTGTAGGGTTTCAAGGATATCGGGCTCGTCATCAACAACCAGGATTCTTTTTCCGTTCAATATTTCGGTCATGGTAAATCCTCCGCATCGTGGAATTTTGCACGGATACTAACCTTACAGGGCTTTACAGTCAACCGGAAAGAATCTGGCGTATCGTCGGACTACGTTGGTGGCGCTGAGGACAGGGGTAAATTTCGTTGACATGAAAACTGACATTCTTTAACTTGACAGAGTGGAGCTTATCGCCCTTATGACGACCTTGATGTACCTAACGGGAATAGGCGAGAACAGAGTGGGGCTATTTTTTTGGCAGCAGTGAAAGGAGTTTATTGATGGATTTTATTGAAAAGGCGGAAATCAGGCTA
>JAOZOW010000007.1 GCA_029933075.1 Deltaproteobacteria bacterium | reverse complement strand
GTCAAGGCTGCGGGGGCAGGGAGGCTCTGCCTCGCCACAGAAAAGGAGTTTTAGTCCAGACGCGGATTGCACGGATGGACACGGATTTTTCTTAATAATCTCCATTAAATCAGGACTCAAAGAATGAAATATGCAGACCTTACCGACAAAATCATCAACGCAGCTTACAAGGTCCACAACGTGCTCGGGTTTGGTTTTCTTGAGAAAGTCTACCAAAATGCCCTGGTGATTGAACTGAGAAAAGGGGTCCTGGCAGTGAGTAGCGAAGTCCCCATCAAGGTCTTTTATGATAATGAAATTGTGGGAGAGTGGGTTGCAGACCTCATTGTTGAGGATAAGGTAGTTCTGGAACTAAAGGCAGTCAAAGATCTGGCAGAGATACATGAAGTCCAATTGGTCAATTATTTGAAAGCAACCGGTATAGAGGTAGGATTGCTGATCAATTTTGGTCATTCAGTTCAGGTGAGAAGAAAGGTATTTGATAAAACCCGGATCAATTCGGGTTTTAATCCGTGAAATCCGTGTCTAAAAACAAAAGAAGACCCAACTGGTTGCTCCGCAGCCTGATCTGTGTTTCCCTCGGCATTCATCTGCTTATATTCATGCACATCGCCGGGGTGTACCGCTCCAGGGCATTGACCTTTATTGAGTTGACACTGAAGGATATTTCCAAACCTCCGTCCAGAAGTATTCCCAGACCCCGTATGCGGCCTAAGACGCGCGAACGACCAAGGGATGTAAAAAGGCTGAATCTGCGCAAGACAGTGATTCCGACACTAAAACCGATGAAGGTTGATCCTGTGGAAAGGGTCTTGCCCGATACCCTCGTGGAGCGGGTGAGTATGCCCGAGCTCCCTCTCGATGCGGGACCGAAGATCGCGGCATGGGATCCCGGGCCCCGGGTCAATGCCGGCATCGGTGATTATATCAACCCAGGTGACTATTTCGACATGATAAGGCTCAGGATAGAGAGTTATAAAAGATATCCCGACACTGCCAGGATCAGACAGATTGAGGGTCGGGCCACGGTCCGTTTTGTAATTGCCCCTGACGGCCGGGTCACCACCCTGAAGATCGTTAAGAGCGCCAGAAACAGGGCCCTGGACCGGGCGGCCCTTGACGCCGTACGAAAAGCATCCCCCTTTCCGAGGCCGCCAAGCCATCTGTTCAAGGGGCCGATTCCCTTGGAGATCACCATCGTGTTTGAACTTACATGATGATCTTGATGGCGATACCCGCACCTGCGAAGCCCTGCATGGAAAATTTCTATTGACAAAAAACGCTTGATAATCTAAATGAGTCGGTCAAATGTGCAATAGGAAATTGCGCTTCTAAACCAAGAGGCTATCTTAATCCAACAATAAGCCAAGAAGGCACGATCGGATCGAAATCCGGGCGGTCTTTTTGGCTTTTTTGTTTTTTATGCATTGAAAGGAGGTGATCGAGCAAAGGCGGCCTCTCTGCGTAAGACACGCACAAGCGGATCAGAAGTGTAAGAAATTATGGATCGCAAGGTGAGGAAGGCAGCCTTTCTCCCGGCCAGGGTTTCCCGGCTGCCTTCCATGGTGAAGACCCCTCGGGGTGAGGGATGCTTCAATTATATTCTACCACTGAAGTCTTTCCTCGTCTATCGCTTACTTTCAACCCCGGGGCCGTATCCTATTAAATAAGCAATCAATTGAGGAAGGAGTTTAGAAAGATGCGATCAAAGGCGAACAGCACATTCTTATGGATCAATAGTTTCTTCATAGGCTGCATTTCAATGCTTGGCCTGCTCACAGGAAATGCCTGGCCCCAGGTCGAGCATTCAGAGATTGTCGACCTTGGGAGAATCACGGTCATGGCGCCCCAACCTGGCGTTGAGATTACGCCTGAGAAGACGATCATCCGGGTAGATGAATTCAAGAAGCCGGGCGAGGTGCGAACACTAACCGATGTTCTCACCGAAATTGGTGGAATTGATGTCCAGCGGGCCAACCCGCTTATGGCCAGCCCGGGGGATGAAGTATCTATCCGTGGGCTCAATGAGGGCCGGATGGTTATCGAGATTGATGGACGGAGGATTAATCAAACCGGGCATTATGGAAGGTATATCGTAGATTGGTCCACGTTGAACATCGATGACATTGAGCGTATCGAGATTATTCGGGGAGGGCATTCAGTGCTTCATCCCTTTGCCATAGGGGGCGTAATTAACATTATCACCAAAAAAGGGAAAAAGACCAAGGAGCTTAAACCTGAAATGGGTCTCAAGGCAGGCTATGGAGATTTTAATACGTACAACCTATCAGCTTCCATCAACGGGGGTGTCAACAATCGGATCGGTTACAATTTTTCAGCCAGCAAGCAAGAAACCGATGGGTACCTCAGAAACAACTACCAGGATACAAAGAGTATAAACGGTCACCTTACCTTTTACCTCCCCCGCGAGGCCAGCCTCAGTCTTGGATTTAAGTATTGTAATATAGATTACGGCTTTCCGGTTGTCAATGACCCGGCGAGGGCCGACTATGACCCGGATTATCCCATATTTAGAGCAGATGCCGACCAGTTAAGGCACCTGAACTGGCCACAATATGCAGCGAATAATCCCCACTGGGAAAAACACACCTCTTACATAGATGCAATTTTTCAAATCCCTATGGGGCCTGGAATCGGCAAGGTTCACTATTTTGAGACTGCGGGCAGGCGTTGGACCAGCCTGTACACGAAGATGGGTACATTTGACAAGGACCACTTCGTCGATGACAGGACCAAAGGATTTATCATCGAATATCGGGATGTTAATCTATCCGATTCGCACAGTCTCACGATGGGTATGGAATACCAGGAACTTGGCTGGCCAGATCAAAACCCCATTATATACCAGGTCCAATCAGCATATGCGCAGGACGTCATTCGGCTCGGGGATCGCTGGACCGTCACACCGGGGGTTAGATATTACAAGGTGGATATGGATACCTATTATTCGCAGTTTGGCGCCGGCTGGCCCATATCCGGCAAAAAACAGGACGACTCCGGCCTATATCCAAGCCTAAAGGTAGACTTCCAGGCCTCCCTGCAGACAGCCCTTTATGCAGCTGTAAGCCGCTCCTATCGACTCCCTTGTCCATGAGACTACTACTGGTGGGCGCGGTGCGCGTCCGTCGTTAATAGTTCACTGGATCCGGAATCGGCCTGGGAGTATGAGGTCGGGATCATACAAGATTTCAAACCACTGAGTGTTAGGGCAGCGTTGTTTTATTATGATATTGAAAACTTCATTAATGACAATGGTATTACCGCCCCTGGTTCGGGTCTCGGCAGCGACTGTCTTTATAACATCGATCATTTTAAGCTGTATGGTGCCGAAGTTGAAGCCACCATTCGTCTGGGAGGAAGGTTCAGGGCAACCGCAGCTTATGTTTATCAGGAATTTGATGCAGAGAAGACAAGCTTCGAAAAGAATTGGACTTACTACCTCCCTGCACTTCTGCCTAAACACAAAGTCAAGTTATTGGCCCGATATAAGGTCTGGGAGGGTGGGTGGTTCCAGTTAAGCTCCCGTTATGTGGGCACTCGTAACGCTCAGAAAGGCTCAAAGCTTGATGACTATATCACGGCCGACGTGGGATTCGAGCAAGAGTTCAAATTCCATGGCATGGACTATACGGCTAAAGTGTTTGTTAACAACGTGACTGGAGCCGATTATGAAGAAATTGCCGGTTATGAGATGCCGAAGTATCTTTGGGGCTTCCAGTTCGGCGTGAAATTTTAAGGGCAACTGATGGAGCAAACTCATGAAACAGATAAGACAAATTATTTACATTGTAGCGATTGCTTTGGCCGCGGTTGAATGCCTGTGTCCATCCCAGGCAATTGCTTGGGGCCGCGGTCACTTCTATGTAATTGGAACGGGTCCGGCCGGCCCCAGAATGGCAACGGTCCAGGCCCTGGATACGATCAAGCGGATGGATGCTATTGTGGCATCGGATCAGCATGTGAAGCTCTTTGCTGATTACATTTGCAATAAACCCATTCTGTTTGATCCGTGGAAAGGGTTCTGGGACTACAATGGAAAAGACTACCGAAAATTGAACAAGGAAGAAATGGCCAGATTCAAGGTGGAGCGGTTTCAGATAAGGGATGCAAGAGTGTCCCAGATCGAAAGCCTTTTGGCTCAAGGAAAAGATGTAGGACTCTTGGACTCAGGCAACCCTTGCCTGTTTGGTCCCAGCCACTGGTATGTGGAACAGTTCGATCCTCATGACGTTGTGATCATTGCGGGAATGGGATGTGACGCGGCCGCCATGGCTGCGCTGAAAAAAAGCGTGATACCTGCCTATAATACCCGCATGGTCGTACAGACGGCCCCCTTTTTTTTGATGGACCCGGGGCTGACAGAACATCAGATTATCGAGGATCTGGCCAAGTATCCGACAACCATGATTTTCTATATGGCCCTTTGGCAATCCGAGAGACTGTTTGCTGCCTTAGGGAAGGTGTTCCCGCCTGACATGCCCTGCGCGGTAGTCTACTGGGCCGGATATCCGGACCGAGAGCGCATTATGCGTGGAACTGTTGCCCACATGGGGCAGAGGTTGGCAGATGAGAGAGAAAAATTCATGGGCCTCTTACTGGTGGGCCGCTTTTTGGAAGGTAAGCCCTATGAGGCCGCAATGAAACTACACCAATCAAAGTTAGAATGAGACCATGATAGTAATTACAGGCAAATTACCCTGTGCTCAGTTACAGATGAACATATCCACACGGCCAAGGAGGTACTTCACGGTGAAAAACATATTTTTCTCTATTTTATTTTTGTTTTTCCTGTCCCCATGGGCTCCTGCTTATGCCCATTCTTTATGGCTCAATATTGATAACCATCAAGCAAAACCCGGTCAGAAGGTCCATATTGGCGTAGGCTGGGGCCACAAATTCCCTAAGGATGAGATAATAAAGGAGAAATTTCTGAATCAGGTCTATGCCATAGATGCAAAAGGCGTGAAGATTTCATTAAAGCAGCTCTCCCAAACTGAGTTTGAATTCGTTCCGGAAGCAGAAGGCACTTATACTATAGTGGCTAATATCCACCCTGGCTTTCTTAGCAAGACGACTGATGGGTATAAGCTAAAGGCCAAGAAGGGACTGGACAATGTGCTTTCCTGCTTTCGTTTTGACATACGCGCCAAGGCCATCATCAATGTAGGGAATTGTATTAAGATTGCTGAACAGAAGGTGGGTGATCCCTTGGAGATTATCCCACTCAAAAACCCAAATAAGTTAATAGAAGGCGAGCTTTTTCCTCTAAAGGTGCTTTATGACGGGAAGGCCCTTCCTTACGCCAAGGTCAAAGCAACTTATGCAGGTTTTTCAGACCAACCAAATACCTTTGCCTTTGTTACAAAGGCCGATAAGGAGGGGGTAGCCCAAATCAGGATCTTGAAAAAAGGGAGATGGGTCGTGAATGTACTCCATGAGGTCCCTTACCCCGATCCTGAGAAATGCGATAAATATAGATACAACTACTGCTTTACCTTCCAGGTGGAGGAATGACATAAAAGATGTACGGGGCTCAAGGCGTAGCGCATAACGTCCTTTCTTATATGAGGTTAAAAATGTTTCGAAAAAGGTATGCGGCACTTTATGTGTCACTACTATTTTGCCTCTTCTCTCATATAGTGCATGCCCATACATACAGGGTGCCTGTCCTTGTGGATACGGACATGGCCCTTGATGACATCCGTGCAATTGCCATGCTCCTAAACTCGGACATGGTTGATATCCGGTTGATTGTCACTTCAGACGGAGCCGTATCTCCCAAGACCGGTTGCAAAAGTTTAATAAGGCTGCTGAGATATTTTGGACGTCAAGAAATCCCGGTAGCCGCAGGTAAGGTACTGGGAAAACGAGCGCCTCAGTGGCGCTCATGGACTGAGGATGTGAAGTGGCCCGAAATAAACGTAGGTGATAACAAAACAGCTCTGGATCACCCAGCTTCAGAGGAAATTGTAAGGGCACTGAAGGCCTTAGAAACGCGGGCAGTATACCTTTGCCTTGGACCTTTAACCAATCTGGCGGGGGCCCTTCGACTGTGTCCCGGGATGAACGAAAAGATCTCGCGGCTCGTTTATTTTGGAGGACATCCGAATGACCCCTCTCCCGGCTGGAACACGACCCGAGATCCGGACTCCGCCAGTTTCATTTTCGATTCGGGCCTAAATATTTATTCCATAGCCCTTCCAGAGGAAAAACTACTTCATTTTGACAAGAAGCTCTACGAACAAATAGAAAGCATGAATACAACACCAGCCCGCCTGGTGGCTAAGATCCATGAGCCCCCTGCCGTTAGAAAGCTTTTATCTATGGGGCACTTTTATGTATGGGATGAGATGACTGTCATTTACCTAAATCGTCCATCGCTTTTTAAGTTTGTTCCCTCAGGCAATCATCCTCATGTAATGTCGCTTGCGACCTTTAGGAGGGCTGGCGTCTATGAGATCTATTTGAAACTCCTGGGTCATTTGGCGGACTTCCACCTAAGCCCCCGCTATCCGGTAGCCTTTAAGCTTTTTCCGAGCAATCCCTCCCTGTTCAGGGAAGACGTAAGCCCCCACGTGAAAAAGATCATTGAAAAATATGGTCTTGAAGAATGGAAAGCCTGCCTTTTGACTAATGAGTTTCACCGCCACCTGGGTGTATATTCCCTCATCGGGGCCAAAATGGGGGTAAGGGCAAGAGAAATCTTAGAAGCTCCCTTTGATGAGCTGAAGGTCGTTTCATTTGCTGGGAATGCTCCTCCTTTGAGCTGCATGAATGATGGGCTTCAGGTGGCTACCGGTGCGAGTCTGGGTCGAGGGAATATCGAGATATCTGAGGGGGAGCCGGAACCAGCGGCAGCCTTCTTTTACAAGGAGAAAAAACTGACCTTAAAGCTGAAACCAGCGTGGATGCAAAACATAAGAGCAGAGATCAAGAAGGCATTAAAGAGGTACGAAGGCTTGAGCACAGAGTACTTTGCCCATATCAGAGAACTCGCGATTCAGTATTGGCTTGCACTTGATCGTCGAGATATTTTCAATGAGGTGATGAAGTAAGCGGAAAGTTATTGAAAAATAAATTGAACAACTGTGAGCTGAGAAGAGAAATTGGGTTTCCTTCTGCATCAATCTTGGTGATCGCTAATATGGTGGGGACCGGTATATTTACTACTTCCGGCTTCATCATGCAAGAGATCGGCAACCCTCAAACCATGCTTCTTTGCTGGTTTGTAGGGGGCGTATTTGCTCTGTGTGGGGCTCTTTGTTATGGGGAACTGGGTGCCATGTTCCCGAAAGCAGGAGGGGAATATATATTTTTAAGGGAAAGCTTTGGCGAATGGATGGGCTTTCTTTCCGGTTGGATATCCCTGATAGTGGGATTTTCAGCGCCTATTGCAGCGGCTTCCATTGCCTTTGCCACCTATATTTTCCGCGCGCTGCCAGCCTCTTTTGGCCCTAAATTTGGATTTACAGTTCCCTTCCTGGGGATCCATATTCTTACCCTATCGTCAATTACCATACTTGCCACATCCATTATCATTATCCTTTCGCTGGTTCATTACCACAGCCTTTTCCTCGGCACCCGGGTCCAAAATGGGTTGACCGTGTTTAAAATAGGTTTCATTGTTCTCTTTGTTGTCGCTGGCCTGTGCCTGGGTAATGGCTCAACATGCAATTTCTCTGAACGCCTGGAAATGAGCTCACTGTTTCAAGACAAGTTCGCTATATCGTTGATATTTGTCTCATTTGCTTATAGTGGATGGAATGCGGCCGCTTACCTGGGCGGTGAGATCAAGAAGCCTGGCAGAAATATCCCTCTCGCTCTTTTTACCGGGACATCTCTCGTAATGTGTCTTTATCTGCTTTTGAACGTCGTGTATATTTACGCACTTCCGGCAAAGGAGATAAGCGGCGTCCTTGAAGTCGGAGCAAAATCGGCCGTTTCTTTGTTCGGAGACCATGTCAGCAAATACTTTAGTGGAGCCATTGCCATAGGACTTCTCTCCGTTCTGAGCGCTATGATTATGACCGGACCGAGAGTTTATTATGCCATGTCAAAAGATAATGTCTTCTTTGGCATTTTCGGCAAGGTGAACAAAATTCGTAGGACGCCTGCATATTCCATCTTTTTCCAGGCAGGGATTGCTATTATTATGGTTATCACAGCGTCGTTTGACAAACTGCTCTTATACATCGGTTTTACCCTATCATTATTTGCTATGCTGACTGTGCTGGGGATGATCCTGCTCCGGATAAAACAACCTACTTTGGCTGCCGGTTACAAGACATTCGGATATCCTGTAACGCCAATTCTCTTTATCATGGGAAACCTCTGGATTATTTTTTTCACTATCAAGAGCAGGCCCACCGCCTCTCTGAGCGGTTTGGGAACAATTGGTTTAGGTGTATTGATATATTTCTATTTCGCCGCAAAAAGGCAATAACATGACAAGGTGTACGGTAATAATAATCCTTTTCTGAGCTGTAATTTCCCCCTTGCCCTTTATGTCCACGGTGTGAGGGGCAGAGGGTTTGTAGAAAGATTGACCAAGAGGATTATTGACGAGAGTTATTGTCAAATGTTGTGTGTGAAGGATTAGGCGGCGATCCGATTTTCATCTATACCATTGACAAACACTACGCCTCTAATGACTTCTGCCAACTTCTTTGATCTATGGAGGCATTGCCATCTTTTCTCAGCAGATTCGCAAAGTTTAAATGCCATTGTCGGAACGGTACTGGAGGAGAAACACTGGAGCGATTTGACTTCTCCTTTCAGTCTAGCATAGACCGCAAGGTGGTCCGTGAGCTGGCGGCACGGGGATTTGTAAATCGAGCTGAGAACGTAATCATCCTGGGTCCACCAGGGGTAGGATTAAGAGGATGAACCTCGTAAACCGCAAGATTTTTTTGAGTCGCAAGACGAATGAGGGAGAGAGTATTGACGCAAGGAAAATTCTGCTAACAAACGTAAAATCAAAAAAGATAGTAGAAGCTATCAGGAAAATGATATTCGTGCCCCGAGGGCGGTAGCATATAAACATAAACAAACAATTAAGGTCACGAAGGCCATGGTTCCGGGAAGAGGGGTGTGTCGTCGTGGCCTTTTTGAATGGTCTTGCAGGTTGATATTATAGGGTTGCCGGTCCAAGATGAATGTTGAAGCCAATTCCATTACGGCAGATTACATAAGGCATCTTCACCAGAAAGTACTTCTATTTTTAGCATTGCTGCTCATGGTGCTTGTCGTTGGCGCATACGCCATTACCCACGGGGCCTACCATATTGCGCTCAGCAATGTTTTATCAGTGCTGTTTGGCAACGCTGAAGGGGCCTCCCGGGTGGTCATCGCAAATATCCGTTTCCCGCGGGTGGTTGCGGCGGTTGTCTGTGGGTGGGGGCTTTCGGTTTCTGGCCTGGCTATTCAGTCGTTGCTCAAGAATCCGCTTGGTGCCCCTTCCACACTGGGAATCAGCCAGGGAGCCGCCTTCGGGGCGGCCTCAGCCATAGTGGTTTTTGGCACCAAGGTGTTCTCTGTAACCGCCTTTGCCTTTGCGGGGGCAATGACAGCCACCCTGGTCATTCTTGTGCTGGCGGGTCTCAAGAGGCTTTCCCCTGAGGCTATCATCCTTTCGGGTGTGGCTCTATCATCGGTCTTTGCCTCGGCTACGATTCTTATTCAATATCTGGCCACGGAAACAGAGCTGGCAATGGTGGTTTTCTGGACATTCGGGGACGTGGCACGTTCAAGTTGGCGGGAAATTTGGCTTATGACAGGGGCTGTCCTTATTACTTCCCTTTACTTGATGATGGTCAGATGGGATCTTAACGCCCTGGCCTCGGGCGAGGAGACGGCCAAGGGGCTGGGCGTGAGTGTGGGAAAGATCAGGCTTTCAGGGATGGTTGCTGCAGCCCTTGTCTCCGCATTGGCGACCGCCTTTCATGGCGTGATCGCCTTTGTAGGGCTCATCGCTCCGCATATGGCCCGGCGTCTGGTAGGCGAGGAACACCGCTTGCTTATACCCTTTTCAGCAGTTCTTGGGGCATTATTGTTGCTTTCGGCGGACACCGTTGGACGCATACTCATAGGTTCGGGCGCGCTTCCGGTAGGCGTGATTACCTCTTTTTTAGGGGCACCGATGTTTCTTTATCTGCTTATAAGGGGGTACAGGTGAGGCTCAAGGTCGCTGATATTTACTTTTCCTACAACAGCCACCCAGTGCTCTCAAACGTGAGTTTCTGCCTTGAGCGGGGACAGATCATGTGTGTGCTTGGGGTAAACGGTGCTGGCAAGTCCACGCTGCTAAAGTGCCTTAACCGCATACTTGAACCTCACCGCGGGACTGTCCTGTTGGATGGTGCGGACCTTTCTTCAATGAACCACGGCAGGATTGCGCAGCTTATAGCCTATGTGCCACAGCGGTATCCCGAATCAGGGTTGACCGTGTTTGAGTCGGTGCTCATGGGGCGTAAACCACATATACGCTGGTCCATGGGAGGGGGAAATTATGCGCTGGCAGAAACTATCATTCGCCAGATTGGACTGGAGCATTTGGCCATGCGGCCTATTAGCACCTTGAGCGGTGGCGAGCTCCAAAAGGTGGTTATTGCCCGGGCCCTTGCCCAGTCGCCCCAGGTGCTTTTGCTGGACGAGCCAACCAGCAATCTTGACCTAAAGAATCAACTGGAAGTTATGGAATTGATCCGCAAGATCGTGAAACAAAGAGGCCTGTCTGCCGTGGCGGCCATCCATGACCTGAATATGGCACTGCGCTTTGCCGACAGCTATCTTTTTCTAAAAGACGGGCGGATTTACGCAGTGGCTGGAAAGGAGGAACTTACCGCGGAAACGATTCGCCAAGTTTATGGTGTTGATGTGGAATTGGTTCGAATCGGGAATCACATGGTTGTGGTACCCGCCTAAAGGTAAGGGAGAAGGATGAGGAGGTTAGGGTTCTTAATAGTTTTCATCATAGCTTGGGGCATTTCTGCGGTCTGTGCAGCGGATCATTCAGTGACCGTCACCGATATGGCAGGTCGTAAGGTGAGAGCCCCCTTTGATCCGGCAAGGATCGTATGTATTGGCCCCGGGGCCTTGCGCCTTATCGTGTATCTTCAAGCAGAAACAAAGGTTGCGGGCGTCGAGGACATGGAAAAGAGGAACCCGGGGGGCCGGCCTTACTGGATTGCACATCCCGAACTCCGTAAATTACCACGCTGTGGCCCTGGAGGGCCGGTCAGTATAAACAAAAAACCGGATCTCGAGGCCCTGATCTCGGTGAGACCTGAGGTTATCTTTATAACATACATGGAGGCGGGACTTGCTGACCAGGTGCAGCGCACCCTGGGAATCCCTGTAGTGGTGCTTGATTATGGCGCCTTTGCCACTTTTGACAGGGCAGTTTACGACGCTCTTCGCATTGCAGGAAAGATCCTGAACCGTAAGAAGCGGGCCGATGAGGTTGTAGGCTATATCGAATCCCTTAGAAAGGATCTAGGAGGACGCACATCAGATATTACCGAGGCCAAGATACCCCGTGTCTATGTGGGCGGTATCGGCTACCGAGGCGCTCATGGCATAGAAAGCACAGAACAGCACTATATTCCTTTTGAATGGGTCGGGGCTAAAAACGTGGCTGAAGAGGTCAAACCCACCATAGGCAGCCACGTGTTTATGGATAAGGAGATGCTCCTCAAGCTGAACCCTGATATTATCTTCATTGACAGCGGCGGTCTTCTTCTCGTGGCCGAAGATTACCACAAGAAGCCAGAATACTATAGGGCTTTGAAGGCCTTTTCAGGGAGGAGGGTTTATACCCTGCTTCCGTTCAACTGGTATGCCACCAATATAGGAAGTGCTTTGGCTGATGCATATGCCATTGGAAAAGTTCTTTACCCACAGAGGTTCAAGAACATTGATCCCGAGAAAAAGGCAGATGAAATCTATACATTTCTAGTAGGAAGGCCTGTTTATGGCCAAATGAGACGGCAATACCAGGCCATTGGAAGCATGCCTGACTTTGTTTTACCAGAACATTGAAACAACATAGGAGTCAGAAATTATGAAGGTATGCATATGCGGCAAAGGGGGTAGCGGTAAAAGTACGATAATCAAACTTATGGCCGATGCCTTTAGAGGATATGGTAAAGAGGTCACGGTACTGGACTCAGACGAGTCTAATACAAGCCTTTACTGGATGCTTGGCTTTGAAAGGCCTCCGCAACCATTGATGGACTCACTGGGAGGGAAAAAGAGCGTTCAGGCAAAGATGATTGAGCGTTTCTCCCGGGGCGAAAATGAGCCCGAGATGTCAATATGGCAGCAGGATCTGATCTCACCAGATTTGCTTCGGCCAGGATTTATTGTTGAAAAAGGTGGCATAAGGCTCATCCAAACAGGCAAAATCCATCAGGCCCTGGAAGGATGTGCTTGTCCCATGGGGGTTGTTACGAGGGAGTTTCTCAAAAAAATCGAGCTGAGTCCAAATGAGGTCGTGCTTGTTGATATGGATGCCGGCATAGAACACTTCGGTCGGGGCATTGAGGCAAGTGTAGATGCAGTGGTATGCGTTGTTGAACCTTCCTTTGAATCCATCAACATGGCCTCTAAGATCAAGGAGTTAACCCAATCTGTAGGTGCATCCTTTAGAGGTGCCATTCTCAATAAGGTTGCATCATCCGAGCACGAGGCTGTCCTTTCCGAGAAATTGAATGATGTTGGTGTTCCCATACTTGGAACCATCCATTACCACGGCGAAATCGTGGCTGCTTGCCTTGAGGGAGGGGTTCTTGATGTACCTCGCGCATCTACTGAGATGGAAGGCATTGTGAAAACACTGCTTTCCTAATGCCAAAGAGGATAAAAAAGGGGAAGAACGGAAAAACTTCGGGATAGAATATTTTACAGAATGAAATACCGGTGCGATAATATGTCACGGGAAAAATGAAAAAATTCTCCTTGTACGATGGAGGAATCGTCAATGAAACCAAAATGCAATATCTTGGCTTATGGCGTTTGTCTTGGGTTGTGTTTTTGCGTGTTGCTGTCCGGATGTGCCACAGTAGTCTCGAAGCAGCTTTTAACGCAAGCTCAAAGAATCGAGTTTGATGAGATCATTAAAGACCCAGAGGTATATGCAGGAAAGGTAGTGGTACTGTCCGGTATTATCCTGGACTCAAAGAATACTAAGGAAGGCACCCTATTGGAGGTTCTTCAGATACCTTGCGATCCTTCTTCACGACCGAAAGATATGGACGAGTCAAAGGGAAGGTTCCTGGCGCTTTACAAGGGCTTTCTGGATGGTGCTGTCTACAGGCGGGGCAGGGAGGTGACAATCGGAGGCAAGATCACAGGCAAAAGGGTCCTCCAACCCTTACCTATGGCATCCATGGTGGTATTATTATCCATGGCCATGGTGGTGAAAGGAGATACATGAGTGATTACCCAAATGACTGGTGCAAGGATATGAGGGTCAAGCCTGTAGGCTATGTTAGGACATCCCTTAAGGACCCACTGCCTCTCCCCCAAGATGGAGGCCTTGTTACGGAAAAATATGTGGAACGATTGAAGGAGTATCACAGGCGAATAAAGGACTTAGAATCTGAACTTGTGATCTTTCCTGAACTGCAGGATATGCTGGAAGGCATTGGAGAATTCTCCCATATTTTTGTTCTTTACTGGGCCCATCTCGTCCCTGAAGGGCGAAAAGGGACCTTGCAGGTCCACCCAATGGGCAGAAGAGATATGCCCAAGAAGGGCGTGTTTGCCACATGCAGCCCGGTAAGGCCCAACTCCATCCTGCTTTCTCCTGTGAGACTCCTTACACGCAAGGGTAATGCGCTGCTGGTCAGAGGACTGGAGGCCCTGGACGGCAGCCCCATTCTGGACATAAAGCCCTATGTTAAGGGCTATCACTGCGTAGAAGAGGCCACGGTGCCGGAATGGATGAAAAGCTCAGGAAGGTGATAGAAAACACAAGTTAAATGTTTTCAGGGTGGAGTGTCTTGGCTCATAAAGGAAGCGTAAGAAACGCTTTATAGACCAAGGCGTTTGTACAGAAGACATATAGGTTCGTAAGCAAAAGGCCACGAAGACCTTTGAATGCACGAAGCAAAGGTTTGCGTGGCTTTTTTGTCTTGGAACATGGCCTTTGATGTCAGGGTATCGGGACACCTTTTTGAATCATAGGATAAAGATCAAGTAGTCTTTTGATTTTGAAGGACCAGGGAGGGAGATCCGTGCTGGTTTGAGGATAAAGTTTTAACATATGATAAGCCCTGTGTCTGCAGCTTAGTAGGTTTGGAACAATAAGCAGGTATTGGTGTTAAATGGAAACTCGTCTAGGCTTTTTCGACAGGCGAGCCTCGGATTGGGAAAAGGTCCATTACCCCCTACATGTGCGACAACGCCTTGAAGCCCTAGTCAAGGAATTCGGGGTAAGGCCGGGAGAACGAGTGCTGGATCTGGGAACAGGAACGGGTATTTTGATTCCTTATCTTTGTAGAGAGGTAGGAGCTTCGGGCCGGATATTTGGCGTTGATTTGTCATTTCAGATGCTGAGGCAGGCAAACAGAAAACCACGGGGAGTCATGGATATCATTGTACAAGCGGATGTGCATTTCCTTCCATTTGCAAACGAGATAGTCGATAGAGTGATCTGCTTTGCGGCCTTCCCACATTTTGGAGATAAGGCCAAGGCACTTCGGGAAATGAGCCGGGTCCTGAGGCATGATGGCATCCTTATTATTGCCCACCTTTTGAGCCGTGAAGAGTTGACAAAGCATCATAGTGCGCACCCGGCCGTTGCCTGCGACACTCTTCCTGATAACCATCGAATGCGTTCGTTGTTTATGGACGCCAGGGTCTTTCCGCTGGAGATAGTCAATACACCAGGCAAATACCTCGCAAAGGGTAAAAAGGAGGTGCAAGGAGGGAAATGAAGAAGGGCTTGATTATTGGCCTGGGCAACATATTGGATGGTGATTTTGGCGTTGGATGCTACCTCTTAGAGGCACTGGGCCGGGGTTCGTTGGGAGATGGCGTAGAGCTTGCGTACCTAGGTGACGATCCGCGGTGTGCTGCTGGACTAATCTATGGAATGGATCTTGTGATCGTTGTCAGTGCTTTCAGTCTTGGCGGGCCGGTCGGCAAAGTCTACATCTGGCCTTACCGAGTGTTCAAGCAACACTTGTCATGGATTGTCGCCAAACATCGGGTGATCCGCTGGCTCGTGCAGGCATTAGCCACGGCTGAGCTGGCGGGAGGATTTCCCACGGAGATTTTATTCATATGGATAGAGCCACGAATAATAGAAGGCCTTGGCATGTGCCCGGAAGTGCGAAAAGCCATGTGGAAGGTGGTAGCGACTATTAAAGAAAAGCTTGTTGAAAAGAGGTTATTGCAAAGAGAGACCCTGCAAGTCTCTCCGTTTTTGAGCGTGGAAGGAATTGCTGCAGGGACCTCAGCGCCAAGAAAGGTGGGTGTATGATGGACAGGACGGAAGTATTGCGGTCCATCCGATACGAGTTGTTCGAGTACATTCAGAAGAGGGTAATGGTAGATTTTGACAATTTCAGACAGATGCCGGTTTCCTTTACCTTTAATGGAAAGACATACAAGGTTGGAGAATTGATTGGGCGGTTCAAAACCGCTGATGAGCGTCCTATCAATGGATATTTAGTTCAGGCAAATGAAGAGATTTTCTTCCTGTATTTTCATTATTCCAGTTATGACCAGCGTTTTCCACTGCATTCGGGCAGTTGGGTGCTGAGTTTTCGGATTTTCAATGACAATGAACTAATGGCTCTTTACAGGGGAGATCGAAGGATGCTCGGTAACATGGCCCTTAAGCGGCTGGTGGATTTTCACGGGCACTTGTGCCCTGATCTTATGATTGGTGCAAAGCTTTGTGAGTATGTTCAGGGTGTGCTTAGATCGGTAGATGATCCAAGCGGGGGAATCTTCATAATTGCAGAAAACTCCACCTCTGCCCTGGATGCGATACAGGTCTTACTTGGGGCCACCCTAGGAAACCAGCGTTTGTACATACTGGATTTTGGCAAACACAACTATTCAGTTTATTTCAAGCATGACGGAAAAGCCACCAGGCTTTCGATGAAACCTAAGCGCTTTGGGGACGAAGAAGAATTTGAGCATCTTGAGAGAAAAATCTGGAGGAATAAGGCCACATTGGATGATGTGACGAGGTACCAGGTGCTTGTGGACAACAGGATTTTGCAGGTTTCAGGCCTATCTCCTGAACAGTTGTTTGAGGTAAAAGAGATTGAGTGGAATGAGCCCCCTGTTGAGCTGGCCGGTGTGTATCACAGATGTTCATGTTGTAGTGAGCCGGTTCTGGAAGGGAGGCTGATTGAGCAAAATGGTGAACTATACTGCATTCCTTGCTTTACGAAGATTAACGGAGATTGTGTGTCTTATACTGTACAATGAGAAAAAAGGAAAACAACAAGAAAGGAGAGCTTGTCATGGATATTACCGAAAAAGCCACAATCCGGATCGAGCATTGGAAAAAACACAATGAGGATCATTTGGAGGAATACGGATACTCAACAAAACTCTTGACTTGGCGGAGTTGCTGAAGTAATAAGACCTACCTGATAGGAGCGGCAGAAGCCGTTCATATAGGCTCTATTACGAGAGGTACCAAGGCCCCTTAAGTAAGGAGGCCACAAAAATAGCAAGCTCCGCTTCGAGCGGAGGGAAGTCAAGCGAAAAAGGCCACGAAGGTCCATGTTCCCGGAAGGGAATGCGGCTTCGTGGCTTTATTTTGTGTGGACGGGACCAGTGAACCGAAAGGAGGTGAGAGAAGAAAACACAGTTTAGGGAATCAGAGATGAAAAAGGGTGGGGGAAGGCATCTCGTCCTCTGCAAAGGTCTAAAATCTGCCTTCCCCGTGAAGACCCCTCGGGGTGAGGGATGCTTCGTTATTCTTGTACCACCGTAGCAATGGTTCGTCAATTCAATCCAGGGTGGTTTTCAAGGGCATTCATTTTTCTTCATTATGACTGTTAGAAAGGAGAATCAAAAACAATGACGAAAAGACCAACAAAAAGGAAACTTCAGCCATCTTCGATGGCCAGCCTTTTTGTTCATATGTCAAAAAGTATTCTGGCAATAGTCTTGGCTGCAGCTATGGCTGCATCGGTAAACATTGCTAGGGCTGATGAACCCAAGGAAGAGGTTGTAACCTCGCTGGACAATATCGTGGTAACCGCGACCAAAACACCACACGCTTTAAAGGATGTTCCGGTGGAAACTATCGTGATTACCAAGGAAGATATCGAGCGAACCAACGGACAAAACGTAATGGATATCTTGAAAAATATTCCGGGAATTGACACATCTGTCCATGATGATGTCTTCGGAACATACACCTGGCGAGCCAATCTGCGAGGGTTAAGCTTTAATGACGGTTATGGCCTGATCCTTATTGATGGACAAAGGGTAATGGGCTGTGGTCAAAGCGGCGGCATGGGTGAATATGGCATCGGCCTCAACCAGATTCCCGTGGACATGATCGAAAGGATCGAAATAGTCAAAGGCCCTAGTTCGGCATTATACGGAAGTGATGCTGTGGCCGGTGTTATCAATATTATCACCAAGAGAATTCCAGAGAAGGCCACCGGCAAAGCCGGTGTAGCCTATGGTTGGTACAAGGTGAAAGAGAGGAATAAGAATGGGACAATTACGAAACCTTCAGACTACGGGCATAGCCGGAATCTCTCTCAGGCCTATGTTTCTTTTGGCGACAAGATATCGGATCGCATTGGGTATTTGCTGCATTACAATTATGATAGTGCAGAAGACATAAGCCAGGATCCGATCAAATCTGATCGCCACTCTTTTATGGGCAAGCTGAATGCGAATCTTGGCGATGGCATTGATCTTTACCTAAAAGGTGAAGCGAGCGATTATGAAAAGACGGACAACCGAGAGGAGGATAGTTATCGCGTTTCTGCCGGAATTGACTTTCGTCCGAGTGATGACCATTTCTTTTCTTTGAAGGGATATGCATACACATGGGATTTCACGCATGGTTATCCCGGTTATGCTTATGGATATAAATATGGCGATGTCGGGTATAACCAGTGTGAGGTCCAGTACACATGGTATTCCAGCGATTGGAATGCTCTCACCCTGGGGGGCGAAATTCAAAGGCAGGGTATTGATTACACCATAGAAAACTCTGATGGCAGTATAATAAGTGTCAAGAAAGACGTGGACACCTCCAGCTTGTATGTCCAGGATGAGATTACTCTTTTTAAGGCTTTCACCCTGGTTGGAGGTCTGCGCTATGACGACCATTCCAGCTTTGGAAGTGAGGTAAACCCCAAATTAAGCCTGATGTACAAGATTTCAGAGGACACAATCCTTCGAGCTTCAGTAGGCAAGGCCTTTAAATCACCCACCATTCGTCAACTCTATTACGATGCTCCGTACAGGCACGGCAGTTACTACTGCCAGTCTAATCCGAATCTGAAGCCGGAAAAGGCTGTTGGTTATTCCGCAAGCATAGAAAAATGGTTTTTCGATCGGGGCATAATGGTCAATCTGGGTTATTTCCGTAATGACGTGGATGATATGGTAATAAGGGAAGATACAGGCACCACGTATAACGGCCTGCCCCTGAAAATATACAAGAATGTAGAAAAAGCCTGGACGCAGGGCCTTGAGTTCATGTGCAGGACGTATCTGAGCGAAGAATTTACCGCTACCATATCTTATACTTATACAAAAACCGAAAACGAAGAGACCGGAAAAGAATTGACCTATGTTCCTAAACACAGTGTCACTTTTTCACCTGCATACGAACTGAAGAGATATGGTCTGGGCACCGGCGCCGTGATTTCATACATCGGCAAGCAGTTCACAAATTCGGGCAACACCACCCAGATCGATGGGCATACTGTCGTCGATGCGAAAATCTACAAATACCTTTCCGACAAGGCCAAGGTGTCTTTTGAGGCAGACAACATTTTTAACTCTGATAAAGGTGATGAAGGTAATTTTCGCACCGGGAGAACTTTTACAGTTAAGTTAGATGTTTTTTTCTAGTTTCTTGGGAGGATGTATCATGAAAAAAAGGCGTGAGGTAAGGATGTCGCAGGTAATTGGTGTAAGCATTTTTGTCGTGGCGCTTTTTTGTACGCACGCTTATGCCCATTATCCCTGGGTAAACCTCTCTGACTATACTCCAGAATCGGGGGAGATTTTAAGAATAACAATAGGCTGGGGGCATCGGTACCCCTTAGATGGTTTCCTGAAAAGCGATGCCTTGGAGAGTATCTATATTTTGGGGCCTGGAGGGAAAAAACAGGCTGTGAGCTCCTCTTCAGAGGTGGAATTTCAATCGCAGGAAATCATAAGCCGGCCTGGAGCCTATATTGTAGCTGCCAAGAGAAAGGCAGGCTTTTATACCAAGACCACCCAGGGAGGAAAGAGGTGTTCGAAAAAGGGATTGAAGAACGTCATCAAATGTTTCCACTCTCATATGTGCATGAAGGCTGTCGTCAATGTAGGGGAGGGGAAAGGAAAGGTGGACGTCCGCATCGGACATCCGATGGAAATCATTCCCCTGGAAAACCCTGCTGATTTGAGGGCAGGTGATTATCTGCCGGTGCAAGTGCTTCTAAAGGGCAAGCCATTCAAAGGGGTGATTTATGCTACCTATGTTGGTTTTTCTACGGAGAAGAATACGTTTGCCTATAGCACAACAACTAATAGAAAGGGTGAAGGCAAAATCAAGATACTACATTCTGGTGTCTGGATGATCAAGGCCGACCATGAGGAGTCTTATCCAGACCAGAGTGAATGTGATGTGGAGTCGTTTGTGGCTACGCTTACGTTTGAGGTGAAGTAGAACATTGACACAAGAAGCAATGGACACTTTCTTAAGCGTCCACGTGGCCTTAAGCCAGGGCGGTAGGAGTGTATCGTTCGCCAAGAAGACCGGCTCATGTGAATCCTTGGAGGCAAGCAAAGATTACCTATCAGTTGGTTGAATGCCGGTGAACGCTTACAGTGCTCTTTTTGGGGAGGTAACACTTTAAGTGTTGGAGAAATGACTTGGGTGAGGGATATTTTTTCCAAAAAACTTCCCCTCCCCCGACGTTAGTAGACCTTCTGTTTCAGAGTGCTAAAGTGTTACCGGGGAAAAAGGTTGCACATGAGATTCATCATATGGTGGTTGTGTGTCATTACGTGCCTGTTGGCAGCAGCAGAGGATGTGTGGTCCCATGGGGTGCGCGGCAGGATCACTTCGGGGGAAGGAATTCTTGTCGAAGCTGAGTATGATGATGGTGAACCCATGAGTTATGCCAGCATTGAAATATTCGATTCAGAGGAAAAGCTTCCCTTTCAAACAGGAAGAACCGACAGAAATGGACGGTTTCTTCTTTATCCGGACAAGATGGGAGATTGGAAGGTTGTCGTTAGCGATGGAATGGGACACCGCCTTGCGTTGAAGACAAACGTTGACAAGATACTCAACCTCAAGAAGACAAATGAACAACAGGCCAAAGGCATAAATGAGAGTTCCCTTTCCAGATACGAAAGAGCCCTCATGGGTATTTCCATCATCTTTGGAATTTCTGGGATCTTCTTTTGGTGGAAAGGCAGGAGAATTTATAGCCAACACAAAAGGGGAGTATGATTTTATGCGTTTCAAGGATCAACTGAAGGGGATGTCCTTACTACACCTCTTTCGCTATCTTCCCCCTATCCCCGTCACTTCAGCAGCGTTTTGAGCGTGTTGTCCGTGTTGATGAGTCGCTGGGCCAGAAACCGTACCATAAACCGGTGGAAGGACGATGCGGTCTGTGGATTGTTTTCTTCCATTTTGCGCAGGGATGCCGAGGTCAAGCGGTAGACGACCGTCGGTTCCGTGGTCACCACCGATGCCGTCCGGGCCTTGTTCAGGTACATGCCCAGTTCCCCTACCACGCTGCCGGCTCCCATTTTCTGAATCCGCAGGATTTCGCCCCCCTCCAGTTCGATCCGCACCGACACCCGGCCGGATTCGATAAAATAGAGATCGTTTGACCGGTCGCCTTGCCGGAGCAGGGGGTGGCCCGCGGGCAATTCGATCCGCTCCAGGTATCGGTCGAACTTGGCGTAATCCAGCCCGCCGGGAACCAGTTCTTCCAGGTATTCGGCCAGGGTCCGGCCGCCGTCTTCGAGACTTTCGCCCTGTGCCGCCAGAATCCGGTCCTCGCACCACTCGAGGCCGTGGTCGAGGTCTGTGAAATCCAGGCAGCTGCCGTCATCCATGTCACCCAGTTCCCCCTGCTCCAGCTGTTTCCGGATGTGTTCGGGCAGATGAGTATAGGCGACTTTGAAGTCGTTCTTGTCGGCAAGCTGGTTCATCTTGACCAGGCTGATGACCGCCGAGGAATCGATCCCGCTCACATCTCGAAAGTCGAGCAAGGCAAAGCGCAAAGGGGCTCGGCCCGTATCGGCCACGCGCTCCCGGACCTGGTTGAGCAGCGAGTTGGCCGTTCCGAAAAAAATGTAACCGTGGAGTTTCAGCAGGAGGATCTGGTCGCCCTTTTCCCGTAGGATCCGTTTGTGGCGCGGAGGCCGGTCGACGTTGCTGTGGTGGTGGATGCCGGTGAGTTCGTGCTTGATCACGTTTATACGGCTGTAATTGAGCACGAACATGATGATGGCGGCGATGATCCCCACCAGAACCCCCTGAAGGAATCCGAACAGGCTGACAACCGCCAGGATCATGATCACAATGAGCCAGTCGGACAGCGGCAGGTTATGACGGGTATGGATCACCCACTCGATGAGGAATTCAATGCCCAGAAACATGAGCAGTCCACCGATGATCGGTTCGGGAAAATAGGACAGTACACCGGCCCCCAAAAAAAGGACGGCGGAGCAGAACGCAACCGTCATCAGACCCACCAGCCGGCTTTTCACTCCCATCTTGAGTCCCAGCCCCGTGATGGTCAGCGAGGTAAACCCGATCATGCCGCCGGCAAGCCCGGTGGCGATGTTGGCGATACCGGCCGACTTGAGCTCCCTGTCCAGGTCGAGATCCTGTTTCGACGCCAGTTCCAGGGCGCTGGAGTTCAGCAGCACGGAAACGGCGGCGATTAGCAGTATGGAGGCGATGCTGCCGGCCTGATGGATGATTACAGGCCATTCCGCCTCGAGCACGGAGCGGACGGTCAGAAACCGGAAGAGCCCGCCGTCGGAGGCGGTGTGGATCAGCCATCCCGCCTCCCTGGCTTCGTGTACGGACGTGCCGGTTGCCAGCAACACGCCGTAGAAGATCAGAAAGGCCGTAGTCAGCAGGGTCGGCATGACCAGGAAGTGCTTGATCCGATGCATGAAAAACAGGGCAGTCACGGCAAAGACCAAGCCCGGGAGCCATTTGACTAAAAGGGCCTTTTCGAAAAGTCCGGGGAGGGTCGACAGGGTGACGGGCGTGCCGGTCATAGCCTTGATGGATCCCAGAAGCAGCAGCCAGCCGGTCCCGGCAAGAAACCCCGCGATCACCGGGTAGGGAATGAAACGGATTAGTCCCCCCAGCTTGAAGACTCCCAAGGCGGTCATGAATACGCCGGCGGCAAACGAAGACACGAGCACAGCGGCGACGACGGTCATCAACATCTGCTCGGCGGTGGCTCCGTCGGGCATGGTGGCTATGATCGATGCAGCAACCAGCGCCAGGATGGGGGCGATCTTGTTTTGGGGTACGGCGATGGTCCCCGGGTAGGAACTGCCTATGGTCATGACTATCCCGGCGACGGCTGCGGAGGTAAGGGTTATGGCGATGCCGGTGGAAATATGGGCCGCCATCGCGCCGGAGAAGATCAGGGCGGCATAGGAAACCGATTCGATAACGGTCAGGATTGCGGTTACCCCCCCGGCCACCAAGCTTGATACCAGGCGGCTGGGTTGAAGCTCTTCTTTAAGCCAGGACGTCAGATGATTGCCTGCCGCTTTCGTCTCTGCGTATGCCTCCATGAGCGCACCCCGATGCGCCGATCATGTATGGCCTCGTAACCGGAAGGGAGAAACTAACCCTTAGGACCCGTCCCTTGAATGTCGGATCACGATCGGCGTTGCCAAATAGGCTTGTCCCCCTGTCTACATTTTGCTGCTTCCAGCTGCCGGGCAATATACATCGCAGCCCATGAAAAGGCAAGAATCTACAACTTACAACTGCGGGTCTTTCATGGCCTGGATTATGCCTTATGAGGCATTTCATGCCCTCTTGCCCTTTCGGTGATGTCAGCATATTATGTATTTCTATCAGCACGTAGAGTGGACAGTGGATTGATGCAGGTTTGCATGGGGAATAACATGTGTTTATGAGGTTGCATTCATGGAAAATGAGAGCACAGGGAAAAAACCGCTGCTGGCCATGCTGGTGATGCTTGGCGTTCTGGCTATCGGCTTTGTCTTCATAGCTGTGCATCTCAACTACCCGGGTCAGGTCATTGAAAATGTGGATTCTGACAAGGCCTTTGACCTGGTGGAGCGGAACAGGGATAACCGCGATTTCATAGTGCTTGATATCAGGACACCAGAAGAATTCCAAACCGAGCACATTGAGGGCGCCGTCAATCTCGATTACTACTCTGACTCCTTCAAGGAGGAACTCTGTAAGCTGGATAAGGGGAAGACTTACCTGGTTTATTGCCGGAGAGGGGAGAGGACTGAAAGGGCGCTTCCCCTGTTTCGCGAATGCAGGTTCAGGAGGCTTTATGTAATGCCCGAGGGGCTAAAAGGGTGGGTAGAGCTCGGCTTCCCAACAGTAAAATGAAGGAGGGGAGACAGGCGGCTTTGGTAGGCGCCACCCGGGTCTCAGGGTTTGATGCCTTTTTTTCTGGCCTCGTAGTAGAGGATTTTTTGTTCCAGTTCCGCGATTCTTCGCTCTATCTCCGTGATCCTCTTTTGTATCTCTTTTGATTTTGAGTCTTGTTGAGGAGGCTTTTCCTGCTTCTTGTGCCCAGCCTTCTCTTTGATGATCCTGCTCACGCTGGATACGCTGATATGGAACTGCTCGGCGATCTTTTTGTTTGAAAGCCCTCTTGCGTGAGCCTCCACGACTTTTTCCTTTGTTCTATCATCGATCCTTTTTCTTGCCATTTGTACGCTCCTTGCTTGATATCAGGATTTGCCTGTGCCTTCTTCTTTTGGCTCAAGATTTACCTCGGTTTGATGCGCCCGTCAAGACCGGCGTTTCATGCCTTTTTGGCTCACCATTATGTAGAGGTCTGGCTCGTCAATGAACTTCACGAGATGGAATCCGAACGATTTCATCACCCTTGAGGCCTCGGTCTCCCCGGGAAAGTCGTCAAGTGGAAAAGGCACCTTTTTTTTCAAAGAATGGATGAAGGCTTTTCCCAGGGGATGGCTGATCACCATTCGGCCCCCTGGCCTGATTATGCGGTAGAGATTGGAAAATGCCCCCTGTTTGTCTGCAATGTTTGGGTAACAGGCATTGATGAAAACTACATCCACACAGCCATCAGGCAGTGTGAGGTCACGCACGTCTGCCTGTATGGTTGCCACGTGTGGGTAATTCTTCCGGAGCTGTTTGAGCATGGCCTGGGAGATATCGCAGGCGTAAATGACTGCGGGTTTGTACTTCCGTATCAGGGGGATAAGTATGCCTGTACCCGTCCCCACATCAAGGACAGAGTCTCCGTTATTGATGTCGGCAGAGGCAACAATCCTTTCGAGGCGTTCCGGTACGCCTTCGGGCAGGGGTGGTTCAAAAAGATAGTACAACCTGTCAAAAAGCTCCCGCTGGAGCCGGTTTATCCTCTCGACTTCATGTTTACTTGGCTTTTTCCCGAAATTCATTTCAGTTCAAGGGCACCTGTTCGAGTGCGAGTCACTCCAATGCGTTTGGGTCCCGGCGACCTGACGCTCCCGGGATCGCGACAGTAGCGAGTCTGCAGCGGATTTGTCGGAGGTGCCTTTTAAAAGGGATAATCTGTCAGTTTACAGGATATTTCAGTTGGGGTGGCGAGCCAAGCGAAAAATATTTCGGGGCTCCAAAAGATTCCACGGAGTCAAAGGCGGCACGTGGGCCAGGGGTTGACTTGGGTTTGACTCGCCGGGGGTAGTGCGATAAAGATAAAGTGCATTGTCAGGTGGGGCGAAATGGGTGGAAATGTAAAGGGAGATGGAGGAGACATGAGTCTGAAAGGACACAGGGCATTGATTACGGGGGCAGGGCAGGGAATCGGCCGCGCCTGCGCTGAGATATTCGCGGAAAGAGGTGCGGAGTTGGTGCTCCTGGACAAAAATGCCGATACTCTGCGTGAATTGGGGGGAAGCCTCGATAGAGCGGGCATGGGGGTGAGTACCCGGGTCATGGAACTAACGGACCTGGATGCACTCGCAAGCGCGGTTCATGATCTCAGCAGGGATGGGTTGATAGACATCCTGGTGAACAATGCAGGGTTTGACCGGCCGGGGACCACCGTCAAGCTTGATTGCGAAGGGTTGGAATCAGTGGCGCGTATCCACGTGACAGTCCCGTTCATGCTCATCAAGCTGCTGCTCCCGGCCATGAGAGAGGCCGGATGGGGTAGGATCGTTAATGTGAGTTCCATTTATGGGGCCATCGGGGGCAAAGGAGAGGTCGCTTATTCTACTGCCAAGGCCGCGGTCATAGGCCTTACCAAATCGGTGGCCAGAGAGTGCGGGAGGGACGGAGTGACGGTCAATGCGGTTCTGCCCGGGCTCACGCGGACCCCTACCATAGAGACTTTCATGGCAGAGAAATACAGGGAGGCGATTATTGCAGAGACAATGCTCGGAAGGATAGGAGAGCCTGAAGAGATTGCCAGGGTGATCGCATTTCTTGCATCGGACGATGCCTCGTATATCACCGGCGCGACCATCCCTGTCTCCGGGGGATGGGGGATATGAGAGAGGCCCGGGGGCGGAAAGGAGATACTCAATTCATGAATTACGGGCAATGGGTGCATTCCGAGCTGAACTCCGCATGCCAGGCCGCAGGATTTCGATTTACACCGGACCGAGAGATTGAAAGGCGACTGAGCGGAGTCCGGGAGGCCATGGAAAAGCAGGAAATGGAGGCCCTGCTTGTGGTGCAGAAGATGGACCTCTACTATTTTTCCGGCACGACGCAGGACGGCCTCCTGTTTGTCCCTTTGGCGGGGGAACCGATTCTCATGATTCGCAGGGAGCTTGAGCGGGCAAGGTTGGAGTCCCCCCTCAAAGGGGCGGTGGCAATGGGGTCGCTTAGGGAACTCCCGTCCATCCTGAAGGACCGCTATGGCAGGCTGCCCCGGTGTGTCGGTATGGAGCTTGACGTGCTTCCGGTCAAAGATTATTTCCGTTACGCCCAGCTTTTGGGCGGGGCAAGGATCATGGACTCTTTCCCCCTAATCAGGGACCTGCGGAAGATCAAGTCGCCCTTTGAAGTTGATCTCATGCGCAGGGCTGGCTGGATCGGCAAGAAGGTCTATGAAGAGGGGCGGAGGATTCTCAGAGAGGGAATGACGGAGATTGAATTCGGGGGGCTTCTCGAAGTTGTTGCAAAAACATATGGCCACGAGGGGCTCCTGAGGGTACGATCCCTCAATTACGAGGCCTACACATGGCATGTGCTGAGCGGATCCGCGGCCGGCATTGTGAGTCAATCGGATTCTCCAATGGGCGGCCTCGGGCTTTCCCCTGCGTTCCCCGTGGGGGCAAGTCTCAGGTCTATGGGGCCGAATGAGCCTATTATGGTGGACTTCGGAACCTGTTATCATGGCTATCAGGCCGATGAGACCCGGATGTTTTCCATCGGGAAAATGGAAAAGAGGTTCGTTGACGCTTATCTTGCATGTAGAGAGATCCACGATGCGGTGCTGGAGGATGTCCGCCCGGGAGCGGACTGCGAGGCCCTGTTTCTAAAGAGCGTGGAGATTGCGGAGAAGCTGGGGTACAAGGATAACTATCTTGGCCCCACCGGACTCCAGACCCGCTTTGTAGCCCATGGCATCGGGCTGGAGTTAAACGAGCCTCCCTTCCTTGCAAAGGGACATTCGTATCCTCTCGAACAAGGGATGACATTTGCCGTAGAGCCCAAGATGGTGTTTCCCGGAGAAGGAGGGGTGGGGCTGGAGAATACGGTTCTGGTGACCGCGGATGGCTACGAGGTGCTCACCCCTGCCGCCCAGGAGATTCATGAAGTTTGACAGGGGGTGGATTCCTCAAGTTGTAGGTTATTGGTTGGACTCTTGAGGCTGAAATCGATTTTGGGGGCTGAGGGATGCAATGATAACCGAGCAGGGTATAGTAGAAGAGGTCTTAGGCCACAGCGTGGTTGTTCGCATCCAGAGGAGTGCGGCCTGCGCCTCCTGCGACAGCAAAGGTCTGTGCAGGGACATGGCGGACAAGACCATGCGCCTGGAGCTCGAAAACAATATCCATGCAAAAGAGGGAGACAGGGTGGAGATAACCATTCGATCGGGCGCCCTCGCTAAGATTTCCTTGCTTCTTTATATGATTCCGGCAGTAGCGCTGGTTGTCGGAGCATATGGAGGGGCGAGGCTGGGAGGCCTTGCGGGTGCGGATTCCACCCTTGCGAGCATTGTGGGCGGTCTCGGCGCCATGGGGGCCATATTCTATCTCATAACGCGGATGGACAAGGCCCGGGGTGTCAGGGAGGAGTTCAAACCCCGCTTGACAAGAATCCTTTCCGGCACGGGCGTCCCTGAGATATCGGAAAAAGAGAGGGAGAGGTTCGATGGCGTTTTACCGCCCCCTTGAAAAACCGGATGGCCTCTGATACCTTTGCCCCAGATGACTCACACCGCGGCTTCCATCGACATAGGTTCCCACACCGCTAGGCTCCTGGTTGCCATAATCCCGGGGCCCGGAGAGAGGCTCAGGCCCCTGGCCAGGAAGAGGGCCTATATTCGACTTGCCGAGGATTTCGACGGCGCGGGCCAAAAAATCATCAGGCCCGAAGCCTTTGAGAGGACGGTAACAGCTCTTGAGGATTTTTTGGCGTGTGCCCATTTCCATGGTGCCCAGGAGGTACGCGCCGTTACAACGGGCGTGGCCAGGGAAGCCGCCAACCGCGCCGAGTTCCTTAGATATATACAGGGGCGCACGGGTGTCCGTGTGCGGGTCATTACAGGGGAGGAAGAGGCGCGGCTTAGCGGCAAAGGAGTGCTTTATGCCTTGAGGCTCTGGGAGGACGAGGCGCTCATTTTCGATCTTGGCGGCGGGACAACGGAATTTCTTTTCCACAGACCCGGCGGTCAAGCAGTAAAATCCATCCCCTTAGGGGCCCTGGTGCTCAAACAGAGTTATCTCGAATGCGACCCACCGCAAAAGGACGAGATTCTGGCCCTTTCAGCCCATGTGGATCAGATGCTCGATGAGGCCGGGCTCAGAGACCTTTGGAGCGCTGGAGGTGATTTCATTGTGGGAACCGGCGGGACGGTGACCGCCCTCGCAGCCATGGTGAAAGAAACTCCAGCTGAGGAAATAGACCCTGAGAAGCTCAACGGTGTCTTGCTGAAAAGAAACCAGATTAAAGCGCTTTTTAATCGCATAAAAGGGCTCGCTTTGGAGGAAAGACAGAGATTGCCCGGGCTTGACGCGGAAAGGGCGGAGGTTATCCCGGCAGGCATACTGATAGTGCTGAGGATCATGCACTATTTTGGATCGATGCATCTTCAAGTATGCCTGTCGGATCTTCTGGATGGAATTCTCATGGATGATTACGAGGGAGAAAGAAATGAATAAAGACCAGATCAAGCATGCCTATACCTTTGATGATCTCCTCCTGGTCCCACAGTACTCCTCAATATTGCCCAGCGAGGTAGATGTCAGGACAAGGCTTTCACGCAATATCAGCCTGAATATTCCTATTGTTAGTGCGGCCATGGATACCGTGACGGAATCCGAGACCGCCATTACGATTGCCAGGCAGGGGGGGCTGGGCTTCATTCACAAAAACATGAGCATCGAACAGCAAAGGCTGGAGGTGGAAAAGGTCAAAAAGTCAGAAAGTGGCATGATCGTGGACCCTATCACTATTGAGCCCGATCGAAAGATATATGAAGTCCTGGACATCATGAAGCGGTACAGGATATCCGGGGTGCCCGTGGTGAAGGAAGGGAATCTGGTTGGGATTATCACCAACCGGGACTTGCGGTTTGAGACAAATCTGGATCAAAGCGTGGAAGCTGTTATGACCAAAGATAATCTCGCCACGGTGCCGGTGGGGATTACCTTGGAGGAGTCCAAGGCCGTGCTCCACGAGCGGCGCATCGAAAAACTGCTGGTGGTGGATGATAAGGGCAAGCTCCAGGGGCTCATCACCATAAAGGATATTGAGAAGATCCGAAAGTACCCCAATTCATGCAAGGATGATCTGGGCCGCCTCAGGGTGGGTGCGGCCGTTGGCGTGGGAGCTGACATGCTGGAGAGGGTTGCTGCCCTGGAAGCTGCCAATGTGGATATTGTGGCAATAGATACAGCCCATGGGCACACGGAGAAGGTGATCGATGCCATCAGGACAGTGAAGAGGGAATTTCCGGATCTGGAGCTTGTGGCCGGCAATGTGGCTACTGCCGAAGGAGCGAGGGCATTGATAGATGCGGGTGCTGACGCGATCAAGGTGGGCGTGGGTCCCGGTTCCATATGCACCACGCGTGTGGTAGCCGGAATCGGCGTCCCCCAGATGACAGCGGTGATGGAGTGTGCCGAGGAGGCCAGAAAAGCGGATGTCCCGGTCATCGCGGATGGCGGGATCAAGTATTCGGGCGACATTACCAAGGCCCTGGCAGGCGGCGCCCATTCAGTAATGGTCGGAAGCCTGTTCGCCGGCACCGAGGAAAGCCCCGGTGAGACCATTCTGTTCCAGGGCAGAACTTATAAAGTCTACAGAGGGATGGGCTCCCTGGAGGCCATGAGGGAGGGGAGCAGAGATCGTTATTTCCAGGAAGATGAGGCCCTGGAGAAAAAATTGGTCCCCGAGGGCATTGTGGGCCGGGTCCCTTACAGGGGGCCTCTGGCGGATACGGTCTACCAGCTTGTAGGCGGGCTCAGGGCCGGCATGGGTTACTTAGGGTGTCGCGATATCAGCACACTTCAGGCAGAACCCAGGTTCATTCAAATTACGCCCGCGGGTCTGCGGGAAGGACACGTTCATGATGTGATTATCATCAAGGAGGCGCCCAATTACAGGCTGGAGTGAGGGTAGGTCAGGAGTTTTTGGGCATCGACCGCGGCTGAAGGGCCGAGGATTCGGGACGTTGAGGAATTTCAGCACGGGGCGGGTTCGTGACTGCTAACGGGCTTTATGAACAGAAGGTCCTTATCCTGGACTTTGGATCCCAGTACACCCAGTTGATTGCCAGAAGGGTTCGGGAGGCAAGGGTGTATTGTGAAATCCACCCTTTCAATATGCCAATCGCCCAGGTACGCGCCTTTTCACCACGAGGGATTATTCTCTCCGGGGGGCCTGCCAGTATCTACGACAATGACGCGCCCATGGCGGACAGGAAAATTTTGGATCTGGGAGTCCCGATTCTCGGTATTTGCTATGGCATGCAATACCTGACGCACCAGCTGGGAGGGGTTGTTGCAAAGGCTGCGGAGCGTGAGTATGGCAATGCGCTCCTTACCATTCGCGACGACCGGGACCTTTTCCGGGGCATGGAAAAGGAGGCGGCTCACACCGTTTGGATGAGCCACGGGGATCGCATTGAGCGCATGCCGGAAGGATTCGAGGTCCTGGCGGACAGCAAGAATAGCCCTGTGGCGGCAATGGGCGATCCCTCCAGACGTTTTTTCGGGGTCCAATTCCACCCTGAAGTTGCCCATACCCCGGACGGTGCGCTGATCCTGAAGAATTTTCTGTTTACCATATGCCGTTGCGATCCCACCTGGACCATGGCATCCTTTATTCAGGCCACAATCAGAAAGCTCAGGGATGAGATCGGCCCCAACAGGGTCATCTGCGGGCTTTCGGGGGGAGTGGATTCCTCGGTAACCGCCGTCCTTCTTCATAGGGCCATAGGGAACCAGCTCTCCTGCATCCTGGTGGACAACGGCCTGCTTCGGAAGGACGAGGCGCGGGAGGTGATGGAGCTTTTTCAGGAACATTATGGCATGGATTTTCACCTGGTCGACGCCTCTGAGCACTTCTTGAGGCATCTAAAAGGCGTTGTTGACCCGGAGCGCAAGAGAAAGGTCATAGGCAGGGAGTTCATTACGGTATTCGAAAAAAAAGCCAAGGAACTGGGGAAGGTTGAATATCTCGCCCAGGGGACCCTTTACCCGGATGTTATTGAGAGCGTTTCTTTTAAGGGGCCTTCGGCCACCATCAAGAGCCATCACAATGTGGGGGGGCTCCCGGAAGTTATGAAACTGAAGCTGGTGGAGCCTCTCAGAGAGCTTTTCAAAGATGAAGTGAGGGAAGTGGGAATGGAGCTCGGACTGCCCAAGGCCCTGGTCATGCGTCAGCCCTTCCCGGGCCCGGGACTGGCAGTCAGGATTTTAGGCGAGGTGACCAGCGAGAGGTTGGAGATCCTCAGATCAGCCGATACCATAGTGCTTGAAGAGATCAGGAAAGCGGGGCTTTACGAAAAGGTCTGGCAGGCCTTCGCTGTGCTGCTGCCCGTGAGAACGGTGGGTGTCATGGGGGATGAAAGGACCTACGAGAACGTGGTGGCCCTCCGAGTGGTGGACAGCCTCGATGCCATGACCGCAGACTGGACAAGGGTACCCTATGAGGTGCTGGCAAGGATCTCCAACAGGATCATTAACAGCGTCAGGGGGGTAAATCGGGTTGTATACGATATCTCCTCCAAGCCTCCCAGCACCATTGAATGGGAATAGGGGCGCCAACTTCCGACACGCCATCGCACCTTGGCTTGCTCCGATGAGGGCGGATTCAGCCCAATGCGTCAATACGAAAAGCGCGTCTACAGGAAAAGGATAGCCGCTACAGGCCTTGTCTCATTTCACGTGGCAGTGAAAGAGACCGATCTGTGGGTGGGTGCCGATGTGATGCTGGAGCAGGAAACCCGGGACCTCGTGCTGGAGCAGAGACGCCACCTGGAAACTTACATAAAGGCACACCCCGATTTCATGACCACCTTATTGCCCTGGGATGACGACCCTTATGCCCCTGATATCGTAAAAGAGATGGTGGAGATGAGCCGCAGGGCAGGGGTGGGACCAATGGCTGCTGTAGCCGGGGCCATTGCCCAGCATGTGGGCGAAGGCCTGCTGAAATTCAGCCGGCAGGCGATTGTGGAAAACGGAGGGGATATTTTTCTGCACGCCCTACGCCCGGTCACGGTCTCCATATTCGCCGGGACCTCGCCCCTGAGCGAAAAGCTCGGCCTTTTTATTCCGGTTAACCAGATGCCCGTGGGAGTATGCGCTTCCTCGGGAACGGTGGGCCATTCCTTGAGCCTGGGAAAGGCCGATGCCGTATGCCTTGTCTCCCCCTCGGCCGCCTTGGCAGACGCTGCGGCCACCGCCCTTGGAAACCGGGTTAAGAATTACTCTGACCTCCAGAAAGCTGCAGCATTTGCCCAGCATGTGGAAGGAATTCTGGGCGGCGTGATCATCCTTAGGGAAAGGATGACCGCATGGGGCGATATCGAGCTGGTGGACCTGTAGCATGATTTGCTCAATGGATGCAGTACGCTGCCGTTTAAAGGTCATAGAGTTTGTCGTCCACTTTCGGGGGCAGGTATCTGGACGGCTTAAAGCCCCTTTTCTTGAAGGCGAACAATTCCCCTTCGTCTTCTAAGATGTCTCCCATTTCTTCTTCGATCTTTTCAGGGTCTTCACCCGATTCCATGCGTCTGAGCGCCTCTTCCATTCCTGGGCCCAGGTCAATGCCGGTCATATCAGTGAGTTTTCGCATCAGATTCGCCGCCTGCCTTGGATCCTCCTCGTCCACGTGTTCGGCCTCACGGGCGAGGAAATCCATGGCCTTCTCCATTTGGCGCTCATCAAGGTCCGGGAAAGGCATGTCCTCTTGTTCGGCACGATTGCGGGGCGATGAAAAAACGGACATACGACGTCCCAGCCTCACTTTCTTGCATTTAGGGCAGGTCGGTTTCTTTTCGGTATTTACGGATTTGGAAAAGAAGTTGAAGATCATATGGCATCTGGGGCAGTAAAACTCATAGATTGGCATAAGTCCTCTCCTTCTCTTGCAGAATTCGGGTTTTCCCCTGTTGTTGCCTGATAAATACTAATATATTGAAATACAAAACAAATCTTCTCCGGTCAAATGATTTTGGATGGATTCTGAAATGCCTTGTCTTTTTTAGGCAGGTTGGTATACTCCTAACCCGAATTCAAGCCGCAGCATCGTAGCAGGATGGGTGGAGGCCGGATGAAAATTGGAGTGCTGTCAGACACGCATCTCCGGCGGGTGACGAAAGAACTGGAGGAAATTTACGATAAATACCTCGCGGACAAGGACCTTGTACTTCACGCAGGGGACATCGTCTCCACGGAGGTTGTGGACTTCCTTGACCGGAAGACCTTCTATGGCGTTCATGGGAACATGGACCCCGTAGAGGTCAAAGAGGTGCTTCCGGCCAGGAGGATCATCGATCTTGGCCCTCTTCGAATAGGACTTATTCATGGTGGAGGGAGTGCCGATGGGCTGGAAGAGCGGGTAATCACCCAGTTTCACGACGTGGATGTGGTCGTCTACGGCCATTCCCACATCCCCGCCAATCATGTAAAGGATGGTGTGCTCATGTTCAACCCTGGCACAGCCACCGGCTTCACCTATTCGGGCGTCCATACTATTGGCGTCCTGGATGTGAACGATGTTGTTCGCGGGGAGATCATTCGATTGTGAGGTCAGTCATGAAGGTACTGTGGGCACCGTGGAGAATGGAGTACATTCTTTCGGATCAGAAACGAGAGGGATGTATCTTCTGTCCGGGAGAGGATCGAAGCCAGGATGAAGAACGGCTGATCCTCCATGTGGGCTCCTTGAGCATGGTCATGATGAACCGCTATCCCTATATTAACGGTCATCTCTTAGTGGCACCGGTGAGGCATGTATCCGACCTGGATGGCCTTTCGCAGGATGAGACTTTGGATCTCCTGCTGACGGTCCGCAAGGCCTTGGGAGTCTTGAGGAAGGCAATGGCCCCCGAAGGATTCAATGTAGGATTGAACCTCGGGAGAGTTGCCGGAGCCGGGGTAGAGGAGCATGTACATTTTCATATTGTGCCCCGCTGGAACGGCGATACCAACTCCATGACCGTTCTGGGAGAGGTGAGAGTGATCCCCGAGCACATTAAGGAAACCTATGGAAAGCTCTTGCCTTTTTTTCGAGAACCCAATCCTGCCAATCCTGAATCTGGAGGTGAGATATGAAGCAAGTAAAAGCCATTGCCGGTATTCTTTTGATGTTGGTGGTTATCATAATTGCCGTGCAGAACTTTCGGGCTTTTTCGACCACAGTAAAATTCCATGTGGACCTCCTGTTCTTCAACTGGGAAAGCCCCCCCATGTCACTCTATCTGGTAGCAATTCTTACTTTTCTTATCGGAGTTTTTTTGGCCGGCATCTATGGCATAGTGGAACGTTTTCGTCTGAAAAACGAGTTGAGGCAACTCAATTCAATGCTGAAGGAGAAGGACAAGGAACTCAACTCCCTTCGGAACCTTCCAGTGACAGGCGAGGATGTGAGTGTGGTAAAGTCTTCTGATGCCGGATCATAGATTCTTTTTTTACACAGCGCATAAGACAGCGTATGCCCCTGTTTTCCTTCCGGGAAAAAGTTTGTACCGGAAAGCCCCATGATCCGTTTTCTCGGAAACTCTACAACTTACTAAAGCGGACCATACTTATGGGAAACAATATTTTCGCCTTATACATCTTTTTCTCCCGTGAAACCGTGGTGGGAGTAATTTCATGTGGGCGCGAATAGTTCAGTGGCTGGCGGTGCCTGACAATCAGCTGGTGGTGGCGGTTTTTGTCTCTCTTCTTGCAGGGTTGTATACAGGGAGGTGGCTGGACCGGAGGAGCCGGAATCTGACCAAACCCATTATCCCAAAAGGTGATAAGGCCCTTTTCAAGGGCATTCAGTACATCCTGTCCAATGACCACGATCAGGCCATTGAGGAGCTCACCAAATCGGTCCAGATCAATTCGGAGACAATCGAGACCTATGTGGCGTTGGCGAACCTGTACCGTTCAAAAGGCGCCATCGACAGGGCGATCCGCATCAGACAGAGTATAATCTTGAGGCCCAATATCGACGAGAGAATCAAGCTCGGCGTCCTGTTTGACCTCGGACTCGATTATCGCAAGGCTGGTTTTCTGGACAGAGCCATAGACACGTTTCATGAGGTGGCGAAAAAGGACCCCTCCGATGTGAAAACTCTCGAACAGATAGAGAGGATCCATGAGGAACTTAAGGATTGGGAGAGTGCTTATCAGACAAGAAGGCGGATAGCCAAGCTGACCGGGGGCGACCATAAGCATATCTTGGCTCACCATCTGGTAGAGATGGGGAAGGTCCATCAGGAAAAGGGTGAACTGCTCAAAGCCGTTTCGCTTTACAATAAGGCCATATCTACCCACAAAACATGCGTGGATGCCTACCTCCACCTGGGCGACCTCTATTTCACCAGAAAGGAATACAAGAGAGCCGTTTCAACCTGGAAGCGGATAGTTCAGGTGGCTCCCAGGTTTACTTTCTTGGCGTACAGAAGACTTGAGGGAGCCTATTCGGCCATGAAAAACCTGAAGCCGGTGGGGGATTTTCTCAAAGCTTGTGCGGAGTCGAGCGGCGATGCGTTTACATATATGGCCTTGGCCCGATATCTATACAATGAGAATGATGTAGAGGGCGCCCTGGAGCAGGTTGAAAGCGCCCTTAAGCTTGCACCTGCTTTTTGGGAAGCGAGAAGGTTTAAAGGGGAAATTTTGCTGCGGCACCACAGGGAAAAGGAGGCGCTATTGGACTACGAAGACTTGATCAGTCATCTGAATGTGCCTTTCCTGAAGTTTCGCTGCGAGCAATGCGGATATCAGTCGAACGAGCTTCAGTGGCAGTGCCCTCAGTGCAGGAACTGGGATACCATCAACCTGGTCGATTCGGCCGACGAGTCCGCTGGAGCGTCCCGTTGAGGCGCATAGCCCATCTGTGGCCGGTGCAAGTAGTTCATCTCATAAAAGGCCTTGTTACCCTTCTGTGGATTGCAAATTGTATTAAGTGGAAAGTTTTGTGAGGAGAAAGTGAGCAAGATTACTCCCATGCTCAAGCAATATATGGGCATCAAGAGCCAATACCCTGATGCTATCCTGTTTTTCCGCATGGGAGATTTCTATGAAATGTTCTTTGAGGATGCCCGTACCGCCTCCAGGATCCTCGGGATAACCCTGACGTCAAGAGGCACCTACAATGGTGAAAAGGTCCCCATGTGCGGAATCCCCCACCATGCGTCCAGGTCCTATGTGGCCAGGCTGGTAGCCAGCGGCTGGAAGGTGGCCATCTGCGAGCAGGTGGAAGAGCCCGGATCCGGCAAGGGAGTGGTAAAAAGAGAGGTGATCCGGCTGGTAACCCCAGGTTCTATCGTTGATGAGGGGGATCTCGACGAGAAAAGCAATCTTTACATGGCCGCTCTTTGCGGTGGGGATGAGCGATATGGGCTGGCCCATGTGGACCTCTCCACAGGAGAGTTCAGGGTGACGGAGATATGTTCTCACGGGGAACTTATAGATGAATTGAGAAGAATAAATCCGGCCGAGCTGCTGGTCCCGGACGACGGGGGGCTTTCAGAGAGGGAGGAATTATCAGGATACCGTATTGAGATCCTTCCGGGGGAGGGTTTTGAACGGTCCGGAGCAGAGAGATTGCTTAAGGAGCAGCTTGGAGTCAGGTCCCTGGCGGGATTCGGATGCCAGGACATGCCCGAGGGCATTCGTGCTGCGGGGGCCCTGGTATACTATCTGCGTGAGAACCAGAAGGGAAGGCTCGAGCATATCAAGGAACTTGCCAGTTACAGGCTCGGGGACTACATGGTGCTGGATGAATCCACCTGTGCCCACCTCGAACTTTTGAAGACCATGCGCAGACAGTCTGTGAAAGGGTCCCTTTTCCAGATCCTGGACCGCACCGTAACGCCCATGGGAAGTCGGCTTCTTAAGAGATGGATCATGTATCCGCTCATTCATGTGGACCGGATCAGGGATCGTCTTGCTGCGGTCGCTTCATTCAAAGAGGATCCCCTATTGCGGGAAGGGATCAGAGGAGAACTGGACAAGATGTATGACCTGGAGCGGTTGAACGGTAAGATTTCCCTGGGCCGGGCCAATGCAAGAGATCTGCTGGCCCTCAAGGCCTCCATCCGGCATCTTCCCGGTATCAAGGAGCGCCTGTACGATTCTCCAAGTACGCTGCTATCGGAGATTGCAAGGCAAATAGATACCCTTACGGACGTGGCCGAGTGGATCAACGAGGCGATCCATGACGATCCTCCTGTTTCCATCAAGGAGGGTGGCATCATCAGGGAAGGGTATGACGGGGAGCTTGACAAGCTTATCTCCATGAGCCGCGATGGAAAGGGCTGGATTGCGAAATTTGCCGCATCCGAGCAGGAAAGGACGGGGATCCCCAGTCTCAAGGTGGGGTTCAATAAGGTTTTTGGGTATTACATAGAAATATCAAAGGCCAATCTGCATCTGGTCCCTGCGGACTATATAAGGAAACAGACCCTGGTGAACGGCGAGCGTTATATTACCGAAGCCTTGAAGAGCGTGGAGGAGCAGATTCTGAGCGCCGAAGAGAGAAGGGTGAAGCTCGAATTGGAGATATTTGAGAGAATTCGGGCAAGGGTAGCGGCGGAGAATCAACGCATTAAAGACACGGCCCAGTGCATTGCAAAAATCGATGTGCTTGCGGGGCTTGCCGAGACCGCCGAGATGAATGACTACACCTACCCGGAAGTCAATGAGACAACCGAGATCGATATAAAGGAAGGCCGGCACCCTGTCATCGAAAAGACGGTCAAAGATGAAGCGTTTGTGCCCAACGATATTCATTTGGATGGGGCAGACCAGGAGGTGCTGATCATTACCGGGCCCAATATGGCGGGCAAATCCACCATCCTGAGGCAGACCGCCCTTTCGGTATTGATGGCGCAGATGGGCAGCTTTGTGCCTGCGTCAAGGGCCAGTATCGGTCTGGTGGACCGTATCTTTACCCGTGTGGGGACATCCGATGATTTAGCCATGGGGCAGAGTACGTTTATGGTGGAGATGAATGAGACAGCCAACATTTTGAGGCACGCGACTACCAGGAGCCTCGTCATCTTGGACGAGATCGGAAGGGGCACCAGTACATACGACGGCCTGAGCATTGCCTGGGCGGTTGCAGAGGCCCTCCATGACAAGGACGGCCAGGGCGTAAGGACGCTTTTTGCCACCCATTACCACGAATTGACGGAGCTGGCGGCCACAAAACCGAGGGTCAAAAATTTCAATATAGCGGTCCGGGAATGGAATGACAGGATCATTTTTTTGAGAAAGATCGTTCCAGGTGAGACGAGCCGAAGTTACGGCATCCAGGTGGCGAGGATCGCGGGGCTTCCTGGCCATGTGTTGAAAAGGGCCAAAGAGATCCTTGAGAATCTTGAAGGTGCGGAACTTGATGAGGCCGGAAGGCCCCGTCTCGCCCGCAGCAGCTCCAAGGGGGATCAGGAAGACATGATTCAGCTCGGGCTCTTTTCTTCCAGGGATCAGAAGCTCAGGTCATGGATAGAGAACCTGGATATCTCAAATTTGACCCCTTTGGAGGCCCTGAATGAACTCAGCAGGATGAAAGAATATGTTGAGTCGGGAGAATAATTTCGGGTTAAGGAGGTCCCCTTACCGAGGCTTCATCTTGGGGATCGCCCTGGTCCTCTTGTTTGGGGCCGAGGTGGCGGCCGGGAAAACCTCTGGAGCCTCTCAGCTTTTAAAGGAGGCCGACAGGTGCCGCAGGTCCCTTGAGCACTCATCCAAGAAGAAGAAGTATCGACACAACTGGCTGGGCTGCATCCGGAAGTATAAGAGAGTTTACAAGCTCCACCCGAAAAGCGATGAGGCTCCCTGGGCGCTCTATTTCTCGGGCAGGCTCTACACCGGGCTTTATAAATATTCCGGCAGGTCCGGGGATCTGGATGAGGCCGTCCGCATGTATAGAGAGGTGGTGGATAGGTATCCGGAGCACCGGTTGGCTGACGACGCCCAGTATCGCATAGGAGAGATCTTCCACAAATACAGAAAAGATCCGGCACGGGCCTATGTGGAGTTTCTCAAGGTGGACATAAAGTTCCCTGGGGGGGACATGCGTCCTATGGCCCGGAAGAGGCTGGATGAGCTGGCGGTTATCCTTGGCAAAAAGGAGGAGGCGAAGAGCGCAAGGAAGGGAGGGGGGCTGGTTGCGGTTAAAGACATCCGGCACTGGTCGACCCCGAGCTACACTCGAGTGGTGGTTGATATGGAGGGACCCGTTAAGTATTCACACCACCTGATCGAAGCGGATCCTCGCCAAAAAAAGCCCCGCCGCCTTTATCTTGAACTCAAGAGAGCGCGTGTCACCACGGAGATTGACAGGCAGATTGCGATTAAAGACGGATTGCTTCAGAGAGTAAGGGCCGGCCAGTATCGCAAGGACAGGGTGCGGGTGGTCCTGGATATAGAAAGCATTGAGAGCTATAAGATTTTCCACCTTCACGATCCTTTTAGGATCGTGGTGGATGTCCGGAAATCCGAGCCTTCCCCGGATAAGCGAAAAGGCGCGAAAACGGCCAAGAAAAGGGCCGTTAGGAAGGGGATCAGGAAGTCCAAAAAGAGCGATACCCATGTGTCGCTGGCCAGACAGCTTGGATTGAATGTAAAAAGAATAGTGCTGGATCCCGGCCATGGGGGGAGAGACCCCGGCTGCCTTTCCGGGGGGGGAATCAAAGAGAAAACCATAGTCCTTAATCTGGCCAAGATCCTTGCCAGGAAGATCCGGGAAAAACTGGGATGCGAGGTATTCCTCACCAGGGATCGGGACACCACCCTTTCCCTTGAGCGCAGGACCGCCATAGCAAACATGAAAAAGGCGGACCTGTTTGTATCGCTACATATAAACGCCCACAGGAACAGGCGTATCTCCGGGGTAGAGACCTATTTCCTCAACATGGCTACCGATGAAAGGGCTGTTATGGTGGCCGCCAGAGAAAATGCCACTTCAGAGAAGAACATCAGCGACCTGCAGGCGATCCTGAATGATTTGATGCTTAACACGAAGATCAATGAATCAAGCAGGCTGGCCCATGAAGTCCAGAAGGAGATTGTAAGGAATCTGCGTAGAAGGTATAAGAAAGTGAGAAGTCTCGGTGTAAAGCAAGCACCCTTTTATGTGCTTATCGGCGCTCAGATGCCCGCGATCCTCGTGGAGACGGGATTTCTGTCGAACCCCTCAGAAAGGAAGCGCTTGCTGAGCAAGGCATATCAGGAAAGATTGGCAGAGGGTATAGTGGCCGGGATTGATGCCTACATCAAGAGTATAGATCAGGTGGCCCGGGGCGGCTAAAATTGTTGCTTCATTTTCAGTTTTGCGGTTTCTCCCTCAGGTAGGCATCGATAAATATATCAATATCCCCATCCATCACCTTGTCAACGTCGCCTACCTCCACATTGGTCCGGTGGTCTTTGACCATCCGGTAGGGATTAAATACATAAGACCTTATCTGACTCCCCCATGCGATCTCTTTTTGGGACTGGTGCATATCCTGTTTTTTCCGCTCCAGTTTTTTCTTTTCCAGCTCATAGAGTCTGGCCTTGAGCACTTTCATGGCCATTTCCTTGTTCCGGTGCTGGGACTTCTCGTTCTGACATTGGACAACGATACCCGTGGGCAGGTGAGTGATGCGGACCGCTGAACTGGTTTTGTTCACATGCTGGCCCCCCGGTCCGCTGGCCCTATAGGTGTCGATGCGTAGATCCTTGTCGTCGATCTCAATCTTAATGTCTTTGTCCGCTTCTGGAAGGACCGAGATGGAGGCAAAAGATGTATGCCTCCGTTTTGTGGCATCGAAAGGGGATATTCTGACCATGCGGTGGATGCCATGCTCCGATTTCAGATATCCATAAGCATATGGGCCGGTCACGCTGAAGGTCACGTTTTTGATCCCCGCCTCATCCCCCGCGAGGTAGTCAATCACTCGGACCTCCATACCTTTCTTCTCACACCAGCGCGCGAGCATTCTAAAGAGCATCTCAACCCAGTCCTGGGCCTCGGTGCCACCGGCGCCAGCGTTTATGGCAACGATTGCGTTTCTCTTGTCATCCGGATCTCCAAGCAGCGATTGTAATTCGAGCCCCTTAATCTTTTCCTGAAGCCGGGTTATGTCCTTTTCCACCTCCTTTAAGGTGGACTTGTCATTTTCCTCCAAGGCCATCTCTGCCAGGATTCCGGCTTCTTCGGTTTCCTTGTGCAGCTTTTGCCATAGATCAATTCTGTCCCTGAGCAGACCTCGCTGCTGGCTCAGTCGGGAGATTTCATCCTGATCTTTTTGCCAGAAATCGGCCCTCGACATGATCGCTTCAATCTTTTCAAGTTCCTTCTGACATTGATCCAAGTCAAAGATGACCTCTTAGGTCACTCAATTGGTCCATGATAAAATCGATCTGTTCCATAATTTCAGCGTTCATCCTGGTCCCCCCTATCTTTTATGAGGTCTTTAAGGGATTATTGTAATCGTTGAAAAAATTATTTCAAGTGGGGAAGTTTCGGCTGGGACCGGGGATATTCCTAACTCACAAATTTTCGTGACGAGCCTTTTCTCAAAAGGCACATTACAACCCTTATTGCGGAGAGGAGGAGTAAGACGAGGGCGAAGAGGTCTCCGAACCTAGCATAGAAGGTGACCGGGGGTGATCGCTGGATCTTGATGGTAGCTGTCAGCACCTGTTCGGTGAACAGGTCTCCCAAGGCCACAATCTTTCCCGTAGATCCTATCAACGCGCTAAATCCGGTGTTTGCCGCCCTGATCATGGGCATTCGAGTTTCCACAGCGCGAAAGACGGCCATGCCGAGATGCTGGTATGGTGCGCCGGTCATCCCGAACCATGCATCGTTGGTGAGGTTCACCAGGAGATTGGCGCCGGTTCTTGCATGGGCCCGTGCCAGCTCCGGGAAGATTGCCTCAAAGCAAATGAGGATCCCCATGGATAGGTTCAGGTAGTGTAAGGGGGCAATTTTTTCTCCAGATTTAAAGTCGCCTGCTGAAGGGACAAGGCGTCTGAGAAAGAAAAGCGCTCTTTTCAGGGGGACGTACTCTCCAAAAGGAACGAGGTGCACCTTGTCATAGTATTGAATCTTTCCCGTGCCGGGGCTGAGTAGGTAGGCCCGGTTGAAGTAGTTAATTTTTCCCTTTGTGCTTTTGTAAGCGGGGCTTCCGAAAACCAATGGTGTCTGCATTTTTTTCACCATGGAGCACATCAAGGGGAGGTATTTACGGTCGTCCTGAAAGAAGAAAGGGACAGCGGTCTCCGGCCATACGATTAGATCGGGAGCGTCCATGGACGCCCTACGGGTAAGTGCCAGATATATGCCCATTGTTTTCGCTTGGTGGGCAGGATTCCACTTTACGGATTGGTCGATGTTACCTTGGACAATGGATACCTTAAGAGGCATGAAATGTGTGTCTGTGCGCTCAATTTCTCTCAGACGGTATTTGCCGTAAAGGATAGTTGCTGTCACCAATAGCACGGTCACAGCTACCTCCCATTTCAGGGCATGCCGGCTCCCTTTTACTTTTGGGGTAAACAGGAGACCGTGCACTGCTCCGTTGACAAGCACAATCAGAAAGGAGACTCCGTATACCCCGCATAAGTCGGACAGTTGGATCAGGGGCTGATGGGTGTATTGCGAGTAACCGAGGAGACACCAGGGAAAGCCGGTCATCAACTTTGATCTTATATATTCCATCCCTATCCACAGGCATCCCAGATGGAAGGAGGGGAAGAAGGATTCCCTGAAACAGGGGATAAGCCCGGCAAAGCAGGCGGGGAAGAGCGCCAGGTAGAAGCAAAGTAGGAGATAGGGCCCAGTGCTTGCGATGGGGCTCATATGGGCGTAACGTCCCAGCACCACGAGGATCCAGTACAGGAGGCTGAGGTAATGCATTAGGCCGGTTAGGAGTCCCAGCCTGAAGGCCTGTCCTGAGGTACTCCCCTGGATGCTGAACAGGAGAGGGACCAGTGCAAACCATGCAACCATGGAGAGCCTGCCTGGCGGGAACGATACCGTGAGCATCAGACCTGACAGGATGGCAAGGAGGGCTCCGGGGATTGGTTTAGATGGTTTTGCGAACATGAGTCTGAGGCCTGGTCCTCTTTTCCACAGACAATCCCTCTCGTATCAGTATCTCTTTTGGACCCTTTTCATGTTTCGGGTGTTGGAGATCGCATGATCAGGACCTTTTCGACCCTGCGCTGGTTGGCCTGTTTGATCCTTATCTTCAAACCCTCGTATTCGATCTCTTCATTTTCTTCGGGAATCCTGCCGAGGAGGTGAATGATGAATCCGCCCACGGACTCAAAATCGCCTCTGGGGATCCGGAGATCCAGCTGTTCCTCAAGTTTTTCAACATCCAGGCTTGCATCTACGAGCAGGGATCCGTCGTCCATAACTGTCAGGGTGGGCTCCTCTATATCATGCTCGTCCATGATTTCTCCCACTATCTCCTCGATAATATCTTCGATGGTAATGATTCCCGCGGTTCCTCCATATTCATCGGTGACGATAGCCAGGTGGGTTTTACGGTTTTTAAGGTCTCTCAGCAGTTCGCTTACCTTTTGGGTCCTTGGCACGAAATAGGGCTTTCGGAGAATCTCGGGTGGGATCTTCGATTCAGGATGTTCACCGAGCAGTTTGAGGAGATCTTTTGCGTGGAGTATTCCCACAATCTCGTCGATATTCCCCTTGTAAATGGGAATCCTTGTGTGCCCGCATTTTGTGACGAGTTTGATAACTTCACCGAGTGTGGAATCCAGGGGGGCGGAAGAAATGGCAGTGCGGGGAATCATGATGGACTGGGCGCTCGTCTCCTTCAGGTCCAACACTCCGTGGACCATGTCGGATTCTTCATTGCTTATGAGGCCTTTGGCCTGGCCTTCATCCATCAGGTCGTGAATTTCTTCAGCCAGGTCGTTGCTATCCCCCAAAGGTTCCTTCTTTCTGAAGAGGGATTTGATGAAGGCTAAGAGACTTTGTTCCGAATCTTCTTCCAAGAATTTATCTCTTATTGGTAGTTCTACGAGAGGTTGGGATTTGGTATTTCAAAAGAATAGTGTATTTTTATCCCCCTACCATGTCAAGAATTTTGCCCCTAAGGTTGGCATGAAATAGCCCTTGACTGGGGTTGATTTGTATATTATATTTCATGGCCGACCAGCGTATAAATTGAGCGGGCATAGCTCAGTTGGTAGAGTACAAGCTTCCCAAGCTTGGTGTCGCGGGTTCGAGCCCCGTTGCCCGCTCCAATTGAATGCAATCGGTCGCAGGTGCCTGACACCCTTTTTGAGGTTGTCAACCAGGTCATACAACCTGTTGATTTACTTCAAATTGCGGACTAGGCGTTGACCTTTTCTTGGCCCTCAGAGGATCTGGTGTAAACGAACGCTCAAAATCTTAGTCTGCAATGAGAGGAGCGGGCACTGAGCCCGCTTTTTTATTGTTGAACGGGGGCAAAAGGCAGAAGGAGGATCGTTAGGTCCTTGAGTTCCAGACATGTCTACAAACATCGATTCCATTGTAGGTGAAGTCACACGCCTGGTTGAACCAGTTATTGAGGATTTGGGCTTTGAGCTTGTAGATGTGGAGTATCTGGCACAAGGGGGCAGGTGGGTGCTTAGGGTGTATGCAGACAGGGAGGGAGGCATTACACTGAATGATTGCGCGCTGGTGAGCAGGGAGATCGGGGATCTTTTGGATGTGGAAGATATAATACAGCATGAATATGTCCTGGAAGTCTCTTCCCCGGGGCTCGACAGGCCCTTGAAGAAAGAAAGGGATTTTCTTCGTGCCGTGGGCAAAAAGATAAAGGTGAGGATGATTCATCCCATTGGAGACCGCCGGAATTTTACAGGGTATTTGAGGAGAATGGATAACGATACCCTTCATCTCGAGACAACAGAAGGTCTGTGCCACTTGCCGTTCGGGGATGTGGAGAAGGCCAATCTGATTTATGAATTTGAAAAGTGATAATTTTTTATATCAAATGGAGATTAAAGAGATGCCTTCAGATTTGACAAGGATGATTGATCAGGTAAGCCGTGAGAAGGGTGTTGAGCGTGAGGTGCTCATTGCTGCCCTTGAGGAAGCGGTCCGGGCGGCTGCCAGAAAGAAATTCGGTCCCGACTATGATCTCGAGGTCAATTACAATGAGGAAATGGGGGAGATCGAAGTCTTTGAGTTCAAGGAAGTAGTGGAAAATGTTACCAATGATCATCTTCAGATCTCGCTTGAAGAGGCCCTGAAAATGGATTCTGAATCCGAGGTCGGTGACAGCCTCGGCATCAAGATGGATACCGACGCTTTTGGTAGGATTGCCGCCCAATCAGCCAAGCAGGTGATCATGCAGCGCCTCAAAGAGGCCGAGCGGGACATCGTGTACGACGATTTCAAGAACAGGAAAGGCGAGATCATCAATGGTATCGTCCAAAGGTTTGATAGGGGCTCGATTATCGTGAACTTGGGCCGGACGGAAGCCGAACTGCCCCCGAAAGAGCAAGTCCCCAAGGAGTCTTACAAGCAGGGAGACCGGATCAGGGCATATATCCTGGACGTAAAACAGTTCAGCAGGGGTCCGCAGATCATTCTCTCGCGGACCCATCCCAACTTTGTCTCGGCCCTTTTTGAAAACGAGGTGCCGGAGATATCCGAAGGCATTGTGGAGATCAAACAGGTGGCCAGAGAGCCGGGGGGAAGGGCCAAGATAGCAGTGGCTTCAAAGGACCCCGATGTAGACCCGGTGGGCGCATGCGTGGGCATGAAAGGGACGAGAGTTCAGGCGGTGGTGCAGGAACTCCGGGGAGAGAAGATTGATATCGTTACATGGGACCCTGATCCCGCCAAGTTCATATGTAACGCTCTGTCACCGGCGGAGATTGTCAGAGTGATCGTTGATGAAGGGAATCAATCCATGGAGGTGGTGGTTCCCGACGACCAGCTGTCGCTTGCCATCGGCAAACGCGGCCAGAACGTGCGCCTGGCCTCTCGCCTGACAGGGTGGAAGCTGGACGTGACCAGCGAGACCAATTACAACCAGGCTCTCAAGGACGGGTACAGATCCCTACTCGACCTGAAAGGGATTGGCCCCAAATGGGCCTCAGAGCTCTATGAAGAGGGCTTCCGATCCGCCGAAGATGTGGCCAGGGCCACTGTGGAGGATCTCCTGTCCGTTGAAGGGATGACCGAAAAGAGGGCCGAGCAGTTGATAGAAGATGCCACCAATTACATCGCCAGTGTGAGAGAGCAGGAGAGGAAAGATGCCGAGGAAGCGGCCAACGTTTCCGGAGACGAGGAGATTGAAATAGAAATGAATGATGGAGATGGTTCGAGGCCTGAAGAGGGTGACAGGACGGAAGAATCTGCAGATCACCTGAATGAAAATGAAGATGGGAAGGGGTAAGGGACATATACCTTTGCGCACATGTATATGCTGCGGGAAAAAGATGAGAAAGGACTCTCTTATGCGTCTGAAGGTGGACGAAAAAGGCAGGGTGGTCAGAGATGAAACCGGAAAAGGCGAGGGCAGAGGCGCCTATGTGTGTCCCAGCAGGGCCTGCCTGGAGGGGCTGGGCCGGATCGAGCGCCTCAAAAAGGCATTCAGGCAAAAGGGGGAACTCACGCTTCACCCTGATCTCATACCGACACAACAAGATTGATGGTATTCCTGATAATGATTTTTTTCGGGGGGTTACATGGCTAAAGTCAGAGTCTATGAGCTGGCCAGGGAACTCAATATGGAAAGCAAGCAATTGGTAGAGAAGCTCCTGGCTGGTGGTATGAACATCAAAAACTATATGAGTACCCTTGACGAACAGGCAGTGGTGCGCGCCAGAGAAATAGCTCTGGGGATAGTTTCAGAAGTTATTGAGGAGAAACGCATCAAGGCCACGGTGATTCGTCGGAGGAAGAAAAAGGTAAGGGTCGAACCGAAGCCCCCCGTTGCGGAAGTGGAAAAGGCGGCGGAGGGAAGAAAGGAAGTCCCGGCAGCGGAATTGCCCGCCGAGGAGGTGAAATTAGAGGCAGCAGCCAAGCCCAAACCGGAAAAAAAGAGCATTAGGAAGACTGCGAAACGAGCAAGAGTAGAAAAAGAGACTCCAGAGAAAGTTGAACGGGGTGAAGGTGCTTTGAAGGCGGAGGAAGCGGCTCATGAAAAGAAAGCGGAAAAAGAGCCGCTTGGAGCCGAGGCACCGGCAAGACCAGCGGAAGTGGGGGTTAAGCCCAGAAGGGCTAAGAAGAAAAAGAGCGAGCAGGCCGCCAAGATCATAAAACTCCCGGAGGAAGGCCCCTTGAAGGAATTGCTGGCAAGGAAGGCGGCGGAGAAGGCTTCCAGACGCCCGGTTCCCGTGGAGCCCTTGGAGCTACCCAGTGAGCTGGTGGAAGAACCGGGAAGGGCAAGACCTGCCAAGAAGAAAAAGGCGAAAAAAAAGGCCGAGAAAGAGGAGATTCCTCTTAAAGGGGTGTTTCGGAGGCGAAAGAAGGAAATATACGAGAAGGCCGACCTTTATGAAGGCCGTCCCATGAGGCGCAAGGCACTGAAAGGCGCCAGAAAAGCCAGGGAGGTTGGTAGAAAGGTCAGGAAGACCGAGATTACCGTACCCAAGGCCATAAAGAGGAGGATCAAGATAGAAGAATTTGTAACGGTCTCCGATCTTGCCAAGGCAATGGGCATCAAGGGAGCTGAGTTGATTAAGAGATTGATGAGCCTGGGTGTAATGGCCAACCTTAATCAATCCATAGACTTCGAGACTGCCTCGGTGGTAGCGGACGAGATTGGCTATGAACTGGAGCTGGATACCTTTGAGGAGGGGCGGTTTATCACGGAGGAGGAGGATAGACCCGAAGACCTTAAGCCCAGACCGCCTGTAGTTACCATAATGGGCCATGTGGACCATGGCAAGACCTCCCTGCTGGATTACATAAGAAAATCCAATATTACGAGCGGGGAAAGCGGTGGTATAACCCAGCACATCGGAGCCTATTATGTAAGAACAGAGGGCGGGGACATTGTTTTTCTCGACACCCCTGGTCACGAGGCCTTCACCGCCATGAGGGCGAGAGGGGCCGAGGTCACCGACCTCATCATTCTGGTTGTGGCCGCGGACGACGGGGTGATGCCTCAGACGAAAGAGGCCATCAATCATGCCCGTGCCGCAGACATTCCGATTGTGGTGGCTATTAACAAAATCGACAAGCCTGACGCTGATCCGGAGAAAGTCAAAAGGGAGTTGGCAGAGCTGGGCCTTGCACCCGAAGAATGGGGTGGCGATACCATATTTGGAAGCATCTCCGCGAAGACAGGGCAGGGAGTGGATGATCTTCTCGGACTCATCCTGCTTCAGGCTGAGATGCTGGAATTGAAAGGGAATCCCAATAAGCCGGCAAGGGGGACCATCATTGAAGCCAAGCTGGATAAGAGCAAGGGGCCTGTGGCCACTGTGCTCATTAAGAACGGGACACTCAGGCCGGGGGACTACTTTATTTGCGGTGAGCACCATGGCCGGGTAAGGGCCATGCAGGATCATCGCGGAAGAAAAGTATCTTCGGCAGGGCCGTCGGTGCCGGTTGAGATCTATGGCATTTCCGGAGTCCCCATGGCGGGCGAAGAGTTCATCGTGGTGGAGGATGAAAAGACCGCCAAGATGGTGACCGATTATCGAAAGGTGAGGGTGCGACAGCGGGAGACGGCCAGGAAAGGACTGGTGAGCCTTGATGATCTTTTTGAAAGAATCAAGGAGGGCGAGGTCAAAGAGCTCAGAATTGTACTCAAGGCGGACGTGCAGGGTTCGTTGGAGGCCCTGTCAGACTCCCTTGCCAAACAGAGTACCGACGAGGTCAAGCTAAAGATCATCCATTCGGCTACGGGCGCCATATCGGAATCGGATGTGATGCTTGCCTCGGCTTCTGAGGCTATTATTATTGGCTTCAATGTAAGGGCAAATCCGCGGGTGGCAGAGATTGCAGAGCGGGAAAGGGTGGACATCCGCTACTATGATGTGATCTATAACGCCATCAAGGATATTCGGCTGGCAATGGCTGGGTTGCTGGAGCCGGTATATGAGGAGGAAGTAATAGGACGGGTGGATATAAAGGAAATATTCCATATCCCCAAAGTAGGTTCCATTGCAGGTTGCCTCGTAACCGATGGTCACGTGGAGAGGAATGCAAAGGTCAGGGTGCTGCGGGACGATGTGGTAGTGTCAGATGACAGGATTATTTCTCTCAAGCGTTTCAAGGAAGACGCGAAAGAGGTCCAATCCGGTTATGAGTGCGGGATCGGCCTGGAGCATTTTCAGGACTTCAAACCCGGGGATGTTTTTGAAGTCTACCGGGTGAAGGAAGTTGAAGCTGAACTCTAAAGAAGATGGTGGTAGGCACGCTTAAGCTGGAACTGCGTTTACCCGAAAATCGTTCTCTCAAGGGGAAACGCAAGGTTGTGAGAAGCATGGTGGACAAGGTGAAGGCCCGGTTCAACGTGTCCATTGCGGAGGTGGGGTCCAACGACAAATGGCAGAAAATCGAGCTGGGGATCAGCACCATTGGAAATGACAGACGGCACATTGATGCCTCATTGAACCGGGTGCTCAATTTCCTCGAATCCCTCTGCCTTGCCCAGTTGGTAGATACCGAGATGGAGATATTCAACCTGTAAGTATGAACAAGACTGTCCAAAATCGGTTTTTGCGCCTCGGTCAAGGAGAGCGCGACCTTCTCTTTACCGCCATTGCGAAGGAGAGAAGGGTCGGAGGCAAAAGAAAGGACGACATCATACTTGAGAGGATCATTATCAGGTAATCCGGGGCCAAATGCTGCCCCGAACCTATTTCGGGCACCATAGATTACAAGAAGACGATTATGTTGCATGGCAAGAGAGCAGAGCGGGTCGGGGACCAGATTTTGAAGGAGATCGCCTTGTTAATCCTAACCAGGGTCAAAGATCCCAGAGTGCAAGGGGTCACCATGACAGGGACGCGCGTGACGGGCGATCTCAAACAGGCAAAGGTCTATTTCAGTGTACTCGGCGGGCAAGGCGAGGTGGAAAGGGCCCAGGCGGGCCTGGACAGTGCAAAGGGCTTTATCAAGAGAGAAATCGGACTGAGATTGAAATTGCGCTATATGCCCGACATCACTTTTATCCACGATCCATCACTTGAGAGCGGTACCCGGATGGAGCTACTTTTCAAGGAGCTTAACCTTGGAGATGAGGAGTAGACTGCGGCTTGCCCGAGGAAAATATGCCTTGCATGATTATTCGCTGATGAATCAGACAGCCGATGGGATACTTCTTATTGACAAGGATGCGGGAGAGACCTCTTTTGATGTGGTCAGGAAAGTAAAGTCCGCACTGGTGAGGGGCGGAACACAGAAAGTGGGCCATGCAGGGACGCTGGATCCCTTTGCAACCGGCCTATTGATTATCCTTCTGGGGCAGGGGACAAAGCTTTCCCCTTTCCTTATGGAATCGAGCAAACTGTACTTGGCCACCATAAGGCTGGGCATTGAAACTGACACCTTGGACCCTACCGGAAGAGTGATCTCAGTCAGACCGGTGCCGAAGCTTAGCCGAAAGAAGATTGAGCGGGAAGCCACCCAATTCGTGGGCCAGATCGAGCAAATACCTCCAATGTATTCAGCAGTAAGGCACCAGGGGGTGCGGGCTTACAGACTGGCCCGAAAGGGGCTGAACCCTCAGCTCAAAAAGAGAAAAGTGATGGTGCACTCTCTGGAGATCCTGTCGGTCGATCTACCACGCGTCACTTTTAAGTTAAAATGTTCAAGCGGGACTTATGTGAGGAGCATTGCATCGGAGCTGGGCAGGAAGCTCGGCACAGGAGGGCACCTCAGGTCATTGAGGAGGCTGTCCAGTGGTCCGTTTGAGGTAAAAGACGCCCTTCCATCCGGGGAAATAACCGGCAGGTCGCCTCATTCCATCCTGGGAGGGAATATAATCCCGCTGAGGGCGGCCCTTCCGGATATGGCCGAGATCAAGATCGACGCTGGTCTTGCCAAACGAGTCAGACAGGGATATCAACCCTGCTGGGAGGAAGTGGCGGGGGGAGTGCCGGAGCATGATTATGATGGAGAAGGGTTTGTAAAGCTTGTAGCCGACGACGAGCTTGTGGCCATACTCAAACTCAGGGGGAAGAAAAGAGGGGGCCCGGGTGTGGTCCAAATAGAAAGGGTGTTTTCATAATTCATTTCCGATGCCGGGCGGGTATCATTGTTGTTGCCCGGGGATGAGTGTGAAGGTGAGAGGGAGCAAATAGAATTTTAATAATAATTCAGAGGAGGAAGGAAGTGGTTCTAACACCGGAAGTCAAGAAAGAGATTATCAGCCGTTTTCAATTGAACGAAAAAGATACGGGTTCGCCTGAGGTGCAGATAGCCCTGCTCAGCAGTCGAATTAAGTACCTGACCGACCATTTCAAGGTGCACAAAAAGGATCACCACTCGCGAAGAGGTCTTCTGAAACTTGTGGGACAGCGAAGGAGGCTTCTAAACTACCTCAAGAAGAAAGATGTGGAAAGATATAGACAGGTGATAAAGGAGTTAGGCATTCGGAGATAGTCCAGGTATGCCTGGAGTAAGAGGGCGTCTCCCCGGCCCCTACAAGTGAGGGAGGGGCAGGGGGGAAGGGTTTGGGACTCAGGCGCATCGGTTCTCCAGGAAAGGCCTGGATAGATAGTGTCAACCGCCGGTTTTAAAACGATTATTTTGAATTTGCGTCCATTTGGAATCGAAAACCGGTAGGGTTTTTTTGATCAGGACGGAATGGAGTGAAAGAACATGATTAAGAGTTATGCAATCAACATTGATGGAAAGACCGTGAATATCGAGGTGGGCCGGATTGCCAAGCAGGCAAGTGGCTCTGCAGTGGTTACCCTTGGGGAGACGGTTGTTTTGGTAACAGCTGTCTCCACCGACCAGGTCCGTGAGGGCATTGATTTTTTGCCCCTGACAGTGGAATACCAGGAGATGTCCTATGCGGGAGGACGTATCCCCGGCAACTATTTTCGCCGGGATATGGGGAGACCGAGCGAGAAAGAGACGCTGACCGCGCGTCTCATCGACAGGCCTCTGAGGCCGCTTTTCCCGGACAATTATTTTTATGAGACCCAGGTCATTGCCACTGTTTTGTCCACAGACAAGGAGAACGAAGCGGATGTTTTGGCCATCCTTGGTGCATCAGTCGCACTGGAAGTCTCGGATATCCCATTTTCAGGCCCCATTGCAGCCGTAAGGGTAGGGCGTATTGATGGAACGTTTGTGACCAATCCTACCCGGAGCGAACAGGAAAAGAGCGATATCAACATTATCGTGGCAGGCAACCGGGCAGGGATCGTGATGGTGGAAGGAGGGGGCCGATTCGCTCTTGAAGCCGATTTGATCAAGGCCATTTTTTATGGCCATGAGGCCATACAGCCCATGCTGGCCATCCAGGAGGAGCTGAGGCAGGAGATGGGCAGGCCGAAAAGAGAGGTCAAGGTCCCGGTAATGGATTCAGGACTCCAGGACAAGGTATTGGAGCTGTCGACGCCGCTGCTGAGAGAGGTTATCGTCACACCGGATAAGATGTTGAGACAGCAGAAGAGGAGTGAAGCGAAAAAAGCGGTGCTGGAGGCCTTAGGGGAGAGCTGCGAAGGGATGGAATCGCAGGTGAACGATGTCATTCATGACCTGGAAAGGAAAATGGTCCGTCAAATGATCCTCGAAGAGGGAAAAAGGATTGATGGCCGAGCATTTACCGATATCAGACCCATTGAGTGTGTGGTAGGGATACTGCCGCGGGTGCATGGATCGGCCCTTTTTACCAGGGGAGAGACACAGGCCATGGTGCTTACCACTCTTGGCACGGAAAAGGATGAGCAACGGATGGAATCCATTTATGGAGAACAGTATCGATCGTTCATTTTCCATTACAACTTTCCCCCTTACAGCGTGGGTGAGGCGAAAAGACTCACAGGCCCAGGCAGGAGGGATATAGGGCACGGGGCACTGGCCAGAAGGGCCCTGATGCCCGTCATGCCAGACAAGGAACAGTTCGAGTACTGCGTGAGGGTCGTCTCTGAGATCCTGGAATCCAACGGTTCCTCATCCATGGCCAGCGTGTGCGGCGGATCCCTTTCCCTGATGGATGCCGGGGTGCCCATAAAAGAAGCGGTGGCAGGGGTTGCAATGGGACTGGTATCGGACGGAGAGGGTGTTGCCGTGCTCACCGATATCATAGGAGATGAAGACCACTACGGGGACATGGATTTCAAGGTGGCAGGCACCCGCCACGGCATTACCGCCCTGCAGATGGACATCAAAATGGAGGATATCACGGGCGAGGTTATGCAGAGGGCCCTGGAGCAGGCAAGGGAGGCCAGGCTGATCATTCTTGAGAAAATGAATGAAGCTATTTCAAAGCCTCGGCCCCATGTGTCTCAATACGCCCCTGTGATCACCACCCTCTATATCAAGCCTGAGAAGGTAAGGATACTAATTGGGCCAGGTGGCAGGACCATCAGGGAGATCTGCAGAGAGACCGGGTCTACCATTGATGTGGATGAAGAAGGAAAGGTTTCCATAGCATCGCCGGATAAGGAGACTTCCGAAGCCGCGGTCAAGAGGATCAATGACCTGCTTCAGGAGGCCGAGGTTGGAAAGCTCTATATGGGCAAGGTGGTCAAGGTAATGGATTTTGGTGCGTTTGTGGAAATTCTCCCGGGCACGGATGGCCTGGTTCATATATCTCAGCTTGACCAGAAGAGGGTCAACAAGGTTACGGACGTCCTCAAGGAAGGCGATGAAGTCCTGGTAAAGGTCCTTGAGGTGGCCGATGACGGAAAGATCCGACTTTCCAGGAAGGCCGCACTGGGCGAGAGTCTTGATGATGTATCGTAAAACCGTCCTGGACAACGGAGTGCGACTTGTCTCGGAACAGCTGGATCACCTGAAATCCGTTTCCCTCGGTATCTGGGTGGATGCGGGATCCAGGGATGAAGATCGGTCGGAAAATGGCATCTCCCATTTCCTTGAGCATATGATATTCAAGGGGACCCGCACCAGGACCAGCCTCCAGATCGCCAAGGAATTGGATGCGATCGGGGGGCTTTCGAATGCCTTCACCGGCAAGGAGCATACATGCTTCCATGGGAGGGTGCTTGGAAAGCATCTCCCGATTCTGGAAGATATCCTTTCCGATATTTTTCTAAATTCCACTTTCAATCCCGAAGACATGGAGCTTGAGCGGCAGGTGATCCTCCAGGAGATCAGCATGGTGGAGGACACCCCTGATGACAATATCCACGTGCTTTTCAATCAACAATTCTGGATGAATCATCCCATCGGCATGTCGGTGCTGGGGACCAATGAAACGGTCTCTGCCATCCAGCAGAAGGACATTCTCCAGTATATCCACCGATTTTATGTCCCGGATAGAATTATAGTCGTGGCGGCAGGCAACGTCGAGCATGACAGCTTGGTCGCCTATTTTAAGCCGTTGTTCGAGCCCTTGAGCAAGGGGCCTGTCGCTTCCCGGCGGACCGCTCCCCGCTCAACTCCGGGAGTTATAGCGCAGTTCAAGGATTTGGAGCAGGTGCATCTTTGCATAGGAGGAGAGGCACCCTCATTATCAGACGATAAGAGGTTTGCAGCCGCCATACTTAATACCATTTTGGGCGGCAATATGAGTTCTCGGCTCTTCCAGGAGATTAGGGAGAAGCGAGGTCTGGCTTATTCGGTCTACTCGTTCATGACCTCTTATCTGGACACCGGCCTTCTGGGCGTTTATGTGGCCACTGATCGGAAAAATGTGAACCCTGTGTTGGAGATAATCCAGAAGGAGATTAAAAGGGTCAACAGGGGAGAGGTGTCGGATTCCGAACTGGACACGGCAAGGGATCACCTAATAGGAGGCATTTACTTAGGCTCGGAAAGCGCAGACAACAGGATGATGCGCCTTGCCAAAAACGAGTTTGTTTTTGGACGACATGTCCCTTGCGAGGAGCTGGTCTCCAATCTGGAGCGTGTCACGGTGGATGATGTGATTCATGTGGCAATTGATACCTTCCGGCACGATAGGGTTTCCCTTGCCAGCCTTGGCCCCCTCAGAGAAGAGGAGATCGACAAGGGTTGCTTGCACCTGGAGAGCTCATAGAATCCTGTATTTCCTGTGCGAACCAGGGCCCCTCTGTTAAATCGTTATAAATCCCCAACTTGTCCGGAAGAGAATTGGAAAGGTAAGGGGTTTGGACCATGCGGGTTACGGGTCAGGTCGGATGCGAGGTTTGGGTGTGGAAAAGGTATTGATTAAGGTCAGGCGTGTTGCGGGCAATGATGATCTGCCTTTGCCGCGTTACGAATCGGACGGTTCATCAGGTATGGATATCAGGGCAAGCCTCCATGAGACGCTGGTCATAAACCCGGGTGACATAAGATTTGTGCCAACGGGTCTGGCCGTTTCCATCCCGCCGGGCTATGAGGCACAGATACGACCGAGGAGCGGCCTTGCCCTTCGCCATGGCATCGGGATGGTGAACTCCCCTGGCACCGTTGATTCGGATTACAGGGGGGAGATCGGCGTAATTCTGGTCAACTGGAGCAGTGAGCCGTTCACAATAAGGAGGGGAGACCGAATTGCACAGATGATCATTTCCAGGGTTTGCAGGGCTGAGCTTGTAGAGGTGGAAAACCTCGATGCCACGTCCAGAGGAGAGGGTGGGTTCGGTCATACGGGGATCAGTTAAGAATCGGGCCGCAGGCCCGATTCATTACTGTTGCAAGCGCGTAACAAGGATATCTCAATGAAATTTTCTGTATTGGCCTCGGGCAGCGGTGGAAATGCATGCTATGTGGAAACAGAGACGGCGAGCATCCTTGTGGATGCCGGCTTGAGTTGCCGGGAGATCGAAAGACGACTTCAATCCGTTGGAGTGGAGGCGGGGAGACTGGATGCCCTCATTATTACCCACGAACACTCAGACCATATCAAGGGAGCGGGTCCTGTGGCGAGGCGCTTTGGCCTGCCGATCTATACCAACCGGAGGACTTTGGAAAAAGGGGTCAAGACCCTCGGCCCTCTGGCTCAAACAGTCATCATCCAGAATGGTGAGCCTTTCAGTATCAACGGCCTCACGGTGCACCCCTTTACCAAATGCCACGATGCTGCTGATCCTTTCGGACTTGTCATTTCTTCTGGCGACAAGAGAATCGGGCTGGCAACCGATCTCGGGCGAAGCACCAATCTGGTGGAGAATGTCCTAAGGGAGTGCCAGGCCCTGGTTATGGAGTTCAACTACGACCCCGCGATGCTTGAAGATGGCCCCTATCCTCTTGATATAAAAAGGAGAATCAAAGGGGCAGAGGGCCACCTTTCAAACATCCAAGGTGCTGAGCTGCTCCGCTCCGTTTACCATGAAGGGCTGGATTGCGTGGTCATTGCACACCTCAGTAAAATAAACAATCATCCCGAAAAGGCCTACAGTGCGGCATTGAAAGCCCTCCACAGCTGCTGCAGTCTGGAGAGGGTAAAAATCGTCATAAGCGAGCAGGATGAGCCTATTCCGATGATTGAAGTCTAAACTAATTTCCTGGTGAAACCTCGTAGGACGCACTAACGGGATAGGAATGGGTTCGGGAAAAGACAAGCGGATCGCAGGGGGGAGAAAGCGCAGGAAAAAGACTTATATCTGTAGCTGCTGCGGAAAGCACCAGCCTTACTGTTGGACCTGCCCCTGCGGATTTCAGATTTGCAATGCGTGTATGGAGGAGAATCTCTGGGGGTTTACCTGTAGCGGCGTCAACTGGCAATGCCCCGACTGTGGCGCACTCAGACCCTTTGTCGAATGAAAGGTGAACCTGAGACTCCCAGCCTGTCTTCGAAAAGGTTGCATGACACGCGATATCACAAAGATCAGGCATCGGACTATCAACGCCCCTGCGCTCCATGTGGTTCTCTATGAGCCTGAAATTCCGGCGAATACCGGGAATATTGCACGTCTGTGCGCGGCGGCGGAGGTCCGACTTCACCTGATACATCCCCTGGGGTTCAGGGTGGACGACAGGCATCTACGACGTGCTGGCCTGGACTACTGGTCCGAGGTGGATATACGTCACCATACGAATTACGAAGCACTTTTGGAGCAAAAAGAGAAGAACGCAAGGATCATAGGGTTTAGCCGCCATGCCTCCGAGCTTTATACTGCAGCACGTGTGAGGCGGGGCGATTTTCTCCTCTTTGGCCCGGAGACCAGGGGTCTTCCGCCGGGCATCCGCGATAGTCTCCCCTGCTATGCAATCCCCATCTGGGGCAAGGTTCGAAGCCTGAACCTTTCTACCAGCGTGGGGATTGTGACCTATCACTACCTCCACCAAATGGGCATCTTTTAGGGATTAGAGTCTATATTTTGGGCAGATATGGCCTTGGATGTTTGAAAGGAGGTCGGGGTCTTTTTGTGATCTCTGGCAACTGAGATCGAATCGCCCGATCTTCCCTGGTTGTTTGCATCCAGGACCTCCCTGATGGTCCTTGCAAGATCGTCCAGCAGGACCGGCTTCATGATCACTTCATTGATACCCATCGCCTTTATGCTTTTCATCACATTGGTGTCGCTGAACCCCGTGCAGAGGATGATAGGGATATCGGGCCGGATCTCCCTCAATTCAGCCGCAAGGTTGAATCCGGTCATCTGGGGCATGATCCTGTCCGTCAGTACAAGGTCGAAGCGTTCAGGGTTGGCGCGGAACGCCTCGAGCGCCTCTATGCTGCTGGTTCTAACCACCACCCGATAACCGAGATGCTCGAGCATTTCCTGTCCCATTTTTGCCAGCACTTCCTCATCGTCAACCATCAAAATACACTCATTGCCCACGGGCAGAAGTGTTTTCTCCTCAGTCTCTACCGGAACGGCATTTTGGATCTTGGGGAGAAAGATATCAAAAGCGCTTCCTTTGCCAGGCTTGCTTTCCACTCTGATCATCCCGTGATGGCTTTTGACGATTCCCATCACCACCGAAAGCCCTAAACCGGTCCCTTCACCTTTTTTCTTAGTGGTGAAATAGGGATCAAAGATGCGCTCCATATTGGCAGGATCTATACCGTGGCCGGTATCTTTTACGCTCAATTTAATGTAAGGACCAGGAACAAGATCGGGTTGACCCGCAACATCCTCAATATCGAGTTCCACTTCCTCAATGTTGACCTCCAGCACGCCTTTCTCCTCCTTCATCGCCTGTACCGCATTGGTGCATAGATTCATAAGGACCTGATGAATTTGCGTGGGATCTGAGAGTACCAGACCTGAATTGATCCGGATATCTTGCCGGATTTCCACGGAGGTGGGCAGGGAGGCCCTCAGGAATTTCAGGACCTCTTTGACTACGGTAGTGACATTCAGCGGCTTTAGTTCCTGCTCGGTTTGTCTGCTGAATGTGAGGATCTGCTTAACCAGCTCTTTGGCTCGGTCGGATGCCTTCAATACCTCATTGAGCTTGGTTTTAGCCCCCTCCTGTCCCTCCACTTGGATCAGGGCAAGCTGGGTATAGCCGTAGATGGCAGAAAGGATATTGTTGAAGTCATGTGCTATGCCCCCGGCAAGGGTGCCAATGGCTTCCATTTTCTGGGCTTGCCTGAGTTCCGCTTCCAGCTTCCTTTTTCCTTCCTCGGCCATCCTTTGCTTCTCCAGTTGATCTTTAAGTTCACTGTACAGCCGAGCATTCTCGATTGCCAATGCGGCCTGTGAGGAGAATATGCTGAGCAGTAGCGCATCCTCTTCGTTGAAAGGAGTGCCGTCTACCTTGTTGATTACTTCCAGGACCCCTATCAGTCTTCCTCTGGCTTTCAGGGGGACGCAGAGGACGGTTTTTGTGGTCAGGCCGCTTCTCCTGTCCACCTCCGGATAAAATCTTGGATCCTTGCTCACATCAGGAACAAGAGCTGGTAATGCATGTTGGGCAACCCACCCGGCGATCCCTTTATCTCGGGGAAGACGCATGTCCGTGAGACCTTCGGCCTTCGGCCCGGTAGGTACGCTGAATACCAGCTCTCCCGTTTCATCATCAAGGAGCATGAGAGTGCTTCCTACCGCGTGGATTACCCTTCTCACGTTTTTCATGATAATAGAGAGCACTTCCCCGAGGTTCAATGTGGAGTTGATCAAAGACCCAATCTCTATGGCCCTGCCCAGCTTCTCACTATCAAGGGATCTGTAGATCTCGATGCTTCGATCCTGGAGCTTAAGCGCTTCCTCGAGCTGTTTGTCTGTGACAAATCCCATATCCCTCAGGATCTGACCAAGCAAAGGTGTGCTGTCCGCACTCTGCCGGGCTTCAGCGACCAGCTGTGTACGTGACAGGTTTTCTGGCAATGGGTCTTTACCGTACATCCCACGCTGTCTTCTCAGGGCCCGTTCAAGCTGGGCCCGGGTGACGAATCCCATTTCTTCCATTATCTCACCAAGTAGCCGTTTTAGTATCATTGTCGTTCACTCCCTTTTCCCGGTGTCCCGCTCGAAAATGTACTCTCGCCTGTTTGAGTATCTCTGCACGAAGCATGCCAGGTGCGGTCGGATCAATTTTTCGCATGATTCTAAATAGATGGGATATTTTTTCACTTTTGTGGCGGGCCGATACGAAGTAACCTGTCAACAAATTGACCCTTTTATGGGTGAACTTAACGTCCTAATGCCCTGTGAATGGAAAAGCCGAAAAAAGAAGGACATCATATCGATAGGAGATCATTTGCAGACCAGTAATTTTTCATGGAAAAAGGAGAGCGAATGATGGGTGGCCCAGTTGCAGAGGCCTCAAAGTCCAACCGCTTTTTTATTG
>JAOZOW010000110.1 GCA_029933075.1 Deltaproteobacteria bacterium | reverse complement strand
AGGGATAATGCCTTTCCGGATGCGACTTTCGGGGTGGGTATGGGGGTTCTCGCCTTTACAAACCCTTCGGGCCGATATACGCTTGGGCCTGACGGGAATTGCCGTGGGCAGTGAAAGGGATGGTGCCGTGGGTTTTTTTGACAAACAGCTGCTTGCACAGGCGCGGGACTTCTTGATTTCAGGCAGGGGTTCCGGGAGACATGGAGAAACCCTGATCGCCTATCATGGAGACGGGGACGGCTGCTGCAGCGCTTATTTCCTGCAAAAATTGATCGGGGGCCCCATACGCTTTTACTGGATCCCCACGCCCGATTTTGACTTCCTCAAGGCCGAGCGCCATATCATGGGCCTGCGGCCGGAGCTCACCATCTTTCTGGACATGCCCGTTTACAACCGCCCTGAACTCATCGAGGGGTTAGGTCATCACGGGAAGGTATTCATTTATGACCATCATCATCCAGGCCTGTGCGATGTATGTCAGGGAATGAACAACGTGCTGTACATCAACCCCGTCATCCTGGAGGAGGCCGAGGCCTTCCCCACCGCCCTGTTTGCCTGGGAGCTCCTGGGCGAAAGCTCTCGGTTTGAAAAGGATGTGCTTTTCATGGCTCTCTTTACGGAGTCATGGCTTGACAGGGTTTCTCTTTTCCGCGAACCGGAGGATGAATCGAAGCGGGAAAGACTCAAAGAGATCGCCAGGAGGGTCCATGCCAGCTTTCTCGTTCAGGATATGAACACCACCCATTACGCCCTGGAGTTTCTCATAAAACTCGGGGAGCGAGGAAATGCCCACATTGATGCGGCTTTGAACATGAAGGAATATGAAATACTGGAAAACATCCACAGGCTCATTCAGAATGAAAAAGAATGGCTCAGCATGCGGCTTGAGGCTGAGATCAGGAGATTGGAACGCCCCGGCTTTGTCCTCAAAAGGGTGGAGAGCAAGATGCGCCTTTGCGGGCTCATCGCCTCGGGGTTGCGCTGGAAATACCCGACACTGGTTATCGGGATATGGCAGAGATGGAAAAATCGCTTTTACTGCGAGCTGAGGACGGGCAAAGACTGCCAGGTGAACCTGGTGGATTTAATCCATGGAATCAGGCAGAGGGCTGTAATTCTCACAGGCGGGGGTCATCCTTCGGCAGCGGCCTTTACGGCCGAGAAGGATCATTTTTTTAAGGCCCTGTCAATCATCAAAGAGGAATTGAAAGTCCTGAACCGCTCTGGTGGGTAAAAGGCTCCGGGGGTCCTCATTCTATGCTTTACAACCGGGATCTTTTTCGATACCTAAATTGAACGCACCGCGCCTCCCTACCCGTGGTCTTTATTGCGACCGGGGAGGATTTAAGGACAGGAGGTTTAAATGAACAAGCCCTATGAACAGAGCGGAATACGTCCGAACCCCATAGGGGATTGGCCGAAAATCGATCCAACTGCGTTTGTGGATCCCAGTGCCCAGATTATGGGCAACGTGCATATCGGCCCGAGGGTGTATGTGGGCCCCCAGACGGTGATCAGAGCGGACGAGGTGGACAGGGAAGGAAAGGTGCATCCTGTCATCATCGAAGAAGAATCCTACATCCAGGATGGTGTCATTATCCATGCCAGGGCCGGAACCATGGTGAAGATCGGCACAAGTGCGAATATCGCCCACGGCGTGATCATTCATGGTCCGTGCGAAGTGGGCGCAGGTTGTTTTATTGCCTTGCGCGCTGCCATCTACAGCTCCACCCTCGAGGATGAGGTCTGGGTCGGTATCGGAGCCATCATCACCCGCTCGACCATTCCTTCCCACACCATGATCCCCGCAGGCGCCCTGATTCGCTCAAGCAGTGATATCAGTCAATTCCGGCTCACCAATATTAAAGAGCAAGAATATAAAAAGAGCGTCTTTGAGGCGAGCGCCGCCCTGAGAGACGGCTATATAGAGCTTTACAGCAAAGGATTCCCTGAAAAGGCGGACAAGTAAAGCCCGGCTTGACCGCTTCCATACCACTCCCCTTTTTCCTTCCTGCCGGCAGGTGGGCCGCTCCGCCAGGGGAGCCGCCTTTGCACATCCCTCGCTGGCGCACCTCAAAGCAGAGCGGATCACCGACGGGTTAAGGAAACCGCACAGGAAACGGCCCGCCGGATCAAGGCCCGCATTATATGATCATGCCCCACGGATGGAGTTCCATATGGATCTTGAAGACATCTATGCCCTTTTGCCCGACTTCCAATGTTTGCCCGGGTGCACGGAATGTTGCCGGAGCATCGGCGCACCCTCTCGCACGGAATTGGAGGAAAAGAGGATCAGGGCATATATCAAAAAACAGGGCATAAGGCCGGGACGGCGTCGGGATAATAGTTGTCCCTACGTATCAGAAGGGGGATGCGCCATCTATCCCGTACGCCCTTTTATCTGCAGACTTTACGGGACGTCTCCCAACTATCTTTGCAAAATGGGGGTAAGGCCTGTCCGCCTCCTGCATGAGGATGAAGAAGCGGAAATCTGGAACCTCTACCGCTCCAACTTCGCTTGAAAATTACTTCAGGCGATAATTGGGCTCCTCCCCCGCCTTTTTATTCAGGACGAGCTGACCCCCGCATTCCGAACAAAAAAGGTTGCTTACCAGTTTTCCGCCGCCACCTTCGAAGTCTTCCAGAGAAATGGTCTCCAGATCTATAATATGGGATATCCCGCACTCCTGGCACATGCATTCCATCAATTCACCCATGTTCCCGACTCCTGCACATGGAGAATTACATGTTTCACTTAAAACATTAGCCTCCCTTTTATTTTCCCTCAAGGCCAAAATCGTTGAGGAAAAATTTTCTTGACAATGGTCATTTTGAGGTTTAATTTGTTCACACTATGAATCAACCTGCCGGCAAGACGAATTTCGAGCTCCTCAGCTATCAGACCCATCGTCTCCAGGGGCTCATTAACGAAACGCTGAAATGCTGCGAGGATCGGCGCTTTTATGAATCTCAGAAACTGGGCCTGCCCTACTCCGAACTGAAGTGCCTGATGCTCTTCCAGGGTGAGCGCTACCTGACCGTGAAGGGCATCGCACAGGGCCTTGATGTGGCCAAGAGCCGCGTGACCAAGATCATTGACAATCTTATATCGAAAGGGCTTGTCGAACGCATGGAAGACCCAAAGGATGCCAGAGTCAGGCTGATCAGCCTGACCCCGGAGGGACGAAGAAAGTCTGCCCAGATAGAGGCGTTTCACACCGAAATCCACCGTAAGATACTCCTTCAGCTTAGCCCTGAGGAACGAAAGCGTGTGCTTTCCCACCTGGAACTGCTCCGCTCTGCCATGGAGGCCGTAAAGGCCCAATTGACCTAAAGCAGTGATTAAGCCCTGACAAGGTGCGGGAGGAAGGCATTAATTTGTATTATTTGTTCATACTATTAACATAAATATTCGAGGAGGATATTAAAATGAAAGAAAATACCGCAAAGACATCGGATCTTTCAGCCCATGAGCATCCGGATAAAATGGAGGCCCTTGAGGCCCGGTTTTCGGAATTTGAGAAAGAATTTGAGTCGCTCAAAAAGGCCGTCCCCCAGGACAAGGTTTCGATTATCGTATTCAGCGGCGAACTGGACAAGGCCCTGGCGGCCCTGGTGATCGCAACCGGGGCCGCGGCCATGGATATGGAGGTTGTCATGTTTTTTACATTCTGGGGGACCCCGATCCTCAGGGACAGGGGGAAAAAGGCGGGAGGCAAGGACATGATGGGAAAAATGTTCGAAAAGATGCTGCCCAAAGGGACCGGAGGGGTCAAACTTTCGAGGATGAATATGGGCGGCATGGGTACCGCCATGATGAAGTCCCTCATGAAGAAAAAGAATGTGCCGAGTCTTGATGAAATGATTGAAATGGCAGGAGAACTGGGTGTGAAAATCGTCATCTGTGAAATGTCCATGGACCTAATGGGCTTCAAGAGGGAGGAAATGATCGAGTATCCGCATCTCAGTTACGCAGGCGTGGCGACATTTCTGGATGAGGCGGCAGACAGCAGGATACAGCTTTTTATTTAGTCCCCGACTGCTGGTGCGACCCGAATGCTTTTTTTCACCCCCGGATGCCAGAGGGAAGTCGAAGCCGGGCCCATGGGGCCTGACTTCAGGCTTCCGGACCTGTCCGGTCAGATGAAGACATTATCCAGCTACCAATGACATGCGAGCCTTTGCGAAACGGGGAGGCCACGAATACCTGGGCGAAAAGGACGATGAGGGTTTTACCCGCTTCTACATCAGGGTCGGATAGATGCCGGGGGTCGCGCGCCCTTAAAAATTGATCACGCGAGCAGGACAAGCCAGAAGATAAAGGTGGCGGCGCTCAGTAGAGTGTTCAAAGAGACGGCGGCTGAAGCGAGATCCGTGGAGCCGCTCATCTCACCCGCCATTACATAGGTAAGGGTTGCCGTGGGGGCGGCCAAGAGAATTATGCCCGGCAGAAATTTGCCGGAAGGGATCCCCAGGGCCTGGTATAGCAAAAGCCCAAGGGCCGGGAGACCGAGGAGTTTCAGGAGGCCGGCGGTGATGCCCAGGCGCAGGTGGGACTTGACGAGATCGAAGGAGAGCGATGCCCCTATGACAAGGAGAGCGAGGGGCAGTGCCATACCGCCTATTATCTTAAGAGCCCTATCAAATACCTCCGGGATCAGGACTTGCCACACGGAAAAGATTATGCCGGCAAGCGCTGAAAGGATGACCGGGTTCCCGACGATCTTGCCGATGAAAAACCAGACCCCATGTCGGGCCCTATTCCTGTCCGAAAAGAGCTGTAGGCCGATTACTGCAAGCAGGTTTTGCAGGAGCATGAGAAATCCCGCTAAAATGCTGGCAGAGGCAAATCCTCCTTTCCCGAGAAAATAATAGCATACCGCAAGGCCGATATAGGCCAGATTCCCATGAAACGCGCTCTGCATAAAGGTACCTGATTGCCCGCGGGGGATAGCATAGACTCGAATCAGGCCGAGCGCCCCGAAAAATATAATAACAAGCGGGGCCATGGTGCCTGCAAGAAGCAACGGATCAAAGTTGGCCTGGAAGGAGGCGTGCGCCACCTCTCTGAAAATCATCGCGGGGATCGCCAGATAATAGACCAGTCTGTTGAGGGGATTGATGAGGTCGGGTGCCAGAAACTTCCTGGAGCGAAGCGCCCACCCCAGAACAATGATGGCAAACACGGGAACGATAGTATTGACAACATGTACCATGGGACCCTACCGACAAGTGTGATAGATGGCTCAGGGACTAATTCCGGTCCATCAATGCCAATCTCAAAGTATTCAGGCCGATCACGGCCCCCCGCTGCTGGAGGGTCGGAAGATCACCCCCCATCTCCCATGAAAAAACCTTTTCCCCTCCCGGGAGTACCGCTGCTGCGTTGCCTTTGAGATAATACTGCCCGCCCTTTTTCTCCGGAAACCCCACGACAGCGAGCGCGGCGCCTGCCCCGCTCCTGTCCCGGAACGCCCCGGCGATCTTCCGGGTGTCGCTTTTGCCGTCACCCTCATTTCCCAGCAAGGAAGTCAAGCGGACCGGCAGGGGGACCACGCGGCTTTCCATTATATGCGGCGAAGGGATCCTGTGAAAACGCAAGGCGATCGTTCCGCCGGTGAATGTCTCCAGTATGACAAGGGTCAACCCCCGTTGTTCCAGCATCGAGTCAACCACGCTTTCAAGGGTCTCTTCATCCTGGCCGAATATTTTGTCTCCAAGTCGTCTTCGAATTTCTTCCTCAACGGGCTCAATGATGGACTCGGCTTGTTGCGTATCCCCGGCCCTGGCCGCAATGCGAATCTTTATCTCCCCCATGGAGGCCAGGAGGCCCACCTCGGGGTTTTCGCCAGGTCTTATGAGGTCACCGAGGATCTGGTCCACCTTGCTTTCCCCAATGCCCACCACCTTGAGGACGCGGTAGGTGAAGGCGTGATCGGGCAGGTTGAACCTGTCTCTGAGCCAGGGCATGATCTCACGGACCAACAGGTATTCCAGTTCTCTCGGCACCCCGGGGAGGCAGATGATCGGCTTTCCCTTCACCTCCTTGATGAATGCCGGGGCCGTGCCCACCGGATTGGGCACGCTCCTGCTTCCTTCAGGCACAAAGGCCTGCCGGCGATTATTGTCGGGCATTCGGTAGCCCACACGCTTAAAGAGTGCCTCGATCTGGTCCATCAAATCCTGTCTGAATTCCAGTCCCACCCCCGCTACCCGTGAGACGGCCTCCCGGGTGAGGTCATCCAGGGTGGGTCCGAGCCCACCTGTGGTTATCACCATGTCAGATCTCTGAACCGCCCGGTCGATGACCTCCACAATCTCGTCCAGGTGATCGCCCACCGCTGTCCGGAACAGGATCCTCACCCCCATCTCGCTCAACTTCCGGGCCAGGTAGGCAGTGTTGGTGTCCATGATCTGCCCCAGGAGAAGTTCGCTTCCGATGGTGATTATTTCACAGGCAGGAGGTGTGATCTTGGGATCTTTCACGATCTGTTCCTTATCGGAGTGAATTAATGCACATACTACTTTACTCTTCCGTGTATTCGAATGCTGTCCCCGTGGGGTTCCACACGAAGGCGTCCATTTTCATCAAAGAACCGCCCCCTTATCCGGGTGAGATACCCGTTGGCGTACTGCTCCGTACGGACTTCCAGAATCGGTTCACCCGATGATGGAGCTAACACTTTGAATCCTGACGACAAGGACTGAAACAGACACCCTGAGGGGTTTTTACCCAGGCGGCTCCATTTCAATTCCGTTAACAGATCTCCATTCTCGGCCAGGAGCCTCGCGGAAATTCGTGCTGTACTCTCTCCCGGAAGTACAAAATCGGCCAGGAAATAGAATCCTTTTTCTGAACCAGGGTCTCCGATGACAAAACCGGGTGTCAGCATGTCGTTCACCAGGTAATTATGGTGTGCGCTAATTTTGCTTTCGCGGAA
>JAOZOW010000109.1 GCA_029933075.1 Deltaproteobacteria bacterium | reverse complement strand
TCAGGTGAACCTAAAACCTTTTCTCAAAATGCGGATTTGACAGAAACCCTCCGATAATTTATGTTGACGCACCCGGAAAAATGATTAGGTTAAAAACTTAAGTTTAATTATCCATTGTCCTATGTTCCGTGCGATCAAAGGAAAACTTTCATATCTTTCAAGGAGCAAACAAATGAACACAGAAAGCCCCATTAGGAAATTTACCGGCGCATCAAAATATGTGCTGGACGAGGAACTGGCACAAATAGTGAACATCTCAATGGCCCTGGAAATGCCTCTTCTTCTGAAAGGTGAACCGGGCACGGGTAAGACCATGTTGGCCCATGCAATTGCAGAGGCCCTGAATATGAAATTAATCGTTCTGAACGTCAAGTCGAGCATGAAACTGGTCGACGCCCTGTATCAGTACGATACCCTCACGAGACTGAATGACAGTAGATTCGGCGATTCCACGAGGGATGTCAGCAGGATAGAAGACTATATCAGGATGGGAAAAATCGGGCAGGCCTTTGTTTCCGATGAAAGGGTGGTACTGCTGATTGACGAGATAGACAAAGCCGATACTGACTTCCAGGACGACATGTTGGACGTCCTGGACCAGATGGAATTTGATATCATCGAGATCGACAAGACCGTCAAGGCAAAATACCGTCCGGTGATCATCATCACTTCTAACGCCAAGAAAGATCTGTCCGACCCCTTTCTGGGCCGGTGCAATTTTCACCATATTGCATTCCCCGAACCTAAAATGATGAGAAAAATTATTGAAGCCCATTTTCCCGATATCAGCAAGGACTTACTGGAGCACACCATAAGGGCCTTTTACCGAATGAGAGAGTTTCGCGGCATTGAAAAAAAGCCTGCCACCAGGGAACTGATCAACTGGATCCGGGCGCTAAAAGCGGACCCCGATTTCAGGATCAAGGATCTGATCAAGGGAGAGATCCCATACCTGGGGGTCCTTTTCAAAAAAAGTCCCGATTATACCATCGCCCGCAATGCGGTCTCCCGCATGAGGATATGACCAAGGTTGAGGACCCGCTGAAATGTTTACGGATTTCTTCTACCTTCTGAGACAGGTGGGCATTCCGGTATCTCCCACCTCCTTTCTGAGACTCCAGAAAGCTCTCAGCATGGGGCTTATCACCTCTCTGGATGACTTCTACACTGCTGCCCGGGCAATCCTGGTTAAGAGCGAACGGTACTTTGATCTCTACGACCAGGTCTTCGCCCACCACTTTGAAGGCGCCGAATTGAAAGAACCGGATGCCTTTGAGTTGGACGAGGTAGCCAGGGCCATGCTGGACCAGTGGCTGAAGAATCCCCGCGAGATGGCCGAGGCCCTCGGGATTGACGAAGAAGAGCTCAACAAATTGAGCCCGGACGAATTGCTTCAGTATTTCCTTGACCGATTAAAGGAACAAACCGAGGAACATCATGGCGGTAGCAAATGGATCGGGACGGGGGGGACCTCTCCGGTGGGGCACTCGGGATTTCACCCGGGAGGCATGAGGGTCGGCGGTGTCTCCATGAACAAATCGGCGGTCAAAGTGGCCTTGGACCGTCGGTACCGTGACTATTCTCAGGAGGGACCACTCACCCAGGCACAGATCGGAGAAGCCCTCAAACGATTGCGCCACATGGTTCCGGTCGGGCCAAAGGATGTGGTGAACATTGATGAAACCATCTATCAGACCATGAAAAATGCCGGGGAGATTGAGATCGTGTTTGAGCGGAGTCTCAAAGACCGACTCAAGGTGATTCTCGCCATTGATAACGGTGGTTGGTCTATGGAGCCCTATGTAGAGGTAGTCCAAACCCTTTTCAATCATGCCAGGGCCCAGTTCAAAGAGTTAAGGACCTTCTTTTTCCACAACACTATCTATGATTACCTTTGGGAGGACCCCCCAAGAATCAGAAAGCCTTTCAAGGTGGCTGAACTGGCCCGACTGGATCCGGATACACGGTTCATCATCGTGGGTGATGCAAGCATGGCCCCTTATGAACTCATGGCAACCGACGGCTCCATCCATGTGGAGGAGCGCTCCGGGAAGCCAAGCTATGAGAGGCTGCAATTCATTGCTGAGACCTTTCCGCACTCGGCCTGGCTTAATCCCAGGATGAAAGAAGAATGGCCTTACACACGCACTATCAGCATCATCCAGGAAATCTTCCCCATGTTCGAACTGACCATCGACGGCCTTGAACAGGCCGTAACCCACCTCATGCAGAAAAACTGACACACCGGCGCCGTGAAACACGGAAAAACAGCCTGGATCATCTCTATGCCGATCAAAGGACCCTATCTGATCCTTATTGTTCTTCTGCTGATTCTCTGTTTCCGGATTTTTTACAGGCAGGTGGAAAATTTCTTCATCTTTTATCCGGAAGCCCGTTTCGAGGCTGTGCCCAGCAGCTTTGGGCTAATGCACCAGGAGATCTCTTTTCTGGCAGAAGACGGTACCAAGCTTCACGGCTGGTTTTTTCCACTCAAGGAGGATGCCCCTTTAATGCTCTTCTGCCACGGCAATGCCGGGAATATCTCCCATCGCCTCGAAAACGTAAAACTGCTCCTGGACCACGGACTCCAAGTCTTCATCTTTGACTACAGGGGCTATGGTAGAAGTAAAGGCAGGCCTTCGGAGCAAGGCCTTTACCAGGACGGGCTGGCGGCCTACGATTTTCTGACCGCTCACAGGCGGATAGTGCCTAAAAAAATCGTTGTTTTCGGAAGATCCCTTGGCGCAGCAGTGGCTATTGAAATAGCCCTCCATAGAGAGGTGAAATGTCTGATCATCGAAAGCGCTTTCACATCAACGAAGGAAATGGCCAAGTCCCTGCCGCTTTTCATGCCCTTATCGTTCATGTTGCCGCCCCACTATAACAATATGGCCAAGATCAGCAGAATCAACGCTCCCAAACTCATCATCCATGGCGAGGCGGACGAAATCGTCCCCTTTTCCATGGGCCGCAAGCTTTACCATGCTGCTACGCCGCCCAAGTACTTCTATCCCATAAGCCGGGCAGGGCATAACGACACCTACATGGTGGCCGGAAGGAAATATTTCAGGACCCTATCAACCTTTGCCCGGCAGTCAGCCATTTAAACGCCTTTCCCTAATTCCACCGATCTTTCCCATGCCGCTTTTATGGCTGATGCGACCATCTCCTTCAGCCCCATTTTGTCAAAGGTGGCCAGGCCTGCTGCAGTGGTTCCCCCGGGGGAGGTAACCATCTGCCTCAGAGAGGCAAGAGATTCCGTGGAGTCCTTGGCAAGATAGGCCGCCCCCAAGAACGTCTGTACCACGAGACGGAGGGCGGTCTCCTCTTCAAGACCCACGGAAACCCCGGCATTTACCATACATTCCATGATGCGAAAGACATAGCCCGGGCCGCTCCCGGAAAGGGCGGTGACTGCATCCATCAATTCCTCTTTCACGTCCACCGTATCCCCCACCGCACCAAAAATCCTGCGTGCTTCCTCCATATGTTCAGGGGTTGCATGGTCTCCTCGTGCTAATGCGCTGACACCCTGCTGGACCAAGGCCGGGGTATTGGGCATCACCCGAATAAGCGGCAATCCCGGGCCAAGGACGCCGCCGATCATGCCAAGGGGGATCCCCGCTGCAATGGAGATGATCAAGTGATCCTTATGGATGACCTCTTTTATCTCCTTGAGGACCTCTCGCATATTCTGAGGCTTTACACAAAGCAACACAATGGAGCACTCGCGGATCATTTCTGCATTGGAATCAGCACCTTTTATGCCATATTCCGACTGAAGCCTTTTGAGTTTCCCCCGGTCCTTGTCAGATGCCACCAATCGGTCCGGCAGGTAGACACCGCTTTCAATAAGCCCCTTGATCAAGGCCGTGGCCATATTGCCTGCCCCTACAAAGCCTGTCTTTTTGTCTGCTTGCATCACATACCCCCTTTTTCTTAAAAACATACCACCCTGTCAAAAAGCTTCAAACAAAAAATGGTTCATATCGAAGAAAGACTTTATGCCCTTTTTATAGCCATTTCCCAACAGCAAGTACGCTACTTGCTGGCCATATGGTATGCACTCCCAAAGAGAGCTATATATGCGCCCCTGCTTTCCGCCTGCCTTGTCAGCCGCGGCGGAGGCCCGGGGAGGCATGTTTTTGTGAATTATGTAACATGATAATTCTTGACGCTCACTTTTTTTTGTGATAGGCAAGTGAGGTTGAAATTTGGCCTGAAATTCCCAGCGCATATCATTTTTGGAGGGCAAAGGATTCACAACCGAAAAAATACACCATAGAAGGAGGACTGGACACATGGCATACAACGCAGTCAAAATGAAAGATTGGCAAATTTCTGAAGCGGCCGAAAAGAACATGCCCACTCCGGACGAGTGGCGCGAAAAGTTGGGATTGGAAAAGGATGAGCTCATCCCATACGGCCGACTCGCGAAGCTGGATTTTATGAAAATCATGAATCGCCTGGGCAAGAAAAAGGACGGGAAATACATCGAGGTGACGGCCATCACTCCGACACCGCTGGGTGAAGGGAAAAGCACCACCTCCTGTGGGCTCATGGAAGGTATGGGGAAGATAGGGCTCAATGTAGGAGGCGCTCTTCGACAGCCTTCGGGTGGCCCCACCATGAATATCAAAGGAACCGCTGCCGGGGGTGGAAATGCCCTCCTCATCCCCATGACGGAGTTCTCAATGGGCCTGACCGGAGATATCAATGATATCATGAATGCCCACAATCTTGCCATGGTGGCCCTGACCGCCCGCATGCAGCACGAAAGAAACTATACCGATGAACAGCTCAGACGCCTGACCAAAATGAAAAGGCTCAATATCGACCCAACACGGGTTGAATTCGGCTGGATAATGGACTTTTGCGCACAGGCGCTCAGAAATATCGTGATCGGGCTGGGCGGACGTATGGACGGCTTCACCATGCAGTCCAAATTCGGAATAGCCGTATCATCCGAGCTCATGGCCATACTGTCCATCGTGACTGATCTGGCCGATCTTCGCAAGCGGCTCGATGAAATCACCTTGGCATTTGACAAGACCGGCAAGCCTATCTATACCAAGGACCTCAAGGTGGGAGGGGCCATGACCGCCTGGATGCGGAACACCATCAATCCCACCCTCATGTGCACCGTCGAGTACCAACCCTGCATGGTGCATGCCGGGCCGTTTGCCAACATAGCTGTGGGCCAGTCCTCTATTATCGCAGACCGCGTGGGACTGAAGCTCTTCGATTACCACGTCACCGAGAGCGGGTTCGGCGCTGATATCGGGTTCGAGAAGTTCTGGAACGTAAAATGCCGTTATAGCGGGCTCAAGCCTCATGTTTCGGTCCTTACCACCACCATCCGCGCCCTCAAGATGCATGGAGGCGGCCCGAAAGTGGTAGCCGGTATTCCGCTCGATCCCTCATATACCAAGGAAAACCTGAAACTCTTGGAAGCCGGCATTCCGAATATGGTCCACCATATCAACACCATCCGCAAGGCCGGGATCAACCCGGTCGTTTGTATCAATGCGTTCTATACGGACACAAAGAAAGAGATCGCCCTGGTCCGGAAATATGCCGAAGCGGCCGGGGCTCGTTGCGCCGTTTCCACCCACTGGGCCGACGGCGGCGATGGGGCCGTGGAGCTTGCAGAGGCCGTAAAAGAGGCCTGCAATGACAAGTCGCGGTTCAAGTTCCTCTATCCGCTGGAAACGAAGCTCCGTGACCGGGTAGAGAAAATCGCCAAGGTGGTTTACGGCGCCAAAGGCGTATCGTGGACACCTGAGGCAGAGGCCAAGGCCAAAATGCTTGAAAGCGATCCCAAATATGACGACTACGCCACCATGATGGTCAAGACCCACCTCAGCCTGAGTCATGATCCTGCCCTGAAGGGAGTGCCCAAAAACTGGATACTTCCCATCCGGGATGTCTTGATCTACTCAGGGGCCAAGTTTCTCTGTCCATGTGCCGGAACCATCAGTCTCATGCCTGGGACCAGCTCCAGCCCGGCGTTCCGCAAGGTGGACGTGGATGTCAAGACCGGCAAGGTGAAGGGGCTTTTCTAATCTGCCTTCGCCAAAATAGCGACAAAAAAGGAGGGCTGAAAATCTCAGCCCTCCTTTCATTTGACATCCCGCCCCCTTCAGGCGGAACGGTTCTGATCTTCCTCTGAGGAAGAACCGGCCATGGTCAACAAGAAAGAGCCATCAGGCTGCCTTGTCACCTCCAGTCCATACATCCCGATAGTTTCAACGAAGGGGCGACCAAACAAGAAGTCCATTTCATCAGGGTCGATCTCCATCTTTTTCGCGGTGAACGGCCTGAGATGGTAATCGAACTTCAGCAATTCCAGTACGCGCTCCACGGCTTCAGCTCCCCCGGTCTCGATCTGTTTCAACCATAACTCCAGTTGGCTGTAGCTGCACCTCTTCTCGTGCTCCTCAATTAACCCCAGCAGAACGCCATCGCGAATGAGATCCTTTCTACTCGCCTTTGGACCTTTGTACACGGCCATGAACCGGCTGACATCCCAGCAGGTGAGCGCCGCGCACTGTACGGGGCGGTGTTCGTAAATGGCACACGCCCTTTCCTCCTCCTCATAATATATACAGGCCTGCCCTCCCCCTTTCTCCCTCACCTTTATCATTTCCCGGCCAGCTCTTCTAAGCTCATCTCGAACATTGTCGTACACCAGCTCCCCGACCCTGATGGTATACAGGTTGCGCCTCTCGATGATCCCTTCCAGTACAAGTGGAACGTCCTCCATTTGCAGCGTTGGGCTCGAACTCCGGCAGCACTCTCCACACCGGATGCAATGATCTCTTTGTTTGCTCATTCCGTCCCTTTCATCTACCTTGGCCAACCTGCAAACTCCATGGAAAGGCCCAGAACAGGAAACAATATTAAATCACCAAAATCCAAATGTCCCTGCCTGCAGCAGGCAGGCCTGACTGCCCCCCACCGGTTGCCGGATGCCAAG
>JAOZOW010000044.1:3265-22999 GCA_029933075.1 Deltaproteobacteria bacterium | reverse complement strand
AATGGCAACACGGGGGCATGTGTCTCAAGGCTATCGGGATGTGCGCCCCTGCCTGACGGCAGGCAGGCCTGCCTATAGCCCCTCCCCTGATATTGCGGTGTTCCTGCCTGCCGTCAGGCAGGGAGAAAAATATCCCCGACCGCAGTTCTTTCCAAATCGCCGAATCGATAACCTCAACTTGAGGGACAGGATTTCCTTCAGTTAACCTGCTGAAATAACAAAAGACAGAGTGCAGGGTCCAACCGATTTTGCACACGTTTGCAATCCCTTTGTTGTATTCTTTTCAAATGCAACCCTGTTATTACGTGCCCCAAATACCCGACCAACTCCCGGGAGAACCGAGGATTATCCGGGAGAAGGGAGAAACAGGGAAACCGCGGTACCCTTTCCAGGTTCACTGGCCACCTTTACTTCTCCACCGTGAGATTCCATAATCTTATGGACGATGGCCAAGCCCAGTCCCGTACCGGACTGTTTGGTGGTAAAATAAGGGTCGAAAATATGATCCAGATCCGCCCTTGAGATTCCCATCCCCGTATCCGACACGGTGATCTTTATTCTGCCCTTTGGATGTTCTTCCCGGGAAATGGCCACGGAGAGAGTTCCCCCATCCTCCATCGCCTCTATGGCATTGAGGTATAGGTTGAGAAACACTTGATTCATCCTGTCCGGGTCCACCTCCACATCTCGGTCTGAGTCCGAAAATGTGGTTCGTATATCTATGCCTCTTGCCCGCGCATCCCTTTCGATCGTTTTTAGGGAATGTTGGATCAGGGATTGCAGGGAAGTGGGCCTTTTCTGGACTGTCATGGGCCTTGCAAACTCCAAGAGTTGCCCTATGACCCTGTTCAATCTCTCCACCTCGGCGATCATTACTTCCGCCGTCTTGTGGTCCTCCGGCACATCCCTATAACGGTCCCTGAAATAGGTGGCAAATCCCTTGATTGAACTCAAGGGGTTTCGGATCTCATGGGCGACCCCGGCCGCCAGCCTGCCCAAGGATGCGAGGCGCTGGTTTCGTTCGACCTCCCTTTTCAGGTCCTGGATCTCGCTCAGGTCCCTGAACAGGATCACATGCCCGAGGAAGGTCCCGTCATCCCCTTCCAGAAATGACACGCTTATATCCATGGGAATGATCATGCCGTTTTCAAGGGGACAGTCCATCTCCTTTTGAAGAATCTTGTGTGAGGCATCAATTTCTTCAATCAGACATTCAATCTGCCGCGGCAGCACTTCGCCCGCTTTTTTCCCCAGCACTTGGGCGGCAGAGACCTTCAGTATGGTCTCGGCCGCCTGGTTGAAGGCTGCAATCCTTGAATCCCTGTCCGTGGCAAGAAGACCGATGGGCATGTTTTCAACCACACTGTCGGAGAAGGCCTTTATCTTGGACAGGCTCATTCTGGCAGAACGATATGCCTGGGCGAGAAAAAGAGACACAATGCCCGCAAAGCCGATTAAGAGCAGGATGGCCGCCATAATAATGGTATGCCGGGTATCCGCCTTCCTTGCAGACTCAATAGGCTGCATGTCGAGACCCACGAAGATAATGTGACCTTGGCCGGGCCGACTATCACCAGGCATGACAGGGTATTGGGGGAAAATGCGATGCATCATTCCTCTCGGGAACCGCCTAAAAGGCCTGCTTGTGGGCATGAAGCGGCGATATACCTCGAAGATCCTGGCTCCTTTTGGGCCTGAGATCTGTCGCCATCGAACTTTCCTGAAATTGGAGACCTGCCTGAGATTAAGATCTGTTGCATAGAGCCCCCCGATTCTGACGGGGTCACTGTGGGCCAGCACGGTTCCGTGGATGTCGGTTACGATAATATAGAGGATATCGGGCTGCTGGGCCGTTTGGGTGAGCAGCTTTTGGAGTTGGAACCTGGTTCCATTCATGCCCATCATGCCCATCATGCCAGTTCTTGCTCCTGCCTCAAAAGACCTGATAAGGGCTGCCCCCTTTTCCAGCAAAAGCTCAGTGGTAAATTCCTTTTCCCTCGCAATGTTTTGAAAAGCCCAAAACACAAAGATCGGTACCAGAATTGCTACCGCTCCGATGATGATCCAGGGGGGAAGATCATACCAACCTGCTTTTTTCATTTTGTTCCCGGTCATGAACATTTTATTAAGCAAAAGGGATACCAATCCCAGATACCAAGCCCTATCAGCGCCCCTTCTTATGCGGCTCGATTTTTGAGTCTTTTAACAGTGGATACTTTTGACCCAGTTGGGTCCCTATCCGGTGAAAACCTGGGTATGTATTATCCACCTTACGGGGAATTGATGCAACTGAATCCGCTTTACAGAGGCCAGATGTAGGAAATAAGTTTTAATGTCAACCGGTTACACCTCCTTTCTTTGCTTTGGCACGGCACTTGCTCATTCATGGGGCAAAGGAAAAAATTTCAAAGGAGGTTTTAAAATGAAAAGATTAACAATCGTACTCGGAGTTCTCATGGTAATTGCGGCAATCGCCTATCCCGTGTTCGCCCGCGGTCCCGGATGGGGTCCCGGTAATCGCATGTGGGGTGGGCCCCCGGGATACTGCCAGGGCTATGGCCACGGTTACGGCAATCTTACAGATGAGCAGAGAAGCAAACTGGAGGCCCTTGAGCGGAAATTCTACGATGAAACCAGGGACTTGAGAAATGAGCTCTGGGCAAAGGCAGGCGAACTCAATACGCTCTTGAGCGGACCTGACCCTGATCCTGATAAGGCAAAGGCCCTCCAGAGAGAGATTGGAGAATTGAGGATTAAGATGGCCGAAAAGCGCCTGGAATACCGGCTTGAGGCACGCAAGATCGCTCCTGATGCCGGCTTCGGCAAGGGATATGGACGAGGATTCAGGAAAGGCTATGGTCCCGGCATGCATGGTCCTGGTGCGGGCATGGGCTATGGTCCCGGCATGCCTGCTCCTGGTGCAGGCAGGGGCTTCGGCCAAGGCTGGAGAGGTTATGGTCCGGGGCCAGGGGCATATTGCTGGAACTGATCGCATACAACTACAACTGAGACCCCCAGCAGGGAGAGACGGACTGCATAAAGCAGTTCCCCTCTCCTTTTCATTATGTTAGGGATAAATAATGGCTTTAGGTCTTTTTTCATCTCAAGGCCAAGCCTGTGAGTAGGAGACTGACGCGGGAAGCGGCCATCTGCTGTTGAAGTGGATTGACAATGGAGGATAAAAGGAACACGGAAAGGAGGCTCCTCTATGAATATTCTTTTCATTATCACGAGTGATGATGCTGAGACCATTTATAATGCCATGCGACTTGCCAACGTGGGTGTGGAAAAGGGGGATGAGGTAAGCGTGTTCATGCTGGGAAAGGGTGTGCTCTTTGAGCAATGCAAGAGCGATGAATACGACGTTATGGGGCAGATAGATAAATTTGAGGGAGATTTCTATGTCTGAGGTGTCTGTATGAAATCCCATGGGCTTGTGGGATCGAGCACTTGTCCCATTGGATGGATGGACGACCTCTACGAGTTGGCCCGCGAAGCCGATAAGGTATTTACATTTTGAGTCCCCGTTCTCTTAGCCGGCTCCAGTGAGCAGGGACCGGTCCGGGCAGGCGGGGCCGGAAAGGGATAAGATAGGGGCTGGGAATCAGGAAGTTTAAGGCGTTTGGGTTTTGCGCTTGAGGTTAAAGTCGGTTCCGGACAAAGAGATTGAAAAATAAAAAGAGGGGAACAATGCGAGTCGGGTTATATCAGAGCCATCCGATTTTTGGAGAAGTGGATGCCAATGTGGAAAGGGCCATGGAGGATCTCTGGGAGATCAAGGCTGATCTGCTGGTCCTGCCGGAGCTCTTTGCTACGGGGTATCAGTTCATATCAAAAGAGGAAGTAAGGAAACTGGCCGAAGAGATCCCCAATGGGAAAACCTGCCAGGCCATGTTGGAACTGGCGAAGAGGAAGAATGTGCATATTGTCTTCGGGCTGGCGGAGAGAGAGAAAGAGAATCTTTATAATGCCGCAGCGGTTGTGGGGCCAGCAGGCCTGGTAGGGAGATACCGTAAGACCCATCTGTTTTTTGATGAGAAGACTTTTTTTGATCCGGGAGATACCGGTTTTCAGGTATTCGACCTGGGTTTTGCCACAGTGGGCGTGATGATCTGCTTTGACTGGTGGTTTCCCGAATCGGCAAGGGTGCTGGCGCTCCTGGGCGCAGACATTATCTGTCATCCGGCCAACCTCGTGCTCCCTGATTGTCAGGAGGCAATGAAAACCCGGTCTCTGGAAAACGGCGTATTCACCATCACGGCCAATCGGGTGGGGACTGAGGCCAGGGGAGGAAAAGAGCCTTTGACCTATACCGGGGAAAGCCAGATCGTGGGTCCCAGGGGACGGGTCATTATCCGGGCGGGGAAAGGGGAGACAGGTGTGTTTACTGCGGATATTGACCCTGAAGAAGCAAGGGACAAAAGCATTACCGCCCGAAATCACCGTTTTCAGGATAGACGCCCCGAATATTACGGACCGTTAACAAATCCCGAGATTAACAAATCCCCCTGAGTCCTTTGGTAGAAAAGGGAACGTAGGGGGAATTTTCTTTGGGGCGGCTAATCTAATGTGGTTAGCTACTCCTCGGCCTTCCGGGCCGTAACCACCCTGTAGTTGTGGCTGTAGTCTTTGAATCGCGCCTTTTCTCTGTATCCTTTTACGCTTCCCAAGAGTGCGAGAGCCTTATTCGTCTGTTCCGGGGCCATCTCCAGCATGAGCCAGGCTCCCGGGGCCATATGTGAAAGGGCCCCGCGAATGATCCTGGCAATGAATTCCATCCCCCCCCGCCCGCCATCCAGGGCCAGCCGAGGTTCATATTCCCGCACTTCCGGGGGCAGGCCAGCATATTGTTCAGAGGCCACATAAGGGGGGTTTGAAAGTATAAGATCGAAATTTCCCCCTTGGTCCGAAAAAGGTTCCCACAAATCTCCTTCCATGAACCGGATCCTTTCCGCGACACCATGCCTTTCCGCGTTGAGGCGGGCAACCTCAATAGCCCCGGGAGAGATATCCGTGGCCCAGATCTCAGCAGAGGGATGTACCTTTGCCATGGCAACCGCAATGGCGCCGCAGCCTGTGCAAAGATCCAGTATCCTGGGTGATAGATTGGGGGCCAAGGCCATTTTTTCTATGCGTTCCATGCCAAGCTCCACCAGTAGTTCGGTTTCAGGCCTTGGGATCAGCACAAAAGGGGTTACCACAAAGTCGAGTGACCAGAACTCCTGTGTGCCGGTAATGTACTGCAGGGGCTCATGGCGGACCCGCCTCCTGATAAGTTCCCGATACCCTGCAATTTCACGGCTGTTTAGAGGCTGTTCAAAGTTCAGGTAAAGGTTGATGCGGCTTACATTGAGCTGATGAGCCAAAAGGATCTCCGCCGCGAGGCGGGGGTTGTCTATCTGTTTGCTCTTGAGATATTCGGACGTGACATTCAGGAGCTTTTTTATTGTCCAGGTTTCATGTGCCATTGCGGAGCAAAGAAGATTATGCTGCGGCGCTCCTTTTGAGCGCCTCGGTCTGAAAGTAGGTGATCAGGGGATCGATGATCATATCCAGTTGCCCTTGCAAAATGTCATCCAGCTTATAAAGGGTGAGTCCGATCCTATGCTCCGTTATACGGCCTTGGGGGAAATTGTAGGTCCTGATCCTTTCACTCCTGTCACCGCTTCCCACCATATTCCTCCGCTCCTCGGCTATCCTGGACTGCTGCTCCGACTGCTCACGGTCCAGCAGCCTTGAACGAAGGACTTTCATGGCTTTGGCCTTATTTTTGTGCTGGGACTTTTCATCTTGGCAGGTGACAACCAGCCCTGTGGGCAGATGCGTGATGCGTACGGCGGAATCGGTGGTGTTTACATGTTGCCCTCCGTGTCCTGAGGCGCGGAACACGTCGATTCTAAGGTCCTCCGGATCAATCTGCACATCGATCTCTTCTGCCTCCGGCAGCACTGCCACCGTGACGGCAGAGGTATGGATGCGCCCCTGGGTTTCTGTTTCAGGTACCCTCTGGACTCGATGGACCCCGCTTTCATACTTGAGCCTGCTGTAAACCTTTTCCCCCTCCACTAAGAGGATGATCTCCTTGAAGCCTCCAATGCCGGTGATATTCTGGCTCAAGATCTGGGTTTTCCATCCCCTGAATTCAGCGTACCGGCTGTACATCCGAAAGAGATCAGCCGCAAAAAGGGCGGCCTCTTCCCCGCCTGTGCCCGCCCTTATTTCAAGGAGGATGTTTTTCTCATCGTTGGGGTCCTGGGGGAGGAGGAGCACCTTTAACTCCTTTTCAAGCTGTTCGAGCCTGGAGCGGAGCGCATCAATCTCCTCCTTTGCCAGCTTTCGAATTTCCGGGTCCGGGTCGTTGAGGAGCGTCCTGTTGCTCTGGATTTCTTCCTGAACCGATCGGTATTCCCTGCTGGCGGTGATAATGGGTGTGAGCTGTTTGTGTTCCTTGGAATATTTCTGGTATAGCCTGTGGTCCTTGATTACCTCGGGCTGGCTCAGGTATTGCTCAAGTTCCTCATATCGGTCTTCTATTTCTCTGGTTTTGCCCAACATATTTGTGCCCTCTCCTTAACTGGCAACGGCCGCTGCCCTTCCCCCGGGATTTCTTGTGGAGTAGGATTTTCGAAGGAAAAGCATGATCCTGCGAATCAGGATAGATACACATATGGCACAGCGCATGGGGGTTACCCTCCGGGGGAACGGCAGTTGGATATAATAGGGTTGAAAGAGATGCCCGGAGATAGGACCTAAGTGCCTCCCGACTTTTCCTCTACAACCAATGGAGGAAGTGGGAGATCATGGGGGAGGATGATCTTCTGGTAGTTGACTGCTCTTTGTATTGTTGTAAGCATGATATCTTGACGAAGGAGGGGTAGTCCTTTGCCTGCACGAGGACGAATTATTCCCTGGGTTCCTTGGCCTTGGGGGAATCTTTCTGGAATTTTGCGTATTTTCTCCTAAATCGTTCCACCCTGCCCGCTGAATCCACTAATTTCTGTTTGCCTGTAAAAAAGGGATGACATTTGGAGCAGATCTCCACGTTGATCTCTTTAACGGTGGAGCCGGTTTCAAATTCGTTCCCGCACGCACAGTGTACTTTGGCTCGATAATATTCCGGGTGAATTCCCTTTTTCATGGTTGTCCTCTTCTCCCTTATGCCGATTTATTCATTCATTGAAGCAAGAAATTCTTTATTATCTCTGGTTCCTTTCATTTTTTCAAGTAAAAACTCCATGCTGTCAACGGGGGTCAAAGGCGCAAGAAGTTTGCGTAGGATCCAGATCCTGTTCATATCCGACTCATTCAGTAAGAGTTCCTCTTTCCTGGTTCCGGATCGATTGATGTCAATCGCCGGGAACACGCGCCTGTCACTCAGCTTCCGATCCAGATGTATCTCCATGTTTCCTGTCCCTTTAAATTCTTCAAATATGACCTCATCCATCCTGCTGCCGGTGTCAACAAGGGCGGTCCCTATGATGGTGAGGCTTCCCCCTTCCTCGATATTTCTCGCCGCCCCGAAAAAACGTTTAGGCTTATGAAGCGCATTGGAATCGAGCCCCCCTGAAAGGATCTTCCCACTGGGGGGTACAACCGCATTGTAAGCGCGTGCCAGACGTGTGATGCTATCAAGAAGAATGAGCACGTCGCGTTTGTGTTCCACAAGCCTTTTTGCCTTTTCAAGGACCATTTCCGCCACCTGTACGTGACGTTGCGGAGGTTCGTCAAAAGTGGAGCTGATCACTTCGGCATCCACGGAGCGGGCCATGTCAGTAACCTCCTCCGGCCTTTCATCGATGAGCAGCACGATTTTATGGATGCTCTTGTCGTTGGCAGTTACGCTGTTGGCAATATTTTGGAGCAACATGGTTTTCCCCGTACGGGGAGGTGCCACGATCAGCCCCCGCTGTCCCTTGCCCAGAGGGGTAAACAGGTCCATTATTCGCGCCGAATAATTGTCCGGTGTGGTTTCCAGCTTGATCCTTTCGTTGGGGTAGAGGGGGGTGAGATTGTCGAAGAGGATCTTTTCCCGCGCCAGCTCGGGATCTTCATGGTTCACCTTCTCTACCTTCAACAGAGCGAAGTACCTTTCTCCCTCTTTAGGGGGACGGATTTGCCCTGCGGTGGTATCCCCCGTTTTGAGGTTGAAACGTCGGATCTGGGATGGAGAAATGTAGATATCATCAGGGCCCGGAAGATAATTGGAGTCGGGGGACCGAAGGAACCCAAACCCATCAGGGAGGATTTCGAGCACTCCCTCGCCATAGATGAGGCCGTTTTGTTCTGAGTGGGCCTGGAGGAGGGCGAAAATGAGGTCCTGTTTGGGCATGCCGGAACCACCCTCGATATTGAATTTCTTGGCCATCTCTGCCAGCTCATTTATTTTCATTTTCTTGAGTTCAACAAGGTTCATGGTTTTTCTCCATTAAAAGCGTTTGCAATTATTATGATATAAGTCTCTCTGTCGCACATTGCGGACCAAGGACGCATAAGCGTTGATTTCAGCGATTGCGCAGGGCTGAAGAGGTGCTCCGACATTACCCGTTCCCTTATTGCCCCAATAAGCAGAGTGAAGGACGGGTTTGCTTTGCATTATTATAATGTTTCCGCCTGATCTGGATTGTCACAGGGCGGGTGTGAAGTCTTTCAGAGAGCAAAACAGGTCCACGGTGCTGGTAAGCTGAAAAGTAAATACGATGCCCGGTATCAGGGCAATGGACTCAACCTTAATAAACCCTTTTTTTGTGAGTTGAAGAAGGTGACTCAGCAGATATGGGGTTCATTTAGATAAGCGGCCTATACCGCATCCTCCAATAGGCAGGAACGCACTTTAGAGCTTAATATTTTAAACTGATTTTTGTTGATGTCAAGTACTTTATTCAATATCAGGAGCGCTTCAACTCAAGTTGTTTCAATGCTTGGAGCGTATTCATCATGTCCTGTGGAAGCGCGGATTCAAATTCCATATACTGGTTGCTGGCCGGGTGCACAAATCCCAGGCACGCCGCATGCAACATTTGTCTTTTCACATGGCGCAATAGGGTCTCCTTGACTATGGGATGGCTTTTCCACCAGTTTCGCCTGTAACCGTATACCACATCCCCAAGTACGGGATGGCCTATGTGGGAGAGATGTACGCGGATTTGATGAGTCCTGCCGGTCTTCAGGGAAACGGACAGCAAGGAGAAGCCGCACCGGAATTCTTCAAGTTTGTTCCACAATGTCAGCGCTTCCCTGCCGCCGGTAGGGGCTACGGACATCTGCTTCCTTTTTTTAGGGTGGCGTGAGATTGGCAATGAAATCCGTCCTTCTTTTTCAGCCGTCGCGCCGTGGACGATGGCGAGGTATTGTTTCCTGACAGCGCCGGCCTTGAATTGCCTGGCCAGACAGGCATGGGCACGGTCGCTCTTAGCCACAACCATGAGGCCAGAGGTGTCCTTATCCAGGCGGTGAACCACACCGGGCCGCTTGATGCCCCCGATGCCGGACAGGTCGGGGCAGTGATTGATGAGACCGTGGACCAGAGTTCCTGTCGGGTGCCCGGGAGCCGGGTGGACAACAAGACCCGCTGGCTTGTCCACTACAATGATCGCCTCATCCTCATGGACGATGCCGAATTGCACCGGTTCCGGTTCCAGGATTTCGGGCAAGGGGGGAGGAACACGGACTGAGATCCTGTCTCCGGGCCTTAACTTATGACTCGCTTTAGTGGGACCGGCATTGACCTTTATATAGCCGCCCTTTATGAGTGCTTGTATTCGGGAGCGGGAAAGTTCCAGCGAGCAGGATGTCAGGAAAAGATCCAAACGGGTATTTTGTTGGTTTTCAGAAACTTCAAAAAAGAAGACCCTGCCTGATTCATGAGCCACTTTGTTTTTCAAACGTCCAGTTCAGGAAAAGATTTTTTCCAGGTCTTTTTCTACCTGCTCTTCCCCCACGTTCTTGGCAATAGATATTTCCTTGACCAGAAGGTTTCTGGCGGTATCGAGCATCTTTCTTTCCCCGAAGGAAAGCTCTTTTTCCGTCTTCAACATAAGAAGATCGCGGTAAACCTCCGCTACCTCGAATGCAGACCCGGTCTTAATTTTTTCCATGTACTCTCGATATCGGCGATTCCAGGTTTGGTTGTCAACCGGGACATCTCTTTTTTTCAGTACGTCATAGAGCTTCGGCACTTCCCTCTGGCCGATGATATCTCGAAGCCCCACGTTGTCCACATTGTTGGTGGGAATCATGATGATCATATCATTGTCAAGGATGCGCATTACGTAAAAATCCTGCTGGCATCCCGAGATCTCATGGGCCTCGATTCTCTCAATGACTCCCACACCATGTGCCGGATAAACCGCCAAATCGCCTACGCTAAACATCTATAACCCCCTGTTTTTCCATCCGCCCGCGCTCCAGAACAATCGAGGGGCACGGACGGACGGATCGGTATTTTCGTTTTCCTACCACCGCAAGATATACCCTATGGCAGGCAGGATCGGTGCAATCACAAGTGAGACAACGGACATCAACTTGATCAAGATGTTCATGGCAGGGCCGGAGGTATCCTTGAACGGATCGCCTACCGTATCGCCCACTACCGCGGCTTTATGGTTGTCCGATCCTTTGCCGCCCAGGTTGCCTTCCTCAATCCATTTTTTGGCATTGTCCCAGGCGCCGCCGCCATTGGCCATAAAAAGCGCCAGGAAGGCACCCATCACGGTGGCACCGAGGAGCATACCGCCGAGGGTTTGCTTTCCAAGGAGGAAGCCCACTGCCACTGGAGTCAGGACAGCGATCAGGCCGGGAGCCACCATTTCCTTTAGAGCGGCCGTGGTAGCGATATCCACACAAGTCTTGGGATCCGGCTTAGCCCCTTCCTTTCCTTCCAGCAGGCCGGGAATTTCCCTGAACTGCCGCCTGATTTCCTCTACGATGCTGAAGGCTGCTTTGCCAACAGAGGTCATTGTCAGGGCAGCGCAGAGCATAGGGACCATGGCACCGATGAATGCGCCGATGACCACCATGGGGTCCCGAATATCAATGATCTTTAGACCGGCTGACTGGGCGAAGGCCACAAAGAGGGCCAGGGCGGTCAGGGCCGCGGAACCGATGGCAAACCCCTTGCCTATGGCGGCAGTGGTGTTGCCTAAGGCATCCAAGCTGTCGGTTATCTTTCTGGTTTCCGGGCCGAGTCCGGCCATTTCCGAGATCCCGCCCGCGTTATCCGCAATAGGGCCGTAGGCATCAACAGTCATGGTCGCTCCTACCGTGGCTAACATTCCCACGGCAGAGAGGCCGATGCCGTAAATGCCGGCGGTCTTGAAACCGACGAACGTGGCCACGCAGATGCCGAGGATGGGCAGGTAGGTGGACTGCATCCCCACGGCAAGTCCTGCGATGATGACCGTGGCGGGCCCGGTCTTGGACTGCTCGGCGATGCGCCGGATGGGAGGTCCGGAGGTGTAGTACTCTGCAAGCAAACCGATTGCGATTCCGCAGAGCAACCCGGAGAAGACGGCCCAGAAGGCACCCCATGGCATCGCGAGGGAATTTGTGACCAGAGCAGTAAGGATCACGAAGATGCCCGCCGCCACGAATGTGGTGTATCTCAGTGCCCCTGCCGGATTTCCGTGCTGGAAAATCTTAATGGAGAATACGCCCGCAAAGGAGCTGAGCAGCCCTGCCATGACCACAAGGATAGGCATAGCCATGTATTTCAGTTTAATGGCCGTAACGGTGAGGCCCTGTAATATGGGGAAGTCCTTCACAAAAGCAGATAGGGACTCGGGGGTGTTGATAGTCAGGGTAGCCCCGATTGCGATGGTGGCCACCACGGAGCCCACGAAAGACTCGAAGATATCCGCCCCCATTCCAGCGATATCGCCCACATTGTCCCCCACGTTGTCGGCGATGACCCCGGGATTCCGCGGGTCGTCCTCGGGTATCCCAGCTTCTACCTTACCAACCAGGTCGGCCCCTACGTCCGCTGCCTTGGTGTAAATCCCACCCGCCACGCGGGCAAATAGTGCGATGGAACTGGCGCCCATGGCAAATCCGTTGATGTACTGGGCGGTGGCGGGGTTATCTCCATAGTACCAGAACCAGAATCCCAGTCCCAGGACCCCGAGCCCAGCCACGGCCAGGCCCATCACGGAGCCGGAGAAATAAGAGACATTCAGGGCTTTGGCCTGCCCAAACTTAGTCGCCGCCTCAGCCGTGCGGGAATTTCCCCTGGTGGCTGCCGTCATGCCGGAGAAACCAGCCAGCATGGAGCATAATGCACCGGTAACAAAGGCGATGGACGTGCGCCATGATATGCCCCAACCTAAGAGGATGAAGACTATCGCAATAAAAATGAACAGAATGGAATATTCCCTTTTCAGAAAGGCCATGGCCCCTTCGTGGATCGCTTCTTCCAGCTCTTTCATCAACTCGGTCCCGTTAGGTTGTCTCTTGACATAACCGTAGAGCAAGTAAGCGATGATGAGGCTCAAGATCCCAATATAGGGCGCGTAAACGGTTAATCCCTGCATCAGCTTTGTACCTCCTTGTATGAGAAATTTAGGCAATTCATTTGGTTCATTGCCGATTTCACCCCTTCCATGATGAACAGTTCGCAAGCCTGCACTGCCGCACCCAGAACCTCTTGCACTGTGCTCTGTTCATCGCCGTAGAAAGGTGAAAGAACAAAATCTTCGATCTCTTCCCCGTAACGGGGCCGACCGATGCCCACTTTAATCCTTGAAAACTCTGTGCTTCCCAGGGCCTCCACGATGGAAATCACGCCTTTATGCCCTCCCGGTCCACCACTCTTGACTACTTTCAGCCTCCCGAGAGGCAGGTCAAGGTCATCATGAACAACCAAAATCTCGCTGGTCTCAAGATTGTGGAAAGCGGCACATGCCCTCACCGACTCTCCGCTACGGTTCATGAACGTAAGAGGGCACAGAAGCATAATATCCTTGCCCTGAAATTTTGTCCTGGTGTTCTTTGATCGAAAGCTCCGGCTACTGAGACGGACGCCCAATTTTCGACTCCACAGCTCAATCACCCTGAAGCCTGTGTTATGCCTCGTGTATCTATAAGGACGTCCGGGATTGCCAAGGCCTACGATCAAGTACACTTTTTAAATCCTGTTCACCCCCTTTCCGCTGAGCTTATGATTCTTCGGTACTTTCCGTTACCGGTTCGGCCAGTTCTTCAGCTTCCGCCTCTGCCTCGGCCTCTTCTTCTATTGCCTTTTCGGCTGAGACTGTAGGCGCAGCAACCACGGCAATGGTCAGGTTCTCGTCCTGAATTGATTTGGTTCCCTCAGGGAGATCCATATCTTTTATATGAAGGGAGTCTCCGATATCGAGGCCCGAGACGTCTACCTCCAGAGAATCTATCATTCGGTCCGGGAGACAGGAGATCACAAGCTCCCGCCTTACGTGTTGGAGGATGCCTCCCTTGGTGACTCCGATAGGGTTGTTTACAAGGCGAATGGGGACGCGGACTCTTATTTCCTTGTCCATGGATATCTCATAGAAGTCCGCGTGAAGATATGTCCCCTTGATGGGGTGGATCTGCACGTCCTTTAATATGGCCTTATGGGTTTGGGCCCCCTTGTCGGATTGGATCTGAAGATCGAAGATGATATTGTCACCCTTGGTGCCCTTCAAGGCCCTTATGAGTTCCGGGTAGTCCAGGACCAGTGGGACCGGCTCGGTTTGCGGGCCGTAGAAGACCGCCGGGACCTGGTTATTGTTCCTTAGCTTTCGAGCCGCCCCTTTCCCTTTGGTTTCCCTTATACGGGCGGCAAGCATTGCCTGTGCCATTTATGTGACCTCCGGAATTAATAAAATTTTTCACAAAGTAAAAAAAATGCCCGTCTCAGGGGCATTTTTTCCTCTATACAAACAATGTGCTGACAGAGTGAGACTCGTGGATTCTCTTTATAGTCTCACCCAGAAGCTCTGCTATGGACAGTACGGTAATCTTGTCGCACACCCTTGTGTTTTCGTTCAGCGGGATGGTGTTTGTGACCACAAGGCTGTTGATGGGCGATGCATTGATCCTTTCTATGGCCGGGCCTGAAAGCACGGGATGTGTACAGCAGGCATGGATTGCCGCTGCCCCTTTTTTGAGCAACGCCTCGGCGGACTGGGTGAGGGTCCCTGCCGTGTCAACCATATCGTCTAAAATCACCGCGGTTTTGTCTTTGACCTCCCCGATGATGTTTAACGCCTCGGACACATTGGGGGCCTCCCGGCGCTTGTCTATGATGGCCAGGGATGCATCGAGCCGCTTGGCAAAGGCCCGGGCCCTTTCTACGCCCCCCGCATCGGGTGAAACAATGACGAGATTGTCCTGAAAGTTATTGCGAATATATTTCAACAGGATTGGGGCCGCAAATATATTGTCCACGGGGATATTAAAGTAGCCCTGAATCTGACCTGCATGGAGGTCCATGGATACCACCCTGCTGGCCCCCGAAACGGTGATGAGGTCTGCGACCAGTTTGGCGCTGATGGGTACCCTTGGCTTAACTTTCCGGTCCTGTCTCGCATACCCGTAATAAGGGATGACCGCTGTAATACGCTTGGCCGATGCGCGTCTGAGGGCGTCTATGACGATCAGCAGTTGCATGAGATTGTCATTTACCGGCGGACAGGTGGATTGGAGTATAAAGGCATCCCTGCCTCTCACATTTTCTCCGACCTCCACCAAGATCTCCCCATCGCTGAAAGTTTTTGTGGTGATCTTTCCGGGCTCAACTCCCAGATAATCACAGACTTCGATCGTAAGGGTAGGGTTTGAAGTTCCCCCGAAGAGCTTCATTTCATATTCGGCCATTGTTCCAAACCGGACATACTTAGGGGCCAGCAGAGACCTGACCCCCGAAAAAACTGGCTGGGGTGGGAGGATTCGAACCTCCGAATGCGGGCTCCAAAGGCCCGTGTCTTACCACTTGACGACACCCCAGTCGTCTTTGGTGATTCCTTTTACAAGAAATGTTTTTCCCAGATTCCTGGAGATGAGCTCCTTTCGTCCAAGAACAGCCTTTTTCCTGGACCTGAAAATACCGAACACGCTCGGCCCGCTCCCTGACATCAGGGCGCCTTCTGCCCCGGTTTCAAGCAAGAATCTTTTGATCTCGGAGACTGCCGGAAAGTGGGCCATTGTGACACTTTCCAGGTCATTTTCAAGCAATGAGGCAACATCCGGCACGATCCTGCCAAGATCTGAAATTATAGGGTCACACCGCCTGGATGTCAACTCCAATTTGAGGTTTCGGTACACCCATGAAGTTGAGACCTTGAGAGGGGGCGCAACGATAACATACCAGAATTCGGGCCAATTCTCGATGGGATCCAGTTCCTCCCCAATCCCCCTGACGGTGCAGGGACATCCTTTGAGAAAGAATGGCACGTCCGCTCCAAGGCCAAGTGCCATGGCCTCCAATTCTTGGGCGCTCAGAGGTTCGGACCACATATGATTGAGGGCCATAATGGTGCTGGCCGCATCACTGCTTCCCCCTCCGAGGCCGGCAGCGATGGGAATGTTTTTGGTGAGCCTTATGGTTATGGCAGGATCAATGCCGGTGCGATCGAAAAAATCTATGGCTGCACGGAAGACCAGATTTTCCTCGTTTTCGGGCAGCGAAGTCCTGCTGCAGGCAAGATAGATTCCCGGCTTCCTGGATTGCTGCAGGTCCAGGCGGTCGAAAAGGTCCACAGGAACCATGATTGAGGACAATTCATGGTACCCGTCTGCCCGGCGTCCGGTTATCTTGAGTCGGATGTTGAGTTTGGCAGGGGCGAAGACTGTTGTGGAAGAAAAGCCATCGGCCATCAGCAGTCAGCTTTCAAGCTACTTGGGGATCTTCAGGGTAAGGTAAAGGGTGGCATCGCCGCGTTTTATGAGGAACAGGATGGTATCCCCTTTGTCGTACTTCCCTATTTTCTTGTGGAACTCATCCAGGTTGTGGAGGGGCTCCTGATCGATTTCCAGGATGATATCCCGGGCCATGATGCCGGCTTCTGCAGCAGGCGAGCTTGCCTCCACCTGAACCACAACCAGTCCGGTGCTCTCCCGGACTCCCAGCCTCTGTGCCAGTTGGGGGGTGAGCTGTTCAACTGTCATGCCCAGTTCAGGCTTTCCCTCGGTCTCCTCCGCTTGGGCTTTTCCCTCCTCCTTGAGCCGCCCGATCTTGACCCTGAATTTCTTGTTCTTTCCCTTTCGGATGACTTCCACCGTCACGACTTTATTGACCGGGGTCGAGGCCACAATATAAGGCAGGTCATTCATCTCTTCGATTTTCTTGCCATCAAAGGAGATGATTACATCCCCCCGTTTTATGCCGGCCTTATCCGCAGGCCCTCCTCTGGTGACATCCGCCACCAGGGCTCCCTTTTCGTCCTTTAGACCGAGCTTTTCCTTCAATTCGGGGGTTATTTTTTGAATCATGACGCCGAGCCAGCCCCTTACCACCTTTCCTTTTTTGAGCTGGGGCAGGAGGTCCTTGGCCATATTGATGGGAATGGCAAAACCGATGCCGATACTTCCTCCGCTTTGAGAAAAGATGGCCGTGTTGATACCGATTACTTCTCCCTTGGTGTTCAGCAACGGCCCTCCGCTATTGCCAGGGTTGATTGATGCGTCGGTCTGGATAAAATTGTCGTAGGCTCCTGTGCCTATGTGTCGGTACTTGGCGCTGACAATGCCGCAGGTTACCGTATTGCCCAGACCGAATGGGTTGCCTATGGCTACTACCCAGTCCCCCACCTCAAGTTTGTCTGAGTCGCCCAAAGGGAGCGGTACCAGCTCGTGGTCCGTATCGATTTTGATAAGGGCGAGGTCGGTCTTGGGATCCCGGCCTATGATCTTGGCGCTGTACTCTTTTTCATCCGCCAGCTTGACCATGATTTCATCGGTTTGCTCAACCACGTGGTTATTGGTCAGGATATGGCCTTCCCTGTCGATTATGAAGCCGGATCCTAAGGCCTTTTGTCTGTATTCCTTGGGGATCTGATCCTTGAAAAAGCGGTCGAAAAAATCCTTGAATGGGTCGTTTTGCCCAAATGGCCCGCGGAAAGGCCACGAGGGTACCAGTCTTCTACCTTTGATGATCTTGACGGTGCTGATGTTGACCACCGAAGGTTTGGCCTTCTTAACAAGTCTGGAGAAGGATCCCGGCACCCCCGGCACGAGCGAACCGGTCTGGGCCAGGGCTGAAAGCCCCCGTTGGGAAAGGAAAGGGCCAATGAAACCGGCAAGAAAGCAAAGGATAATCCACCCGATCAGGGCTGTCCGGGGGCTTCTGGATTCCTTGTGTATCATGAGAGCTCCCCTTTATTTTCCATTCGCCAGGTTTAAGACCTTCGGCTTTCAGGCGAACGGCTTTAGCATTTTTTTGATTCTAAATATCGAATATCGAACAAAGACTTTCGAACAGCAGAGGTTTTATAAAAAAACAAGACAATATTGTTCTCTTCGATATTCTGCGGTTCTGCAGTTCAAAATAAAGGACTTTCAATCGTAGCGGTTTAATACTGTATCCAATTCACCACGTAAAACTATATCACGCGGTGGCAGCCAGAACCAGCATGGTTTCAATGGAGGCAACTGCGCGGGATGTTGGGTCCAGCGGCCCTATTTTGCGGCCTTGACATAGCGCCATCTAAGATCTGTCAGAACGCTGTCCACGAATTTTTGTTCCTCATCCGTGAGATTGCCCTTGGTCTTGTCCTTGAGCATGGAGATGGTGTCAATGGCGTGCTTTGCCATTGGCAGGTCTTTTTTCTTCTCCCCTGTCTTGGGATCCGCAATCTCCCCGAAGTGAAGCAATGCCGTGGAACTCAAGCTGAAGATCAGGGATGTGAAATTGGCCGCTGGCAGGGGCGGTGGGGGCGGCTCGGATTTCTCCCCGGGCGCAGCCTTTTTTGTCGGCTCTTCCTTCTTTTCTTTTTCCTCCGTTGGTGCCTCTTTCAGCTTGCCCTCCTTGTCGAATGCCCTTTTGTCCTTGATAACGAAACCTTTTTCCTCTTCGGCCATGGTTCTTCTTGCCTCCCTTATAGCTCTATCTTTCTCGCCGAATAGACGTTCTCAAGGCCCCGGACTTGATCTAAGATTTCGTCACTTACAACCGTGTCGGTAGTCAGGAAAATAATGTTTTGTTTCTTCTCTTTCTCGTCGCCCACGTGCATGCGGCTTATATTTATGTCGTGACTCCCGAGAATGGTGGCGATGCGGCCGATGACGCCCGGGCGATCTTCATTGTGGATCAAGAGGATGTGACCCTCGGGGATGGCTTCCAGGTAAAAGTCGTTTATCCGGAGGATCCTGGGGAGTGTCTTGCCGAAAATGGTCCCGGATACTATATTTTCGCCTTCCAGGCTCTTTACTTTGATCATGATCAGGCTCGCAAAGTTTTCGGACGTCTTGGTCTTGGACTCCACCACCTTGATGCCCCTGTCCGCGGCCACATAGGGCGCATTGACGAAATTCACATCGTCCTTGAGGATGGGTGTAAGCAGGCCCTTGAGCATGGCCGTGGTCAACGGGGTGACATCGTATTCGGTTACCGTACCCATATAGTTGATTTGTACTTCGAGGATGGCGCTGTCCGCCAGTTGGGTGTGGAGCGCTCCCATTCTTTCCACCAGCGTCGCATATGGCCGAAGGATGGCCATCAGTTCGCTGCTGATGCTTGGGACATTCACGGCGTTCTTGACCGAGCCATGGAGCAGGTAGGCCACGATCTGATCCGCCACATCTCTGGCCACGTTGTCCTGGGCCTCCTCTGTGGATGCGCCCAGGTGAGGCGTACAGATGAAATTGGAAAGCTCCATCAACTTGATTTTCCCTGGAGGCTCCGTGGAAAATACATCCAGGGCAGCGCCTGCCAGGTGGCCGGAACTTAAGGCGTCGTAAAGATCGTCCTCGTTGACGATGCCGCCACGGGCACAGTTTATAAGGGTGGCGCCCTTTTTCATTTTGGCGAAGACTTCCTTGTTAAACATGTTGGCCGTTTCATCGGTCTTGGGGGTATGGATGGTAACGTAGTCGGCCCTCTGGAGCAGATCCTCGAATGACACAGGCTCCAGGTCCAGCTTTTCAAGGGCCTCAGGCTTGATGTAGGGGTCGTATACGATGACGTTCATTTTGAGAGCCTTGGCACGATCCGCCACTATCCGACCGATGTGCCCGGCCCCCACCAGGCCCAAGGTCTTGTTAAAAAGCTCGTGCCCTTTCAGTTTCTTTTTCTCCCACTTGCCTTCCTTGAGGGAGGCCGTGGCCTGGGGGATATTGCGGGAGACCGCCATAATCATGGCGATGGTGTGTTCGGCCGTGGTAATGGTGTTGCCCTCCGGCGTGTTCATAACCACGATTCCCCTCTTGCTGGCAGCGGGGATGTCCACATTGTCAAGGCCGATGCCGGCTCTGCCGATCACCTTGAGGTTGTCTGCCGCCTCTATGATCTCGGCCGTCACCTTTGTGGCGCTCCGGATGACAAGTGCGTCATACTGGGCTATTATGCCTTTTAGTTCTTCGGGGGCCAGACCGGTCTTGACATCCACATCGATATCAGGCGCCTCCTGAAAGATCTTGACCCCAACCTCTGACAATGGATCGCTGACAAGTACCTTCATGATTCTCCCTCTCGGTATGAGATAAGTGTTTTCACCCAACCAGCATCTTTAAACTACTATAAAAAAACTATGCTAATTTCGACCCGAATTTTTGTCAAGACGAAGTTAA
>JAOZOW010000044.1:0-3165 GCA_029933075.1 Deltaproteobacteria bacterium | reverse complement strand
ATAGGTTTGAGCTGGAGTGTTTGAAAATTGACCGGGCAGGGACAGAAATATTTACTCTGCAAGGAGGATTTGTGTCAGGAGTCTGCGGGCCTGCGGATTGTCCTCATATTTGAGGCCCTCTTTCAGGTACCCCAAGGCTTCCTCCCTGCGGCCCTGGCGCAGAGAGACCTGGGCTAGGTTGAAAAAGGCCCTTGCGTGGGCCGGGTCCACTTCAATGGCCTTCACCAATATGCTTCGAGCCCGATCCAGGTCCCCCTTTTCCATGTATGCCACGCCCAGATTGGTGTAGGCGTTGGCCTGAAAAGGGTCCAGTAAGATCGCCCTTTCAAAGGCCTTGATGGCTTCATCCCTTTTCCCCATCCGCTTGAAGGCGAGGCCGAGGCTGTAGTATGCGGCTCCGTCCCGTGGATCCCTGGCCAGATGTCTTTTTATGGCCTTGGCCTGGAGGCAGGCGCATTTTTCCGCGAGTTGCAGTTCCGCGATTGTGCCGTATTGTTCAAAAAGTGCCTTCCCGCAATATCTTTCCACGATTTCACGGTACCTCTTTTCCTGGGCAGGGGTTGCCTGTGCGGGGTCGAAGAGGTTGAAAAGGGGCGCGAACGCGGATGCGGAAAACTCCACCATGTCCAGGAGGACATCGCGCGGATCCACGGATCGTAGCATCCGCTTTGTGCGATTTGACAGGACTCGCTTCCGGGTCAGGTTCGTCTCTATGGTGGGATCTGTGGTGTAGAGCTCCCTGGGAGCTGCAAATTCCAGCCGGGGCCGTTCGTCCGTGTGCAATGGCCCCGGACCAAAAAGATCTTTGAGATCCTCTGTGATAATCAGGTGGAAAAGCAGCCGGTAGTCCGGCAGGGACATATTCCTGGATTTCCGTGCAAACTTGAGATTCTTTTCCATTATCGATGGGTCGACGCCGGTCTTTCCTTTGAATCCTACGAGAAGGTAATCGCCAACACCCGTGAGGGTGGTCATTAGAATACCATGGGGGAAAACCCGGGCAAAAGTCCTGCCTACGAGGGCGAATGTGGGCCAGTCCATCTCATAGGAGTGGATCCACTGGCAAAAAATGCCGTCACGCTTAAGGTGTTTTCTTACGCTGCGGAAAAACTCCAGGGTATAGAGGTTGGCAAGGCCCGCCATCCAGGGGTTGGAAGGCTCCGATATGATCACGTCGTATATTTCCCTGGTCAGGGAGAGGTGGTTTCTCCCGTCCTGGACGATGATGCGGACCCTGGGATCCTTCAAGCAGCCGTTGTTCCAGGGCGCAAAAAACCGGCAGGCCTTCAGGACTTCCGAGTTGATTTCCACCACGTCCACCCGTGATACAGGATAAAGGAGGACCTCTCCGGCGGTCATGCCGCTTGCAAGGCCCAAGACCATGACCTTTTCGGCGTGGGGATGGAACATCATCGGCACGTGGGCAAGCAGGGTCTGGGTAGAGCGGTCGCCATGGGAGGAGGCATCCGGCTTGCCGCTGTTGAGGAGCGAGTATCTGTCCGTGCCCACGCTGTCGGTAAACCTCTCCACCGTGGTGAACCCGCCCGCACCGTCGCCGTAAAATACCACCTCGCGACCGGTTTCATGCCTGGCAAGGACATCCGGCCCATGCCAGAGGGCTTCCCACCATGTGGCCCTGAGGATATCGCCCTGAATGCCGGCAAAGTTGTGGTATCGCCCAAAGGAGAGGAACTGCCGCTGCCAGGAAGGATAATGGAGGGAAAGCCCCACCGCAAGCAACGCCATGACTGAGAGGGCCAGCCCCTGAGATCGTTTTACCCCCTGCCTTGATGAGACGAAAGCCCAGGCGGTCAGGGCCGATACCACCTGGAACATGATGACCGCACGCAGGGCGCTTTCCTTTCCCAGCAGAGGGATCAGAAGAAACCCCGCCCCGAACGAGCCGAATATCGCGCCCACGGTATTGAGGGCGTAGGCGCTGCCGATGGATCTGCCTATGCGGGGAAGGGTGCGGGCATAGATGCGGTTTACCAGGGGAAAGGTTGCGCCCAGCAGGATGGTGGGGCCAAGGAGCGTGACAAAGAGGATACCGGACTGCACAAGCATGCGGCTCCCGAAGCGGTGTTGGAATGTGTAAATGAGCTTGGCAAAGAAGAACTGGCTGTTTCCGAGAAATTGGCTCACAAGAAGCGCCAGGAGACCCGCGCAGACCTGTGTAATGATCAGGAGGGAGAAGACGTCACGTGTTCGGTCCCCGATCCACCCGAAAAGGAGGCTCCCTAATGCCAGCCCAACTATGAACGCGGCAATGATCAGTGTAAAGGAATAGGTGGTGGGGCCCATGATCAGTCCAAGGAGCCTCGTCCATATTACCTCGTAGGCCATGGAAGAGAACCCTGAGACCGCAAAGAGCAAGAGCGCCCATCGGGCACCGGGGTCGGATTCGCTCTCCAGGGTCTCTGTAAGCAGTGCCGGGATATCTTGCGCCTGTTTATCTTTTTCGGCCTTTTTTTCCATTGGCCTGGCTTTTATGGAATGCTCCCGCCCCAGCACCATGCAGAGCACGCCTATCCCTATGTTGATGCCGGCTGCCAAGAAAAGCGACCCCCAGACCCCAAGTGTGGCAATGAGCAGGAAGCCTGCAAGGCAGGCGCCAGCCGCCGCACCCAGGGTATTTATTCCGTATAGCCTGCCGGTGCGGGCGCCAAGGTGATCCATCTCTTCCACATAGAAACGGCAGAGCACAGGGAGGGTCGCGCCCATGAGGGTGGTGGGAAAGAGGAGAAGCAAGGCGCAGCCTGTAAAGGCAAAAAGGTTATAAAAATAGAATTCACCGAACAGATGATTATAGGCCAGGGAATAGACCGGCTTTGCCATGACCATGAGCAGGGGGAGAAGCAGACCATAGATGCCGACCGAGGCCTCTAATTTTCCATAGAGTGAGAGGAGCCGCTTTTTCCGGGGGATGCCGTCGATGTATCTTCCGGCAAGATAGCTTCCCAGGGCAAGGCCTCCCATGAAGACCGTGAGCACGGTGGCAACGGCAAAGGGGGCGCTTCCCATGACCTTGTCGATCATGCGTACCCAGAGGACCTCGTAGATGAGCCCTGCGAGGCCGGAGAGGAAAAACAGTGTGAGGATCAACGGGGAAAGGTTCATGGTGGTGGCATGGTAGCAAGGGGGGAGAATCTGTCAAGGAATTAG
>JAOZOW010000043.1 GCA_029933075.1 Deltaproteobacteria bacterium | reverse complement strand
CGTTGGTCTCCGGAACCAGAGGTCGCGCGTTCGAGTCGCGCATCGCCCGCCATAAAAATAAAGGGGTTAGGGAGATCTCCCAACCCCTTTCCTTGAATGCCACGGAAACGACCCCCGCCCAATAAAAATTAGCATACCTCTTGCAAAGCGGGGAGCCAACAAGTGCGAGAAGAAGGATACGCGGGAAGCAAAAAGAGGATCTTCCGAAATGGGTCTTGTGGAGGGCATCAGCTATAACCTGCGCGGACTATGGTTCGCTTTGAAGACCCCCAAGCTGCTATTGCTGGGTCTACTGCGGTTTGCAGCAATAGTACTGATTACGATCGCGGCATCCAGCCTTATCCTTGTCTATCATCAGGAAATCCTGAATCTCATCTGGACAAGGCCGGAGAGCCGATGGGTCCTCTGGCTCTGGCGCCTCCTGTCCTGGTTTCTCTCGTTTATCCTCGTGGGAGTGTCAGCCGTTCTCTCCTATTTAATCTCCCAAGTCCTCTTCAGCGTGTTCATCATGGATTTCATGTCCCGCTTGACAGAACGCATGGTGACAGGTCAAGTAGAGGAGCCGCACAAAGTGCCTCTGCTCAAGCTGTTTGTATACCTGGTAAAGCAGGAAGTGCCGAGAACCATTTTACCCGTGCTGCTATCACTCTTGCTCATGCTCTTGGGTTGGCTCACACCCGTTGGACCCGTGCTTGCCGTGATCTCCTCAGGTATTATGATCATTTTCCTGTCGTGGGACAGTACCGATCTTGTCCCCGCCAGGAGACTGATCCCGTTTCGCGACAGGTTTCGATACCTTGGCGCCACGGTCCTATTCCACTTGGGTTTTGGCCTCCTTTTCCTGGTGCCCGGATTGAATATCCTCTTCCTTTCCTTCGCCCCTGTAGGAGCAACCCTTTATTATCTGGAAAGATATGAAGCAACGAAAAAAAATGATGTCCCCCGTAGGACTTCTTAGATACAGATCACCCAAACATGGAGCCTAAACCTGAGTCCTCTTACTCCATATAAACAACTTTCTTTTCCAGAGGTTTTCGGCCCATCTTATCCGGTTCACCGGCGGGCTTCCCCAGGCAGACCAAAGCCAAGGGGGTCTTTTCCTGTTCCACGTCCAGGATCTCCCGCATGGCAGGCTTGTCAAAGAATGTGAACCAGAGACTGCCGAGGCCGAGGGCATGGGCTGCCAGGTGCATGTTCTGTATGGCAGCGGCGCACGCCTGCTGATACCCTATGCCCCCTTCCTCCTGGAACTGATCCAGACCAGTCCCCTTAGGATCTCCTATAACAGCAATCATGACCGGCACCGATTTCAAGAAGTCGAGTTTGTACCCGCCCAACCACTTCCACCCGCTTTTCTCAATGGCCCATTGCCTGCATCTCTCTGACTCGGCAATGATCCTGTCTTTCATCTCCTGATTGGTAATCACCATGAACTGCCACGGCTGGCTGTTCATGGGTGACGGCGCCCAAGTGCCTGCCTCCAGTACCCTTTCAATGGTCTCCCGATCTACTGGCTCGGGTGAAAAATTACGGCAGCTTCGTCTTTCTCTCATGGCTTCGAAAACATCCATTGTCAAACCCCTTTCCCTGAAGAATCAATGCCAGGATACCCTACAAGCAGAGTTCCTCGGTCCCTCGAGGGCACACCCCGGCAGGTTCTCGAAAAACCCACGAACTCCATATGTCAGGCCCTCTTCTCTTGTTTGCTCAGCCTCCTTCGTTCCTCATCCCGGATCTCCCGTCTCAGGAGCTTTCCTACTTTGGATTTGGGCAACATGTCCCTGAACTCAATGTAACTGGGCACCTTATAAGGGGCCAATCGCTCCCTGCACCACTTGATAAGTTCCGCACCCCCCACACCCCTTGCATCTTCTTTCAAGACCACAATGGCTTTGACTCTTTCTCCCACCTTTTGGTCCGGCACCCCCACGACACATGCACCGATAACAGTAGGATGGTCCTGAAGCACAGCTTCGATCTCAGAGGCCGATACCCGGTATCCTTTGTGTTTGATAATATCCGCGGATCGTTCCACATAGATCAGCTCGCCATCCTCACCCTCTTTGACAAAGTCACCCATCCGGTAATAGATCTCGCCGTCAAGGCGGATATAGGACTGTCGTGTCTCCTCAGGTTTGTTCCAGTATTCCTTCAGGGTATAGGGGGAGGTCACCAGCAACTCCCCGCTCTCCCCCTTGGCAACGGGCTTGAGTGTCTCGGGGTCAACAATTCTGCATTTTCGGCTTTTCAGTGGAAATCCGATGGTTGCGGGCTTCGGCTCCCTGCCGATCCGACTGTAACTCACGTGCCCCGCCTCTGTAGATCCATACACCTGGTATATGGTCACATTGAAACGCTCTTTCCATCGCCGGAAAACCTCGATGGGCAGCACATCGCCGCCACATATACAATACGTGACTGAGCTCAAATCGTAGCGATCCAGTCTGTCATTCTCCAGGATCATCCGGTATAGGGCCGGAACCCCAAGAAACCAGCGCGCCCTGTATCTTTGAATAGTCTCCAGTATAGCGTCCACCTGAGGCACGGGCATCAGCAGGGTGGTGTTGCCTTTGTTGAGCCCCAGTGCCATCAAAAGCCCGAGGGCCATAATGTGAAACAGAGGATTGATGGCAATATATACGTCTTCTCCCTCTTTCAGATAATCGCCTGCCACGTCTTCAGTGACATCATTCACGTAGGAGGTCATGCCGATATGGTTGCCCGGGACCCCTTTAGGGAACCCCGTGGTCCCGCCGGTATAAAGGATGTAAGAAAGGTCTTTCCACGGATCCACCTCCAGGGTGTCCCTGAAAGGAGCATGTTTCAAAAGGGATTTGAAGGAATGCACCCATTTGTCCCGATCAACCTTTCCACGGGGGACCTTGTCGAACAGGGCACCCAGGTACCTCTTCCACGGGGGGAGGAGGTCTACAAGGTTGGTTACTATAGCGCGCTTGAGACCGGTGGTCTCGAACACCTCCTTCACATAACAAAAGTTGGTGTCTTGACAGATGATGGTCTCTGCCCCGGAGTCATTTACCATATACTCGATCTCAAAAGAGGTATAGATGGGAGAGACCGGCACAATTACGGCCCCTATCTTCTGGATACCCAGGTAGGCGATAACCCACTGGATGCAGTTGGAGATATAGATCATCACCCGGTCGCCCTTTTGGATGCCCATATCCGCGAGGGCTCCGGCAAACCGCTCACTCCAATCCCGCAGGCGGGAAAAGGAGACCCGCTCGCCCAGGAAAACAATAGCGGTATGGCCCGGATATTTTTCGCTCATCCGATCAAAGCGGGTAAAGGTCAGCTCCTTGTCCAGTGCATGGTCTCCAATATTACTCATATTTCATCAGACCTTCATTCGGTTCGGACTTTCGCTAATCACCCTGCCGAACTCTGATCCTGCTTTCTACACTCCGAAGTAGGCGGAACGCACATCCGGGTTGCTAAGGAGTTCTTCCCGCCCTCCTTCAAGGACTGCAGCGCCATTTTCCAGGATGAATGCATAGTCCACAATAGGGAGAACAGGTCTTGCGTATTGTTCGGTCACAATAATGGAGATACTCTTTTCTCTACGGATCTCGCTCGTGGCCCGAACCAGCATGGCCTGAATCAATGGACTCAGTCCCATCAGTGGTTCGTCCAGAAGGAGCAGCCTGGGCTGGGCCATGAGTGCCCGGGCAATGGCCAGCATCTGTTGTTCCCCGCCGCTCAGGAACCCCCCGATCCTTTTCCTGAGTGTCTGGAGTGCTGGAAACACCTTGAATACATAATCAAGGGTCTCACGGGTCTGGGCCGGGGTGGCCAAGTAGGCCCCGATACGCAGGTTTTCCATGACCGTGCTCTCACTGAAAATCCTACGCCGCTCGGGGCACAGCACTATGCCCTTCCTGGCCCGGCTGCTCGGTTTAAGATTTGTTATGTCTTCTCCCAAATAGCGTATCCGCCCGAGAACGGTTATCCGCTCACCACCTGCCATATCTTCCTTTTTCCTGATATCCTCCATTATCCCGGAAAGGGTGTACATCAAAGTGGATTTCCCTGCACTGTTGGCCCCGAAAACCCCAACGATCTCGTTATCCCCACACTGGAGGCTCACATTGTTGAGCGCCAGCATATTTTCGTAGAAGACCATCAGCCCGGTCGCTTCAAGCATAGGTCATGACCTCCTCCACCTCTTCCGACCCAAAATAGGCCTCTTTGACCTTTTCGCTGGTCATAACCTCTTCGGCCGTGCCTTCCATGAGCTTCTCCCCGAAGTTCATCACCATGACCCGGTTGGCCACCCTGAAAAGCTCTCTGAGTCGGTGCTCCACCATGACCAGGGTGATTCCATCCATCTGCAAACGCTCTATGAGGGGGACCATGCTCGCAATCTCGCTCATGCTCAATCCGGAGAAAACCTCATCGCAGAGGATAATCTCCGGCTTGAGAGCAAGGCAACGGGCAAGCTCAAGCCGCTTGAGGTAGCCGGTGGGCAGACTCGAAGCCATTTTGTAGGGGACAAAAGAATCGCGCTCGAAGCCTATCTCCTCAAGGATATCAATACCCACGGTATCCCTATCTCCCAATTTTCCGCCTCCCCTCCAACCGCCCGTACGTCTGGCCCTTGGCGAAAACAGGGGTATCACCAGGTTCTTGTATGCCGGGAGGCTGTAATAGGGGCGCATGATCTGGAAAGTCCGGGTAAGACCCATGTCGGCAATCTTATGTGCGGGTTTGTTGCTGATATCGCGGCCTTTGAACAGTACCTTACCGGAGGACATTTTTATGAACCCTGTAATGCAATTGATCAGCGTGGTCTTCCCCGATCCATTGGGCCCGATGATTCCCATGATTTCGCCCTCGTTGACCTCAAAACTCACCCGGTTCAACGCCACAATGCCACCAAAGGCCTTGGTGACCTCTTTGACTTGGAGAATCGGCGTACCGCTCATACCCGCACCCACCTTTCGAACTGATGATACTTCCTCTGCCCGTAAACCATCAGTCCCTCGCTGCGCAAAACAATAAACCCAACGAGGATCAAGGAATAAAAGACTATTCTTAGCGTACCGAATGCACGCAGCAGCTCGGAAATAGGCACCAGTATGAGGCAGCCCAGCAGGGGCCCCACCAGGGTGCCGCTCCCGCCGATCACCGTGGCTGCAATGGGAAGAATGGAAAAATCCAGTGCAAAAAGGGAAATGCCGGCCCACATGTAAATATGGACGAGACATGCCCCACCCAGGCACCCCATTGCCGAGGCAATGAATACCGCTATTGCCTTATAAAAAGTGATGCTCATTCCCGAGGCGCGAACGGCCTGGTCATTGTCCTTGACCGCGCGAAGGACCAGACCTAGGTCCGTATTCACCAGGCGTCTCATGCCAAATAGAAAGCCGAGAACCATGAGGATCATGAAATATTGTTCTATCCACCTCCCCGGAAAGCTGTCGAGGCCCATGATTCCGTCAGTGCCACCGAGGATATTGAGGGCCTCAATCAGACGGGCAAGAAAGAGGGGATACATGAGGGTTACGATGGCGAAATAGACTCCTCGCAGCGGGAGGCAGGGGAGCAGCACAAGGGTGCATATCAGAGCGCCTACGATAGTGCTCACCGCAATGCTCACAAGGGGCGGCAAACCGAGCGAGTGGTTCAGTACGGCCGAGATATAGCCTCCTACACCGATGAAAAACGCACCCCCCAGGGATACCAGCCCCAGAAAATGGGCCATGAAATCAAAACTGATGGCAAGAAGCGCATAGATGCAGACAATAGAAATCACCCTCTCCCAGTACATGCTGGGCATAATAAGGGGAAGGATAAGAAATCCCACAATCAACACCATCCTTGGGACTGTCAGATAGGACAGCTCCCTCCATGACATCAGGGCATATAGCCCGTCGGATCGAACCTTGATGCCCCTATCAAGTCTTTCCTTTCGACGTTGCTCCTGCTCGGTCCCCATCTAAACCCTCTCTTCCAGCTCCTTCTGTCGACCAAACAGACCGGAGGGTCGGACAATCAATGTCAAAATAATGGCCAACAAGGCTACCACCATTTGATAGTGCGCGCCCAGATAAACAACTGTCAGGATCTGAGCGAACCCGATGAGAAAGGCGGCCAGCACCGCACCCATCCAGCTCCCCAGTCCGCCCACAATGCAAACGGAAATGGCCAGCACCAGGATATTGTACCCCGCTTCCACCACAATGTTGCCTAAGGGAAGAAGCAACACTGCCGCCAGGCCTGCAAGGGCGGACCCGAAGGCCATGGCAACCACCGCCATCAGGTCCGAGTCAATACCGAGCATGAGAGCGGCCCGTTCATCCTGGGCCATCCCCCTAAGTGCGAGCCCGATACGGGTGTAGTGGGTAAAAAACCAAAGAAAGGCCACAATGGCAGCCCCAATCCCTACCACCAGCATTCGGTGATAATCAACAGGAATGCCGAAGATGAGAACACTGCCAGGGACAAAAACAGGGAGGGTGTAAGTGAGGCCCTTAAATCCACACCAGCGGAATCCTTCGAGGATGGCAAGGCCAATAGCATAGGAAGCTATGATCTCGGATATGGCCATCCCCCTCACCCGGATGAGCACAAAGCGGTAAATCAATGCCCCCACGATCCCCACAATAACCAGGGCCAAGACAATGCTCAGCAGATAATTGAGCTCCAGTCTACGAAGAAAAGTCCATGTTATGAAACCACTGACCACGTAGAGGGCCCCGTGGGCAAAATTAGGAAGACGGCTTATCCCATAAACAAGGGCAAATCCTAATGCTATCAGGGCAAGGTTCACGCTATTGATGAGACCGTATATCAGGATTTCCATAATTGCTCTGAGGTCTGCTTTACTCCGATGGAAACCCGGAATGACAGGGCAAGGCAAACCCCTGTCCCCCCATCATTCCGGGCCTGAGACAAACGGGCTGGGGAGATTATTACTTCATCCAGGGAGGGAGCTTGATCTCGCCCACGGCGATGCTCTTGGGGAACACCACTACGCGTTTTCCCGCCTGCCACTGGAAGATGGTCCCCACGGCCCCCTCCTTGGGATCCAGGCTTGGAATGACCTGATGGCTCTTGGGATCGAACCTGATGCGCCCGTAGACCCCCATCATGTCCGTTTTCTCAAGAGCGGCCACCACGGCATCAGAGTCGAGGGACCCTGCCCTTTCAATGGCATCCTTGAGGACATAGGGAGCCATGTAGCTGGTCGAGGAGCCGTATGCTTCGGGCTCAATTTTCCACCGTTTCTTGTAGGCGTTTACGAATTTCATGGTCCAGGGGGTCGCATTGCTTGGGGCGTTGCCCGCATTTACCACATTGGCCAGACAATACTCTCCCTTTCCCTTCGTTGCCTTCCAGAACCCTGGCTGCTCGGCCGCTGAAATAATCGAACCGAAAGGAAGGGCGGGGATCTTCATATCATACCATTGCTTGAGAAGGATGGAGGTCTCAGGCATATCCATCCATATGAGGATAATCTGGGCCTTTTCCCTGCGAGCCTTTAGGAGTCCCATGGAGAAATCCGTGGAACCTGTGGGATAGATCTCGGGCTGGCCGATCACGGTCCACCCCTTCTTCTTCATGACCTTGGCGATAATGCCGCCCCCCGCCCTGGCATGGGCGACATCTTGGATCATGATGAACAGACGGTTGAGGTTGTATTTCTTGCCGATCTCCAGCAGACAGGGGATGATCTCTCCTCCCACCATCCACTTGGCCTCCCCTGTGATCCGAAAGCAGTATTTATACTTGTCATACGCTTTTGCGACACGTGCGTGATACTTGGGCGTCAAGACACCGGTGGTGAGGATCGAGACCTTCTTGTACTTGCTCAGCAGATCCATAGCAGCAAGGCCTGCTTCAGAGCGGATAGGGCCGCCCATGATGAAATCAGCCTTCTTCTCCAGGATGAGCTTCTCCACGGCCAGCAAGGCCTCACTGACCGGAACGCCGGGCTCCAGATCCCGCGTGTCGATCACCGCTATCTTGAAAGGGCGCTGCACCCCTCCTACATTAACGCCGCCTTTGGCATTGATTTCTTCCACTGCCAGCCTGATCCCCCTTTCCGCATCCCAGCCGTATACAAAGGCGGTTGAGAGCGGACAGCCGATCACGATGGGCTTCTCCGCAAGTGCCTTGCCTCCGGGCAGCAGGCAGAGGATCGCCGATAACAGGAACACCGCAACTGCCATGCCTCTGGTCTTCATGTCTGTCCCTCCTTTGTTTGGTGTTTAAAAAACTCAGATCCGGGACCAAAAAAAGGATCCGGATCACTTCAGGCCGCGGGTCTGCTCAAGCATCCATGCTCTCAAAACCATATCTTTCAGGAGCTCCCTTTTCTTGATAAAAGATCCAATCTGATTAACTTGATAAAGCAATGGAGCAGACAGGGCATATGGGAAAGAATTTTCTTGAACGGGACACATTTTAAACATTGTCAATATAGGCTGGAAGGCTTGGTGTGTCAAGGCAGAAACGCGCTCGCGCCACGGGCTCAGAAAGGCCGCCCGAGGGGAAATCCTTGTAGAGGGCTTTGCCGAAGGCTTTCTTGACTTGACTTGTGATATGATTAATTTAATTATTGTTAGATCTAAGTAAATTGATAAATAGTTGGATGAAGGAGAATCATGCCAGGCAAGGACTATTATAAAATACTGGGAGTATCCAAATCCGCGTCTCCTGAGGAAATAAAAAAGGCTTATCGAAAGCTGGCCATGAAATATCACCCTGATCGAAACAAGGGCGACAGCGCTGCTGAAGCCAGGTTCAAAGAGGTGAGCGAAGCCTACGCGGTTCTCAGCGACCCGGAGAAAAAAAAGCAATACGATACCTTTGGAGCCGAAGGCTTCCAGAGTCGATTCAGCCAGGAAGACATCTTCCGGGGATTCGATTTCGGAAGCATCTTCAGCGAGTTCGGATTCGGCGGGGGTGGAAAGGCCCAGAGCATATTCAGCCAGATTTTTGGTGGCATGGGGGGAGGCGGAGGACATTATCAATACCGACAGAGCGGCTCTCCTTTTGGCTCGACCTATGGCGACTTCCAGACCCAATCCCGGGCCATCAAGGGCCAAGACCTGATCTATGAACTCCCCATGACACTGGAAGAGCTGGTGGAGACTACCACCAAGGTCATCTCTTACCAGGTGGAGGGGCGTACGCAGACAGTGTCCGTAAAGGTTCCGGCCGGGATCCGACCAGGTCAGAAACTGCGGTTGCAGGGAAAAGGGCAGCCCAGCCCTTACGGGGGGCCCCCTGGTGACCTTTACATCCAGATCAAGGTCCTGGAACATCCGGTTTTCAAGAGGGAAGGTGATGACCTACATTTCAAACAGAGGATCAAGATCTCTGATGCGCTATTGGGTGGAGAAGTGGAGGTCGAGACAATAGATGGAAAGCGGCTGAAGTTGAAGATTCCACCTGGGACCCAAAATAATACAAAGCTGAGACTCAAGGGTTACGGCATGCCCCGTATGAGCGGATCGGGCCGGGGGGATGCCTATGCCGAGATAATTATTTCGGTACCTAAAAAGCTTACTAAAAAGCAGAAGTCTTTGGTAGAGTCACTTAAAGAGGCAGGACTATAGTTTCGGAGCCGAATATTTCATGAAAGCCCTTTGCGTGTTCTCGGGGGGCCTGGACAGCATGCTATCTGCCGAGTTGATTAGAGCTCAAGGCATTGACGTCCTGGCCCTCTTTTTTCAAACCCCCTTTTTTACCTCCGGCAGGGCGGAGAAATCGGCCCATTCCATGGGGCTTGCCTTGAAGGTTGTTGATATTACGAAACGGCACCTGGAGGTGGTCAGAAACCCGAAGCATGGCTACGGAGGCAATATGAATCCCTGTATTGACTGCCACGCCCTCATGTGTCGAATAGCCGGAGAGATGCTGGACCAAGAAGAGGCTGATTTCGTGGTAACCGGCGAGGTCCTGGGACAAAGACCCATGTCCCAAAATCGCAAGTCCTTGGCCCTGGTCGCAACAGAGAGCGGGCTTGACGGACTGCTTCTGAGACCGCTCTGTGCAAAACACCTTCCGGTTACCATCCCTGAGAAAAAGGGGTGGGTCGACCGGGAGCGACTCATGGATTTCCAGGGTCGATCGAGAAAACCCCAAATTGCCCTGGCAGGCAGGCTGAATATCAAGCACTACCCTTCACCGGCAGGAGGCTGCCTTCTCACGGAGGCGGCCTTCTCGAAAAGGTTGAAGGACCTCTTCACCTCCGACACCCACATAGAGGTGGACAAAATAGAGCTCCTCAAGGTAGGAAGGCATTTCAGGATCGGACCCGAAACAAAGTTGATTGTGGGCAGGAACAGGCAGGAAAATGAGATCATCCGGTCCCTTGCAAGCAACGATGACCTCCTGCTCACCACCATGTCGACACCCGGTCCCACAGTTTTGGTTTCCGGCCCTGTAACAGAGGGGTTACTTGAGCAGGCGGCTGCCATAACCGTGGCTTACAGCGATGTGGTGGAAGGAGAGGAGCGCTCGGTAAGGGTTGATAGCGGTGGGAATGAAAGAGTCCTGCACACTCGAGCCCGGCACAAACAGGTATTCAGGGGTTATCTGATCTGACAACAATGGGCAGCGGGATGCATGCTCCGCTACTTAGCGCCTGAGGAGTCTCTGCAAAAAGGATTTCTCCCTAATTGTTTTCAGCCTTCTGTGGTCTTCTTCCAGGGCCTTTTGATGCATCTTGAGCTCCACCTGGAGCTTATCCAGTTTCTCGCCGAGATCAAAAGCCTTCACGTTAAGGTCCATGATCCGGGCCTTCTCCTCCCTGGTCAGCTCATCCATGTTCGCGGCTTCTATCTGCTTTTTGATCTGTTGGATCTCCCCACTGATCTCCGGCAAAGTTGACTCGAGCGCCTGAATCCGTGCCTGGCTCTGTTCAATTGCCTCCCGGATATCCTCCTCCGATTCCATGGTTGCATAAAGATAGACAAAGGCCCCAAAGCAAATCAGAAGCAGCCCTACAAACACTCTGAAAACGATTGATGAAGGCGAAATGATATGTGCGAAGAAAGACTGTACGGGTCGGAGCGCGCGCATCACCGAGTCAGTGGCGGTATAAGGCGCCGGCGCCCCTCCGACCTTCTGTTCAAGAGCCCTGACACCTCCCTGAAGGGCAATCATGCGCCTCTCCAAATCCTTTCCCAGCTCCCCGGCAACGCATTTCTCGCTTATCTGCTCCTCCGGCGCCTGAAGGCTCACCGCGATTTCCGCCATCTCCTCCAACTGCTCGTCAAGCTTGATTTCTTCCGCAGGCTTTCCTACAAGCTGCCCCTCAAGGTCTTCAATATGGGCCTTAAGGGCCTCCAGGCTCTTTTCAATCCGAAACCCTATTTTTTTCAACAGGGGCTCTTCGCAGACATACTCACTGGCGAGCGTGAGCATCACCACTCTGTCCTTGATCTCCTTGAACGCCCTGTCTGAATCAATAATTCCCTGATTTTCACCGGTCTCTTGCATGAGCTGTTATCTCTTAATCTCTCCGTTCGGGGTCTTAATCTCAAAAACCGCGGTCGCCTCTGTTTTATTGCACCCCGCCATGCGCTGCCATGAAGTATTCAAGGTTTATTTTAAATATTATACATCATTTATTTAAATAAGTCATCCCTGATCTGAGGCCTTATCCCTTAAGCGGCTTTTTCGACCCTGACAGCGCATACCTTATATTCGGGAATCTTGACAACGGGGTCATATGCCGGGTTGGTGAGGACGTTGGCACTACTTTCAACAAAATGAAACGGCATGAACACGACCCCTTCCCTGACCCTCTCTGTGATCTGGGTCTTGACATTGATCGTGCCTCTGCGGGAGGTCACGCTGACCAGGTCGCCCTGACAAATACCGAGGCGGGCTGCATCCCTGTGATTCATTTCCAGGTAACCCTCCGGCATTTCAGCATGCAGGCTCGGTGAGTTCCTTGTCATGGTCCCTGTGTGATAATGTACATGGACACGCCCCGTCGTCATCCACAAAGGATATTCTTCATCTACAACCTCGGCGGGTTCCTGGTATTCTATGGCATGGAAAAGTCCCTTGCCCCGTGCGAATCCGTCTTTGTGAAGAAACTTTGTCCCCGGATGTTCAGGGTCCGGGCAGGGCCATTGAAGCCCGGGGCCTTCAAGGCGGTCGTAGCTGATACCTCCGTAGGAGGGCGTAACCGCTGCAATCTCTTTCATGATCTCTTCCGGGCCGTCATAGTCCATTGCATAGCCGAGGCGATTGGAAATATCCTGAATTATCTCCCAGTCAGTCCTTGACTCACCTACCGGTTCTATGGCCTTGCGCACCCGGAGCACCCGTCTCTCCGTATTGGTGAATGTGCCGTCCTTTTCCGCAAAAGACGCGCCCGGCAGGACCACATGGGCCAACTCGGCAGTGGGCGTCATGAAAATATCCTGCACTACCAACAATTCCGCTCCTTTCAGGGCCTTCTCCACATGATGCGAATCAGGGTCGCTCATCAGGGGATTTTCGCCTATCACGTAAAGGGCTTTTAAAGATCCATCCATGAGACCGCTCAGCATATCGGGAATAGTGAGCCCGACTCGGTCTGATAGGGTGGCGTTCCATGCAGACTCAAATTTTTTCTGGCTATCAAGCATGTTTACGGGCTGATAACCGGGGTAAACATTTGGGAGTCCGCCCATGTCGCATGCACCCTGAACATTATTCTGCCCCCGCAGAGGATTCACGCCCGTTGATTCCTTGCCCACGTTACCCGTCAGCATGGCCAGATTCGCCAAGGACTTGACGTTGTCAACCCCTGTGGTATGTTGGGTAATGCCCATGCAATACAGGATGGAGGCGGTTCCTGCACTGGCGTAATATTCGGCGATCCTAAGGATGTCTTCCGGAGAAACGCCTGTAATTTCCGCCACCTTGTCAGGCGGGTAGCGGTCGATGACCCGCTTGAAATCGTCAAACCCCTCGGTTCGCTCTTCAATAAAGCTCCGGTCATGCCAGTTCCGCTCCAGGATTACATGCATGATCCCATTCAGCAGGGCTACATCCGTCCCGAGGTTGTGCTGGACATGGAGGTCCGCCAGCTTTGCGATATGGACCTCCCTCGGATCTGCCACAATAAGCTTGGCCCCTTTTTCTTTTGCCCTGAAAATCCGGGTGGCCACCAGTGGATGGGAAGATGTGGTGTTTGAGCCTATTACGAAGATACACTCTGCATCCTCCACCTCCGCAATCGAATTGGTCATGGCGCCACTGCCAAAAGCTGCGGCAAGACCTGCCACAGTGGAGGAGTGTCAGAGACGCGCGCAATGGTCCACGTTGTTGGTCCCCACTGCCGCACGTGCAAATTTCTGGATAAGGTAGTTTTCTTCGTTGGTCAGCTTGGCAGAGGCGAAAAAGCCCGCGCTGTCACTCCCATGGGCGCTTGTTATCTCCTTAAGCCTGGAAGCGGTATAATCCAATGCTTCATCCCACGATACTTCGGATAGATTACCATTCTTTCGTAAAAGGGGGCGTGTCAGTCTTTCAGGACTTTGAACAAACTGATGCACGTGCCAACCCTTTATACAAAGTTTTCCCTGATTGGCAGGCCCGCTCTTGGAAGGAATTGTGCCGATAATACGCCCGTCCAAAACCTCCAAGAAAAAATTGCACCCGCAACCGCAATAGGTGCAGGTAGTCGGTACAGTACGGTAATCCATACTCTTTAGCTCTCCTGTGTATTACTCTTCAGCAGCTGAACCCAGAATATTCAACGGTGATTTTCCTTCACTGTATCCCGGCCTGTAATTGAATTCTTCATCAATAATGTCGGCCACCTTCTTATAAAGAGTCCTTAGGGGGATATCCGCCGGACACACTTCATTGCACAAGCCGCAGTCAATACACCGGCCCGCCATGTGCACCGCGCGAACCAGGTGGAATATGGGGATTTCCGGAGGCAGTTCACCTGTATGGATCAGCTCTTCGGCCTCAAGACTGCACTCATTGCAAAAACACATGGGACAGATATCCCTGCATCCGTAGCACTTGATGCATCTGGCAAATTCCTTCATCCAGCTGGTGAAGCGATCTTTCACATCCAGACCGCTTATTTTTGTCACAGAGGCCGAACTCCGCTCCTCCGCCCTCTCCCCTTCCACAAATTCCTCCGGATAAGGCCTGAGACACTCACAGGCGTCGGCCAATTCCTGGGGGCAGGCCACGCCCACGGGAATCACCTTATCGGGGTTCAACTGGTTCCATGTATAAAGGGTTTTCAGTCCCCGTTCATCACAACCCCTTACCAAGACACCAAAGGTCTCGTCCGGGTAAGAGCGTGCAATGTGAATCAGAAGCTTGTTAAGAGGATATCTGCTGTCCCCTGGTCGCTCCTCGTCTCCAAGCACCATGCTCTCAAGATCATCCGGATCACAAAAAAGGTGAGGGCCAATGTGACCATTCTTCTGGCATAGGCCCAGAAATCCTTTGATTTTACCTGACTCTAAAAGCTCTTTAACCTTCTTCTTTACATTCTGCGTCATATCGAAACACCTAAAAGAGCGAAAGGCACAGCAGTCTATGCCGCCCTCTGGGCGCCTGCCTGTTTTAAAGGAGAGGGCCCCAGCGCCCGGAGGGTTTCAGTAAAATCTTGCATCTCCTCAACAAATTCTGAAGCCTCGGCCGAAGAAACCCATTTGCACCTAAGCCGTTCCTCCTCAATACCGCTGAACGCCAGCAATTTCTTGAGAAAACGCACCCGTTTTTCAGTGGCTACATTACCATACAGGTAATGACAGTCTCCCATATGTCACCCGCCCACGAATACGCCATCCAGGCCCTGCTGAAAGGCACGGAGGATATGGTGCGGAGATACGCTGCCCGAGCACATCACCCTGATCACCCTGACATTGGGCGGGTACTGCAACCGACTGACCCCGGCCAGGTCAGCAGCGGCATACGCTCACCACGTGCACAAAAAACAAAGAATCTTCGGTTCAAAAGCAGTGTCGTTCATAGCTCACCCAATTTTCCCTTCATATTGCTCTGATCTGTGACAAAAGTTGTTTGGGCTTAAAACCCTTCAGCGTGGCGCTCTGCGAGGGGCATGTGGCCGCACAGCAACCGCAACCCTTGCAAAGGATGGTGTTAACCTCACATATACCTTTCTCCGGGACAAATTCGATGGCGCCGTACGGGCACATATCCAGACACCCGAGGCAGCCCACACAGGTCTCAGGATCAATCTCCGCCACAAGGGCACTGGTGACCAATTTGTCTTTGAAAAGAACCGTAGCCACTCTCGAGGCAACGCCCAGACCTTGGGAGCGAGCCTCTGCCACCGTTGCCGGATAGCGGGCGGAGCCGCACAGAAACACACCGTCCGTGGCAAAATCCAGGGGCCGGAGCTTGGCATGGGCCTCTAAAAAGAACCCATTCTGATCCATTGGGATCCTCAGGAGCTGAGACAGAGCCGAGGCCCCTTCCCTGGCCACCAGAGGCGTTGAAAGAACTACCAGGTCGCAAGGGATTTGCCTCTTTGTCCCGACAATGGGCTGCTCAAACAGGACCTGGCCATCCTTCACTTCGGGAGGCTTTTCCGGATCATATACATCGAACCTGACCCCCTTGCCCCTTGCATCCCAGAGCATTCGTTCCTTTTCCGTGCCATACATCTGGATGTCCCGATAAAGAATATGAACCTGGGCTTCTGGATCCTGATCCTTGATCAGCGCGGCATTCTTGACGGCGATCATGCAGCAAATCCGGGAACAGTACTCTCGACCGGGGACCCTGGCGCCCGCACACTGAATCATCACCACCCGCTGTGCCTTGAACTGTCCATTGAGGAGCTGTTCTTCCAACTGCATCTGGGTTATCACTCGCTCTCCGTCATACCCATACAGGCCCGCAGGCTCCAGGGGAACCGCGCCCGTTGCCACCACGATACAGCCCACCTTTTCCTGGATTGCCTCCCCCTCCCCCCGCTGGAGGGTAATCTCGTAATTACCGATATAGCCTGCGATGGCCTTCACTTCTGTCCCCAAATGGACTGTCACGTTGGACTTGGAGTTTACACTCTCAATAATCCGCTCCACATACTCCGCGGCCTTGACTCCCTCAGGGACAAGCTGGTTGATCTGATTGAGCAGCCCCCCTGCTTTCGGCTCCTTTTCCACAAGAATCACCTCAAGGGCCATATCCGCCAGGGCTTCAGCGGCCGAAAGACCCGCCACTCCCCCCCCGATCACCAGGACTCTCGAGAGCAATGAGGCTTCTATATCTTTTTGAGGCTCCAGAAAGGCCGCCTTTGCCACACCCATCCTTACCAGCTCTTTTGCCTTTTCCGTGGCCTCAGCATGTTCCTGCATATGGACCCATGAGCACTGGTCACGGATATTGACCATTTCAAAGAGGTATGGGTTCATCCCGGCCTCCGCACAGGAACTCTGGAAGAGCGGCTGATGAGTCCGGGGTGAACAGGAAGCCACGACAACACGGTTCAGCTCATGTTCTGAAATGGCTTTCTGGATCTCCGTTATGCCGGCCTCGGAGCACGTATAGAGATTCTCTTTGGCAAAAACAACTCCCGGCAGCGAAGCGGCATACTCTGTAACTGCACTGCAATCCAGATGACCGGCAATGTTGGAGCCGCAATCACATATAAAAACACCGATTCTCAGATCATCGGGCTGTTCTGTCTTTTCCTTTCTCTTTTCATTCATGCCACCAGACTCCTCTTTAGGATGCCTCGCGCATTTGGGATTCTATGAGCACCTGGGCCGCCCGTGCTGCTGCGCCACTGGCCTGCGCCACTGACTCCGGAATATCCATGGGGCTATGGGCGCAACCGCACGTGAATATACCCGGCCGGGTGGTGTCCAGTGGTTGTGCCCTGTCTGTCTTGAAAAATCCGAACTCGTTGAGTTCGACCCCAAGGATTCTGGCCAGTTCAGGGGCCTCCTTGCCCGGGGCACAAGCGGTTGCAAGGATCACCATGTCAAACTCCACACTCTTGACCACCCTCTCCCGGGTGTCTTCATAGGTCACTATCGGGTTGTGGTTCTCCCCCTCCGTGATCTCGGCTACCCGGGCCCGCACATAGCTGATACCCGACTGATTGCCGCCTCTTATCTTGTACTCTTCGAACCCTTTCCCAACTGCACGGATATCCATCCCGAAGATGGTTGAAGTTGTTTCAGGCTCGTGTTCATGGGCTATGATGGCTTCCTTGACCGAATGCATACAGCAATAGCCGGAGCAAAAGGGATAAAACCGGAAATCCCGAGATCCCACACACTGAATAAAGGCAAGTCTCTTGGCTACCGTGAAGCCCTCCGCCTTTCTTTTGAGTGTCTCGAGTGGTTTCACAGTGCCCAGATGCTCCTTGAACTTGTCCGCCCACTTCTTACGGTCGTCGTCCTGGTATTCACCTCTCTCATATTTTTCGAAAAACTCCGAGGAGCTTTCGCCATATTTCTCCTCAAACCTCTTAAGGGCCTTCTCGGACTTCCTCGCCTTCTTCTCTAAGGCGTCGATTTCCGCCTCAACGGCCAGATCCGATGGTCGGTGAAGGTGCCCCCCCGTTGGGCCGCTGGCACTCAGAAGTCTTTCAAACTCAATGGCCGTAACTACGTTGGGTATTTCTCTATATCGGTATTCAGGGATCTTGGATGGATCAAAAACATCATAACCGGTAGCAGCTATGATGGCCCCAACACCCACCTCGATGATCCTGTCTTCTTGTTCAAAATTGATCGCATCGGCCTGGCAGGTCTTCTTGCAAATACCGCACTTTTTACCGTTCAACTGTCTGCAGTGATCCGGGTCAATGGTGTGTGTGGAGGGTATCCCCTGGGCGAACCAGCTGTAAATGGCCTTTCGGGTCCCTAATCCTTGGTTGAATGCATCCGGCACAATGGTCGGGCATTTCTCCGCGCATGCGCCGCACCCGGTACACTTATCCTCATCCACATATCGCGCCTTTCTCCGGACCGTGACCCTGAAATCGCCCGCCTCCCCCTCCACTTTTTCCACCTCAGTGTAGGCCATGAGCTCAATGTTGGGATGTCGACCGACATCCAGCATCTTGGGAGAAAGTATTCAGATGGCGCAATCATTGGTTGGGAAGGTCTTATCCAGCTGGGCCATCTTACCGCCTATGCTGGGCAGGCGTTCCACAAGCTTGACATGGAACCCCATTTCCGCAAGGTCCAGCGAGGCCTGAATCCCGGCAATGCCGCCTCCGATGACAAGAATATCTTTGCTCACAACACAGCTCCTTATGTTCCTTTTCCGGGGTCAAGGACCTGGCTGCCGCCTCGTCCCTGACCATGACTCCGACCGTTTCATGCGGCCCTTTTCAGCCCTATCGGACCCAAGGCCATGATTCTTTCCGTAAAATCCCGGACCACCTCGGCAAAGCGCGTGCCTTCCGCAGAAGAGATCCACTCCAGTCGGAGTCTCTCCGGATTGATGCCGAGGATGCGGACCAGCTCACGGGTCATCTCGAACATCTTTTCGGCCTTTACATTACCATCCAGGTAATGACAGTCGCCGATGTGTCACCCTGCCACGAGTACGCCATCCGCCCCCATCTTGAGCGCTTTCAGGATGAAACCGGGATTGACCCTGCCGGAACACATCACGCGGATGATCCGAATATTGGGAGGGTATTGAAAACGGCTTACCCCCGCCAGATCGGCTGCGGAATAGGCGCACCAGTTGCACGCAAAAGCAACGATTTTCGGATTAAACTCCTCATTCATAACTCGCTCCTACTAACCTTCAAGCGCGGCCTCCACCATGCTCAATACTTCCTGATCATCATAGTGATATATGGACGCCGCACCGGTCGGACAAGCCACAGCACAGGCCCCGCATCCCTTGCAAAGGGCCTCCCGGACCTGGGCTTTCTTGAGCCCCCCTTCTCCTTGTTCAACAACAGCTATGGCGCCGTAAGGGCAGGCATTCTCGCACTCCCCGCACCCGCGGCACAAAATTTCGTCCACATGGGAAATGGCGCCCTCGACTCTAAGTTCCTTTTTGGAAAGCACCACTGACGCCCTTGACGCAGCTGCTTTGGCCTGGGCGACACTCTCCTCAATGGGTTTAGGGTAATGGGCCATACCTGCAAGGTAAATGCCCTCTGTTGCGAACTCCACCGGTCTGAGTTTTGCGTGGGCCTCCATGAAAAAGCCATCCTCGTTGAGGGGCAGCTTAAACATCTGAGCCAGCGATCCATTGTCTCGGGGGACAATGCCTGATGCCAGTACCACAAGGTCCGCATGAACCATGATCTTCCGGTCCAGCACATGATCCCTGAAGGTGACCGAGATATGACCATCTCCCTTTTCCACCTTTGGCTTGTCATCAAGGTCATAGCGGACAAAGATAACGCCTTTCGCCCTCACCTCCCGGTACAGCTCTTCCCTCCTGCCGTACGTGCGGAGATCCCGGTAGAGGACACAGATATCCACGTCAGGATTTATCTCCTTCAGCTTCAGGGCTGATTTCATGGTATGCGTACAACAGACCTTCGAGCAGTAAGGCCTTTCAGGTTCCCTTGATCCCACACATTGGATGAAAACAACGCTCCTGGCCTCCAGAACCTTCCTGTCTTCCTTCCGAATGGCGGCATCCAGTTCCAGGTGCGTCAAGACGCTTTCATCTTCACCATAAAGGTACTCCGCGGGTCTCGACTCCTCCGCCCCTGTAGCCACTATCACGACCCCATGTCTCAGTGTTACATCTTCCCCTTTCCGGGAGAGTACGGTCTCAAAGTTTCCCACAAATCCTTCGGATGTTTTGATGGTGGCCTCCAGGTACACATCTATGCTGGGATGGGCTTTCACCTGGCTGATCATCTCCTCAACAGGTCCCGCGATATCTTCCCCTCTCCATGTACTCATGAGGTCCGGGGCTTTGCCGCCTAGCCTGTCTGACTGCTCAACAAGATAGGTGTGGTACCCCTGTTCAGCCAGCCCAAGGGCCGCTGTCATCCCCGAGAGACCGCCCCCGATCACCAGGGCCTTGTTCTCCACCGGGATCGTGGGTTGTGGCAAGGGCTGAATCAGATGGGCTCTGGCCACGGCCATCCTGACCAGGTCCTTGGCTTTCTCTGTGGCATCCTCCTGCTCCTTGCTGTGGACCCATGAACACTGGTTTCGGATGTTGGCCATTTCAAAAAGATACTTGTTGAGCCCAGCGTCCCTCAGCGTCTCCTGAAAGAGCACCTCATGGGTCCTGGGCGTACACGCCGCCACCACCACGCGATTCAGGCCCTCCCTTTCAATAACCTCCTTCATCTTGTCCTGGGTGTCCTGGGAGCAGGTAAACAGATTATCCTCCACATAAGTGACCCCGGGGAGGGTGCGCGCGTAGTCCGCAACCTGGGGCACATCAAGGATGCCCCCGATGTTGGTCCCGCAGTTGCAAACGAACACGCCGATACGAGGGGGCTCGGAGGAGACATCTCTCTCTTCGGGAAACCTCTTCTCCTTCACCATAGTACCGCGGGCCGCAGAAAGCCGCTCTTTGGCTTCACAGGCCGCTGCGCTCGCCTCCATCACGGATTGGGGTATGTCTTTGGGCTCCTGAAAGGCCCCGCAAACAAAAATCCCTTTCCGGGATGTCTCCACAGGGGTGAAACTCCCTGTGAGGGCGAAGTTATCTTGATCCAGGTCAATGTCCAGCCTTTCGGCAAGCTCGATCACGTTCTGTGGCGTTTCAAGGCCTATGGAGAGAACCACCATATCGAAAGTTTCCACCTGAATGCTCCCATCCTCCAGGGCATACTGGAGAATCAGGTCGCGGGACTCTGGATCCTCCTCAATGGAGTGGATCCGGGACCGGATATATCTTACACCTGCCTCCTCCCTGGCGCGGTTGTAATACCTCTCAAAATCCTTCCCATAGGTCCTCATATCCATGAAGAAAATGGCCGTATCCAGATCCCCCTCTGCGTGTTCCCTTGCAATGACAGCCTCCTTTGTGGCATACATGCAGCACACAGCAGAGCAATAAGGGTGATCGCAACGATTAAGATCCCTGGAGCCGACACATTGGAGCCACGCGATTTTTTTCGGTTCCCGCTGGTCGGAGGGCCGCTGAAGGTGACCCTGATAGGGGCCTGTGGCGCTAAGGATGCGCTCGAATTCCATGCTGGTGACCACATTGGGGTAAGCGCTGTATTTGTAAGTCTCATACAAGCCTGGATCAAAGGGCTCGAACCCCGGCGCCAAAATCACTGACCCCACCCTGATGGAGACTTTCTGTTCCTCCTGGGCGTGGGTCTCCAGGGTCACGGCCCGGGCCTTGCAGGCCTCCACACACTGGTAGCATTCACAACATCCCCCGCAATTGAGGCATCGGGCCGCCTCTTCCCGGGCCATCTTTTCATCCACCTGGAGTTTGACTTCTTGAAATCCCGAAAGTCGATCCTCTATCGGTAGGGTCGGAACCTCCATCCGCTTTTTAACAGGTTCATCGGCCGGGATCTCCACCCAGTTCGTCCCCATGGGCTCTTCCTGTAATTCCGTGGGCAATTCCTCTCCGCGCATGTACATGGCCATGTACCGCGCCGCCCTTTTGCCCGCCTCAACAGCCTCAATCACGGTGGCCGAGCCCGTAATCACGTCACCACCTGCGAAGATCCCCGGGACGTTGGTTTGCAATGTCTCAGGATTGACCACGAGGAGATTCCATTTGGAGACCTGCAGATCCTCACGACCCTGGACCAGAAAATCAAGATCCGGCTCCTGGCCTACGGCTGAAATGACGAAATCGGCCTCAATAAAGAACTCCGAGTCTTCAATGGGGATGAATTTGCGCCGGCCCGTGGTATCGGGTTCGGTAAGGCGGGTGCGGACACACTCAACACCCACGACCTTGTCGTTCTCAATGGTGATTCGCTTCGGCGCCACCTGGAAATGGATCTTGGCCCCCTCCTCTTCCACCTCCCTTTTCTCCTCAGGATCGGCCGGCATCTGCTCAATTGAGAAGGGATCGATGACATTGACACTCTCCGCACCCAGGCGGAAGGCGACCCGGGTGGCATCCATGGCGGAATGGCCCACACCGAAAACCAGGACCCTTCCCTTTAGTTCTTTCCTCTGTCCCAGATGGACCTCTCTCAGGAACTCGGTAACATGGGCCACGCCCTCATGGTGGTCCTCTCCGGGGATATTGAGTTTGAGACCCTTCCAGGCGCCGGTACCGATGAAGATCGCCTTGGCGCCATGTTCCCGCAGTTCCTCAATGGTGATATCTTTCCCGATAACGGTATTGGTATGGATCTCTATGCCGTAGCGCTTGAGATTGTCGATCTCCGCATCCAAGACTGCACGTGGAAGTCGGTGCTCAGGGATGCCGTAACGCATCATCCCGCCCGGTTCGGGCATGGCCTCGTAAACGCTGACCTTGTATCCATCAAGGGCGAGGAAGTAAGCGGCCGTCAGACCCGCAGGGCCTGAACCGATGATGGCCACCTTCTCATCCCGGGGGGTGATTTCGGGAACCGGGATCTCCCTGAGGTCCACATGATCGGCAGCGACCCTCTTGAGTTCCATAATGGAGATGGCCTCATCCACTTCCAGCCGACGGCAGCTTCTTTCGCAACGGTGCGTACAGATGCGTCCGAGGACCCCGGGGAAAGGAAGATCCCTCATGATGATTTCCACAGCCTCGCGGTACTTTCCTTCTTTAACCATCTGGACATAGCCCTGGACATTCACCCCCGCAGGGCACGCCATCCTACAGGGGGCCTTGTCCAGCTTCTCTATGGCAAATGCACCGGGAATGGCCTGGGCGTAACGCTTGTAAGTGGCTCTGCGCTCAGCCAGGCCCATGTCATATTCGCTGGGCCGAACCACTGGGCATACCTCTGAACAATCACCACATGCAGTACACGCCTCAGGGTCAATGTAACGCGGAGTCTTCCTCAACAGGACTTCAAAATTCCCCTCTTCTCCTTCCACTTTCTCAACGTTTGAGCAGGTATGGAGTTCAATGTTTATGTGCCGGCCGACCTCGACCAGTTTGGGAGAGATAATTCACATGGCGCAGTCAT
>JAOZOW010000108.1 GCA_029933075.1 Deltaproteobacteria bacterium | reverse complement strand
TCTTCCCGGTTTTCCTGGGCCCCCAGAGAAAAGCAGACTGGTTGGAGGGCAGGTCGAGCTCGAGGATCCTTTTGATAAGCTTCATGCTGAGATTTAGCTCCGATTAGGTTATCTTTATTAGGAGAATACTCCGAAAAAGTCAGCATGTCAAGCACATTGACTTTCCCCCTGATGGTCGGGAAGGTCGGGGATCGGCTGGAGGTCGTCAGAAAGGCCGAAGATCTCTTGGTCGATACTTTCGGAATCAGTGGTCGGAATCAATCGGAACAGGTGGACGATTCCATCAGAATAGACAACAAGCCCCGGGGAAATCAAATTCCTGTCATTGGAAGGGAGAATCAAGGCAGTTTAGCCAAATGCTAACAAATAGAGTATCGAGGGGGAGGGGGGTGAATCGGTCAAGCGGAACATTGTCCAAAGAAATGTTATGCTCATTTGCTTCTATCCGGCTTCCGCTTGTAGGTATGGAAGATTGAGCCATTATGTGGTAGCCTGTTTCACTCTGGGTCCCCGAGGGAGGGAAGGTCGGGCATGAGCGCTCCGGCCATTGACCTGGAGTATCATTTTAGTAGACTCTCTCTTGTGAAACAATAATACGCGGGAGCCATTTTCGGTCTTGTCAGAGGAAAATCAACACCCCAAGGTCTACACTGTCAGCGAGCTTACCCGGGAGATCCAGGGCGTGCTGGAGGAGCAATTCGACTTCATCTGGGTGGAGGGGGAGATCTCCAACTTCAGCGCCCCGGTCTCAGGGCACTACTACATGGTCCTCAAGGATGAGAAAGCGCAACTGAGGGCCGTGATGTTCCGGATGCAGGCCAGGTACCTCAAGTTCCTTCCCGAAAACGGCATGAAGGTCCTGGCCCAGGGCAGGATAGGCGTATACCCCCCCAGGGGCGAATACCAGATCATACTGGATTACCTGGAGCCAATGGGAGTGGGGGCCCTGGCCGTGGCCTTTGAGCAGCTCAAAAGGAAGCTCTCCGAAGAGGGCCTCTTTGACGAGGAGATCAAAAAACCCCTCCCATTCCTTCCCCAGAGGGTGGCGGTGGTCACTTCTCCCACGGGAGCCGCAATCCGCGACTTTCTAAAGATAGTGCACAGGCGTTTCGCCAACCTGGAGATCATCGTGGTGCCGGTCAGGGTCCAGGGAGAAGAGGCGGCACCCGATATGGTCAAGGCCCTGGACATGGTCAACGAGCAACTCAAGGTCGATGTCATTGTCCTGACCAGGGGCGGCGGGTCCCTGGAAGACCTGTGGGCCTTTAATGACGAGGCCCTGGCCCGTGCCATAAGGCGCTCGAACATACCGGTGGTATCGGCGGTGGGGCACGAGATCGACCTGACCATATCCGACCTTGCAGCCGACTTCAGGGCCCCGACACCCTCGGCCGCCGCCGAGTTGCTGGTAGTGGAAAAGGAGGGGCTCAGGGATCGCATTTATGAAATGAGAGATCGCCTGGGCACTGAAATGCTGGAGCAGATCAAGGGACTCGGCCAGAAACTCGAGCACCTATCAAAGAGGCTCCAGGACCCGAGGAAGCGCCTGGCCGAGACCTGGCTGCACCTGGATGAAATCCAGTCACGGATCCTGAGGCTGCTGGAACTCAGCATAGCGGAGAGGAAAAAGAGGCTGGAAATGGAGGCCCGCAATCTCTTCTTCCATTCCCCACTGAGCAGGATCGCTTCCATCAACCAGCAACTCGGTTTTCACGGGGCCTCTCTTGAGCGAGCCATGAAGGCCGAACTGACGGACAGGCGCTCCGAGCTGTCCCTGTTTCAAAAGCGACTTGAGGACCTCAGCCCCCTATCCATCCTCAAGAGGGGGTACAGCATCACCTATAAGATCCCGCAAATGGCAGTGCTTCGCGAATCTTCGGAAGTGCAAGAAGGGGACAGGGTCAGGGTGCGCCTGGCCCGGGGGGAAATCCGCTGTACAGTGGATGACAGGAGCCCGGAGGATGATTGATGACAAAGACCGGGGCATGTTTCCGGTTTGACACTTTTGCTGCCTCACGGTAAGGTTTTTTGAGAATGAAAAGGTGAGGCGTCTGGAGGCATTATGGGTGAAATGAAATTCGAAGATGCCCTTAAAAGGCTTGAACAGATCGTTGAAAGCCTGGAGGGCGGGGAGTTGCCCCTTGAGGAGGCCATCAACGCCTTTGAGGAAGGCATGAAGCTGATGAAGTTCTGCTCAAAGAAGCTGGAAGAGGCGGAAAAAAAGGTTACGCTCCTCATCCAGAAGGATAACGGGGAGTATGTCCAGACCCCTTTTGATCCCGAGGCGGAAACGGATGGAAAATGAAGATTTCTCAGGCCTGAAGGCCTATCTGGCCGAAAAACGGGCACTGGTGGATGAGGCCCTAACAGGCTACCTCCCCGAACCCAAAGGGCCGGCTGCCAACCTGCTGCGCGCCATGAAGTACAGCCTCTTTGCCGGGGGCAAAAGACTCAGGCCCATCCTCTGCATTGCCGCTGCAGAGGCCGTGGGCGGGTCTGACAGGGACGTGCTGCCTGTGGCATGCGCCCTTGAGATGATACATACCTATTCGCTTATACATGACGATCTTCCGGTAATGGATGACGACGAGCTGAGGAGGGGCAAGCCCACCAGTCACAAGGTCTTTGGGGAGGCGATTGCACTGCTTGCCGGAGACGGTCTCCTGACCGAGGCCTTCAGGCTCATGAGCCTGCCGGAACTGACGGAACATGTCCCTCCCCTGCTCCTGCTCGAGGTGATCCGCCTGATCGCCGGGGCCGCAGGATACGGGGGGATGGTAGGCGGGCAGGTAGTGGATATCGAGCAGGAAGGCAGAGAGGTGGACATCCCGGTGGTGCAGTTCATTCATACTCACAAGACTGCCGCCCTGATTGCCGCTTCGGTCGGCGCCGGCGCTCTGCTGGGTGGCGGGAATAAGGAGGAGCGCACGGCCCTTACGGACTTCGGAGAGAAGATAGGGCTGGCATTCCAGATCTCGGACGATATTCTGGACATTGAGGGGGACAGTGAAGCAATGGGCAAAAGGACCGGCGCGGATGCGGAAAAAGGGAAAATAACCTATCCCTCCGTGGTCGGCCTGACAAGGTCCAAGGAGATTCAGTCCGCCCTTGTCCAGTCCGCGGTGGACCGCCTTGGCGGGTTCGATCATCGGGCCGACCCCCTGCGTGAAATCGCCAGATACATTATAGAGAGAAAAAAATGAAAGAATCTTTGAAAGAGAAAAACATCCTCGGCAGGATCAACAGCCCGGCCGATCTCAAGGGCCTCTCGGTTAGAGAGATGGAAGCCCTTGCCCAGGAGATCCGCGAGGTAATCATCGAAACCGTCTCCAGGACAGGGGGGCACCTCGCACCCAATTTGGGGGCCGTGGAACTGACCATTGCCCTGCATTACGTGTTTGACGCACCAAGGGACAAGATCATCTGGGATGTGGGACACCAGTCTTATGCCCACAAATTGATAACCGGCCGGAAAGACCGCTTTCACACCCTTCGGACCTACGGCGGCATCAGCGGCTTCCCAAAAAGGTCCGAGAGCCCTTACGATACATTCGACACCGGACACAGCAGCACTTCCATATCCGCCGGTCTGGGGATTTCCACGGCAAAGGCGCTCCTGGGAGAGAAATGCAAGGTGATCTCGGTGATCGGCGACGGCTCCATGACAGCCGGTATGGCCTTTGAGGGGCTGAACCAGGCTGGTGAAACAGAGAAAGACCTCATTGTGGTCCTCAATGACAATGCCATGTCCATATCGCCCAATGTGGGGGCCTTCTCCTCCTTCTTGAGCCGGAAGATGACCGGCAAACGGTTTATCAAGTTCAGAAAGGAGCTGGAAAACTTCCTAACCTCCCTGCCGGGTGTAGGGGGAAACATCCTCAGCCTTGCCCGGAGATGGGAGGATTCCATGCTGACCCTCTTCACGCCGGGGATGCTGTTCGAGGCGTTCAAATTCAAGTACATAGGTCCAATCAACGGCCATCGTCTCGATCCCCTCATTGAGGCCCTGAACAATGCCCGGCACCTGGAAGGCCCCGTGCTCGTACACGTGCTCACAAAAAAGGGCAAGGGGTATGAGCCGGCCGAAAAAGACCCTTCCCACTACCACGGGGTGGGCTCTTTTGAAATACAGACCGGCTCGCCACCCAAAAAGGAGCCCCAACCCCCTCCTTCCTATACAGATGTATTCGGCAGGACCATGGTCACACTGGGAGAACGGGATGAGAAACTGTTTGCCATCACGGCGGCCATGCCGGAAGGCACCGGGCTGACGCACTTTGCCAGGGCATTTCCTGATCGCTTTCTGGATGTCGGCATTGCAGAGCAGCATGCGGTGACTTTCGGGGCTGGTCTGGCAACCGAAGGATTCAGGCCTGTCGTTGCCATTTACTCCACCTTTCTCCAGCGAGCCTATGACCAGATCATCCATGATGTCTGCCTTCCTAACCTCCCGGTGGTATTTGCCATTGACAGGGGCGGACTCGTGGGGGAAGACGGACCTACGCACCATGGGCACTTCGATATCACCTATCTACGAAGCCTCCCCAACATAACCCTTATGGCGCCCAAGGACGAGAATGAACTTCAGCACATGCTCTTTACCGCCCTGCAGCAACCCGGTCCCGTGGCCGTGAGATACCCGAGGGGTCAGGGTGTGGGAGTTGCCATGGACACCGAGTTCAAGGCCCTCCCCGTGGGCAAGGTGGAAATCATCAAAGAGGGCCGGGACCTCACAGTAGCGGCCTTAGGGGCCATGGTCCACCCAGCGCTTCAGGCCGCTGAGGAGTTGGAGAAAGAAAGGATATCGGCCTGTGTGGTGAACTGCCGTTTCGTCAAGCCCCTTGACAGCCGCATCGCGGAACTGGGGCAGTCTACGGGCAGGCTGTTGGTGGTGGAGGAAAACGCCAGGCAGGGCGGGCTTGGGGGTGCAATCCTCGAGCTTTGCAATGATATGGGTATTGAAGGGATCCGAATAAGGAGGCTCGGGCTCCCCGACCACTTCGTGGAGCATGGTCCCCTTGCCCTCTTAAGAGAGAAATATGGCCTGTGCTCCTCCGGCATTGTCAGGGAGGCAAAAGATTTCCTCGAGCGGGCCTAAAAAGGGAAAAATTCGGTTGGACCAGTTAATGGTTCAGACCGGGCTGGCGGAAAGCCGGGAAAAGGCCAGGGCCGTCATCATGGCAGGCAGGGTGGAAGTGGATGGCAAACCGGTGGACAAACCGGGTCGTATGGTATCCGCTCATGCCGCTCCGGTCATCAAGAGGCCCTATCCCCCTTACGTGAGCCGCGGCGGGCTGAAGCTCGATGCGGCCCTGAGGCATTTTTCAGTTGACGTGACAGGGAAGACCATCCTGGATGTGGGGGCTTCCACCGGGGGGTTTACCGATTGCCTCCTGCAGCATGGTGCGGAGCAGGTGATCGCGGTGGATGTGGGCTACGGGCAGCTGGACTGGAAGTTGCGGCAGGACCCAAGGGTGAAGGTCCTGGAAAAAACAAATATCCGCCACCTGGAGCCTGAGAAGCTTCCTGTGCCCATACAGGGGGCGGTCATCGACGTGTCTTTCATATCGCTACGCCTCGTGATTCCCCCGGTTTCGAGGCTCCTCACCCCCTATGCTTTCATCATTTCCCTCATCAAACCCCAGTTCGAGGTAGGCAAGGGCCAAGTGGGCAAAGGGGGTGTGGTGCGCGACCCGGAACAGCATCAACGGGTGGTTGATGATATGGCCTCCTTTGCAGCCACCTTGGGGTGGCATGTAAAGGGGCATATCCCTTCCCCCATCCTTGGCCCAAAAGGAAACCGCGAATTCCTCATGTACCTCGAACGGTAGTCAGCATAATCCCCCCTCCTCCACTGGCATGGCTTGGGACTAAGCGGCTTTGCGCTTCGAGGCCTTCAGGGGATTCAATTTTCCGTTTTTCTTTGTCGATTTTGCCTGCAAATGAGTGGCCATGTTGCAATCGCCAACACGCCACTTGGCAGCAGGATCGGGGAAGATGATGCAGTACTTTCCGGTAGGAAACTCCTGGGCTTTCTGGCAGCCCTCGCACTGCTCAACAACGCTGTGGCAGGTTCCGCCATTGAACTGGCACCCCTTTTTGCTCATGAAAAAACAGGGATACCCCTCTTTGATGGTTGTACAGTCCATTTTAATCACATCCTTTCTACGAGAAATCTGAGATAAAACTTGGCGTTTATGCCCAACAATCCTCACATTGTCAAGAAAAATATGTACGGAGCGCAAACATATCACATGAGATGGGGGCAGGCCTGCCCCCACTGGGCGCTGGTTACTGGATACTGGTTGCTGGTTGCTGTGGGACGGAAAGCAGCGCCTTTTCTTCGTTCCGGATCTCCCGGGCTGGGTCATATCCCTACGGATTGACTGGGTAGGCCTACCTTCGGTAGGCAGGCCTGCCTACTGGCACTCCCAAAATATGGAGGTGTAGAGAAAAATGTTCCCTGCCTCCAGTGGTACCTGGTTGCTGTGGGACGGAAAGCAGCGCCTTTTCTTCGTTCCGGATCTCCCGGGCTGGTCTTTTTTTGCGACTTATCCGCGGGGGACACCTGCCTGCCGGCAGGCAGGCCTGCCCCCTCCGCATTCCCGGCACTCAGAAGAAAACAGGGAGTTAATCTTGCAACCAGATACCTTACCGGATGACAAAGAGAGGCGGCCACGGGGCCTTTACCCTGAGTGCCGGGCTGCGGCTTCCCCCACTGATAAGTCGCGAAAAGACAGCGCCCTCCCGAAAGTCACTCCGAAAAGGCCCTGCTTTCCGCCCTTTGGAATGCCTTGCCATTCCCCTCTGCACTTATAAGACAGACAAAGTACCGGTGCAACATAAGGGCCGGAGGGGATGTTTTTCGATAAGCCAAAACCCACGCTGACTCGACCCCTTTCTGGCAAAAGCGTTACGTCGCACAAACAAAAGCGCACACCGGTGCTCCAAATCAGTAGATGCGAAACCCCCGAATCACGCACACTATTTCCTCTACTGCATTTGTTTGTGCGCCCTCCATGATTGTCTCTCCCATGATTTTTTGGCGCTCTTGCCTGCTGCAAGCAGGGAGAAAAAT
>JAOZOW010000042.1:1389-23284 GCA_029933075.1 Deltaproteobacteria bacterium | reverse complement strand
CCCAACCGAGCGCAAAGATCTTCGCGTTAAGACAGAGAGGCGGCACTGCTTTAAAACAAGTATATCACAAAGGAGAAAAATGGTAACCTCAAAACAGAGTCCGCCTGGGACCTTTAGCTGAAAAAATGAGCAAAAAACTGGGAGCCCCTGGTACGGCTTGACATGGGAAGAAATCATTGACACACTCCGGTAAAGCCTTGGCTGAGATTCCACGTGTCCGGGGTTTGTTATTGGGGCAAAGGGGCCCCAGGCGTTTTTCCCTGGAGGTGGAATCTTTCTTTTCAAAAGACAGAGGGTGTCATGGAATTCAGTAAACTTAACGAGAAACATCTCCGGAAACTCCGCTCCATGGTGTCGGAGGACAGATTTTCAACGGGCGAGTCAAATCTTGATCTTCACAGCCAGGATCAATCCAGGCATCCACCCTCCAAGCCGGAGGCCGTAATGTGGCCCGTGGACAGGCGCGAGGTATCGGAAATATTATCCTACGCCAATGAGCACCGGATTCCCGTAACAGGGTGGGGTTCAGGGACGAGTCTTGAGGGGAACCCCATTCCGGTCAGCAGGGGCGTTGTACTGGATTTTACGCTGATGAACCAAATCCTATCAATAAGAGAATCGGACTTCCAGGCGGATGTGGAGCCGGGTGTGCTCTACCGCGACCTGAATGACAAACTCAGGCACAGCGGCCTTTTCTTCCCCCCTGATCCCGGGGCCGGGGCCACCATTGGGGGGATGATCGCAAACAATGCCAGCGGCACGAGGACGGTGCGCTACGGCTCCACCAGGGCCAATGTAATACGGCTTACGGTGGTCATTGCCGGTGGGGAGATTTTGGAGCTGGGCAGCCGCTCTTCAAAAACCGCATCCGGTTATGACCTCATAAATTGCTTTATAGGATCCGAGGGCACCCTGGGGCTGGTCGTGGAAGCAACAGTGAGGTTGAGAGGGCTCCCCGAGGCATTCTCTGCGGTAATTGCTACTTTTCCCAGCGTGGAGAAGGCGGGGGAGGCGGTTTTTGAAATCATCCGCTCCGGGCTGGACCCGGCGGCTCTCGAGCTGCTGGCTCAAGAGTGCATCGCCCTTATAAACGAAGAGAAGAATTTTGCTCTGGAGGTGTCACCGACGCTGTTTATGGAGTTTCATGGGGCTACCACGGGACAATTAGAGGAGACCATGGAGATGGTGCGGGAGATCTGCCAGGCCCAGGGATGTACCGATTTCAGGCCCGGTGTGGGAAGAAAGGAACGGGATCAGTTGTGGGCTGCCCGCCATGAGCTGGGTGAAATGATTGTCAGGAAACATCCTGACCGGTCCCATACCGTAATTGATGTAGCGGTGCCCATCTCGGCTTATCCGGAGATCATTGCCCTTGCCAGGGAGGAGTCCCGAAGGATCGGTATTCCGGGCTATACTTTCAGCCATGCAGGGGACGGCAATCTACATCTGGTATTCATGGGCAAAAAGGGTGACCCGGAAGAATGGGTGCGCATTGAGAAGGCTAACGAACGGATGGTCAAAAAGGCCCTGGAAATGGGCGGCACGGCCACGGGCGAGCATGGCGTGGGGCTCGGGAAGCGAAAGTTTATGCCTATGGAACATGGCGCCAGCCTGGAATGGATGAAGAAAATTAAGGCCCTTTTCGACCCGAATGGAATCCTCAATCCGGGCAAGATATTCTGAATCACACCGGGCCCCTCCGAACGCTTGTTTGGCTCGGAATAACCGCTCCTCAGTCACGTAGCCCTGTGAGGCGCCTTTTTGCTTCCTTCTTATGGACTTTGTCATCCGAGTCGCTTATGGGAAGCTCCAGCACTCTGCGGTATTCTAAAATGGCCTTATCTTTCTCTCCTACCATCTCATAGGTGATGCCAAGTTCCAGGTGATTGTTGATATGAGCATCGTTCAGCTCCACAGCCTTCCTGAGGCAGTCAACCGCCTTTTCCAGCGAGGCATCTTTAGGTACACCGCCAAAAAAAAGGTCGGCGAATTTCCTTTCAATCCAGTTTAGGGTGGCCACGTTTCGGTGCCATAGGCCCAGCACCAGCCAGCCAAGGTCTTCCCCGGGATCGATTGCCAGCGCCTTTTCCACCTCGCTTCTGATCTCCTTTGATAGTTTAACTTTCTCCTTTCCCCCGGCATCCAGCGCCACCCTCCCCAAGGCTATACTCAACCACAGATGCCCCTCGGCCGCTTGGGGATTGATCCCTACGGCCTTTCTGGCCGCCTCATGGGCCTTTTCATAATGGCCCCTGCGATCCGCCTTGTCGTGGAGATTCTCTCCTACATCCACGTAAGCTCTGGCCAGCTTCCAGGCCGCCTCATAACTCCGGGGCTCCATTTCCAGGGCCTTTTGATAGTTCAGCAGCGCAGCGCTGTTATCAAATCGCCTGTAGGCCGCATCTCCCATTGCAATGATTTCTTTAAAGGGCCTGTTTTCCTGCCCGCCAGCATGGGTTGCTGAAAACAGTATCACTGCGGTAGCTATAAGTGCATATATGCGGGTCATTGGCACACCTCCAAGGCTCTCTTAATCACGCCGTTGATCCATGGGCCTTCAGCTCACAGGCAGTATATTTGAAAAGACAGAGCGGGATCAAGGGATGAAACGCCGCCATTTTATCCTTGAAAAGAATCGGGGGAATGGGCTAACTTCCAAACTTTGATAGAGAAGAGCTCAGACTGGAGGCGTTTCATGAAAATTGCCGTAAGCGGTAAGGGGGGGGTGGGCAAGACCACATTTGCGGCCTTTCTTATAAGGGCCTTAGCCGATGAGGGGAAACGGGTGCTGGCCATTGATGCGGACCCCGATGCCAATTTGGCCCAGGCATTGGGAGTCCAGGACAGCACTGAAATCGTACCCATTTCCCAGATGAAGGAGCTGATCGAGGAACGAACAGGGGCAAGGGTGGGCACCATGGGATCCTTCTTTAAACTTAACCCAAAGGTGGATGACCTGCCTGAAAAGCTTTCAATAGATATCGGAGGCATAAAGGTGATGGTCATGGGGGGGGTAAAAAAGGGAGGCGCGGGGTGTATTTGTCCGGAAAGCACGTTGCTCAAAGGTCTTGTGCGTCACATTGTGCTTTCCAGAGATGAGGCCGTAGTGCTGGATATGGAAGCCGGCTTGGAGCATCTGGGCCGCGGAACCGCCATGGGGGTGGATCGACTGGTGGTGGTAGTGGAACCGGGGAGGCGTAGTATTGAAACAGCCCATCAGATCCGCAGTCTTGCTTCCGACATCGGGGTCAGGAACTTGAGTTTTTTAGGGAATAAGATCAGGTCGGACGAAGACAGGGATTTCCTTGTTAGACAGATGCCGGATTTTGATTTTCTCGGTTTTATCCCTTACGAAACGGGCATCATTGAGGCCGACCTGGAGGGACGTCCCCCTTTTGAGAGAGACCAGAAGACCTTGGAGATTGTAAAAGGCATGCTTAAGCAACTTGTCCCTCCCTCCTCCTGATAAACCAAGGCTTTGGGAACGCGAGGGGTCTGAGACCCGGAAATTAGGAACATGAAACCTTAAATGAGAAAAAGGAGATTCAGCTATGGGAACGAGAATCCACAATTTCAATGCAGGCCCGGCCGCGCTGCCTCTGCCTGTGCTTGAGCAGATCCAGGAGGAACTGCTGGATTACAAGGGCTCTGGGATGTCGATAATGGAGGTAAGCCACCGCTCCAAGTGGTTTGACGACGTGATCAATGAGGCCGTGGAAAGGACAAAGCGGCTCCTGAAACTGGGAGAAGATTTTCAGGTCCTTTTCATTCAGGGTGGCGCCAGCATTCAGTTCTGCATGATCCCCATGAATCTGGCCCTGGCGGGGAGGCCTGTGGACTATATCAATACCGGCACATGGTCCACCAAGGCCATCAAGGAGGCCCGGATTCAGGGCAAGGATGTCAGGGTGATCGCATCCTCCGAGGACAAGAACTTCTCATACATCCCGAAGGGCTTTGAGGTGAACAAAGACGCAGCCTATTTACATTTCACATCGAATAACACCATCAAGGGAACCCAGTGGTCCACTTTCCCCCAGAGCGGTGATGTGCCTCTTGTATCCGACATGTCGTCCGACATCATGAGTCGACCCTTTGACGCCGGGCCTTTCGGGTTGATCTATGCCGGCGCCCAAAAGAACATCGGTCCTGCAGGGACGGCCCTTGTGATTATAAGGAATGACATGCTCGAAAGGGTGCCGGAGGATCTCCCCACCATGCTGAAATATACCACCTTCGCAGAGAAGAACTCCATGTTCAATACCCCAAGCTGCTTTGTCATCTATACCATCAATCTGGTGCTGAAGTGGCTGGAGGAGACCGTAGGCGGCCTGGAAAACATGGAGCGGATCAATAAAGAGAAGGCCGCCATGATCTATGATGCGCTGGACCGCTCCGATTTTTACAAAGGGACAGCGGAAAAGGACAGCCGCTCTCTGATGAACGTCACATTCAGGCTGCCTAATGAGGAACTGGAGGCCAAATTCGTTGAAGAAGCGCTAAAAGAGGGCCTCGGAGGGCTCAAAGGACACCGGTCCGTGGGCGGCTGCCGGGCCTCCATTTACAATGCCACAGGCATTGAGGCCCTGCGGGCCCTTGTGGAATTCATGGCCGAGTTCGAGAAAAAGCATGGCTGAGAGGCAAAGGTCGGCCCTCGATCCCGAAAGAGACCGCCCGAGACAGATATTGAGCGGGCCAACAGAGGTAATTAAGCGTGAAGCGGACCCGTTTAGCCGACATCTTGTCATCTAAAAAGGTGGGAGACCATTTTGTGGTCATGGGATGGGTGCGGACTCGGAGAGACTCCAAGGGAGGGTTTTCCTTTATTGAGATCAACGATGGCTCCTGCCTGAAAAACCTTCAGATTATCGCCGACAAGCGGTTGTCCAATTATGGGGATGAAATCGTGAAGATTCAGACCGGTTGCTCCATACGGGCATCCGGGGCCCTGTTTCATTCTCCAGGCAAGGGGCAGGATGTGGAGCTCCATGCGGAGGAGATCCAGGTCTTGGGTTGGGCTGACCCGGATACCTACCCCCTTCAAAAAAAGAGACATTCTTTTGAGTTCCTGAGGAGTATTGCCCACCTGAGGCCGCGTACCAACACCTTCGGGGCTGTTGCAAGGATCCGCAGTGCCATGAGCCTCGCCATCCATACTTTTTTCCAGGAAAGGCGATTTTTTTACCTCCACACACCTATAATAACGGGGAATGATTGCGAGGGTGCCGGTGAACTATTTAAGGTGACCACGTTTGACCTGGGGCATGTTCCGCGGGATGGCGAAGATGTAGACTTCAAAAAGGACTTTTTCGGCAGGCCCGCCAACCTTACTGTGAGCGGCCAGCTTGAAGCCGAGGTCTACGCCATGGCCCTTGGTGACGTCTATACTTTCGGGCCCACCTTCAGGGCTGAAAATTCAAACACCTCAAGGCATTTGGCAGAATTCTGGATGGTGGAGCCTGAGATGGCCTTCTGTGACCTTGAAGGGGATATTGAATTGGCCGAGTCGTTTCTAAAATACATTTTCGCCCATCTCTTGGAGAATTGCCATGAAGACATGGCGTTTTTCAACCGGTTTATCGATTCCACGGTTATAGAAACGCTCGAGGGCGTCCTTTCAAAAGGCTTCGAACGCCTCACCTACACCGAGGCAATCGAAATCCTTGCCAAGGCCGAAAGAAAATTCCAGTTTCCCGTGGCGTGGGGAAATGACCTTCAGTCGGAACATGAAAGGTACTTGTGCGAAGAGGTGTTCCAGAGACCTATAATCTTGGTGGATTATCCCCGGCAGATCAAACCATTCTACATGAAGCTCAATGGGGACCAAAAGACAGTCCGCGCCATGGACCTTCTTGTGCCTCGGGTTGGCGAGATCATAGGCGGAAGCCAGAGGGAGGATGATTATGAAACCCTGCTTACGCGTATCAGGGAAGCGGGCCTCAACCCTGACGATTACTGGTGGTACCTGGAGCTGAGAAAGTTCGGCACAGCGCCCCATGCTGGTTTCGGGCTCGGCTTCGAGCGCCTGATCCAGTTCGTTACAGGCCTCTCCAATATCCGTGATGTTATCCCGTTTCCCAGGACCCCCGGGAATGTGAGTTTTTAGATGAATGGCCCGATACAAAGGGTTGCAGGGCTTGTGCTTGCAGCAGGGGCATCTACCCGGATGGGGGGGAGGCTCAAGCAGTTGCTCCCTGTTGATGGCAAGCCGCTGGTGGCACACGTGCTCGAAGCCGCTCTTGATTCCAGGCTGGATTCGGTAGCGCTCGTGTTAGGACATAGGGCGCAGGAGATCCGCAAAGCCTTAGGAGACACCATCAGAGTTCCCAAGCTGAGGGTGATAGAGAACAGGGCATATCGCCAAGGAATCAGTACCTCCATTGCCGCCGGCCTCGCAGAGACAGCTGATTCTTATGATCATGTCATGATTCTATTGGCTGACATGCCCTATATAACAGCGGGCCTTATCGATCAGCTTATCAGCGAATACCTTGCCTCGGGGGCTGCCTTAGGCGCCGTATCCATAAAGGGGAGGCGGGCCCATCCGGTTATCTTCGGGCGGGCCCTGTACGATGATCTTCGAAAGCTCAAAGGGGACGTGGGAGCAAGAGAGCTTTTCAGCATATATGAAGGCCGCGTCTGCCTGGTGGAGGTGGGTGACTCATTCAATGACAGGGATATTGACACTCCAGAGGATTATAATATTTTCATTAATGGGCCCTAATAAAGAGGCTCCCTCGCAAATTTTTGTGAAGAACCAAAAAAGTCTACTCGCGAGGAGGCGGTTTATTGATACATGGGGATGACATGATCCCCCAGTAAGGACTCTGCTTCCGCAAGGAATTCCTTGCTGGGGAGCACGCGGAACCTTTCATTGGCCGAGATAACATACTCCCTCCCGCTCGCCGCCTTTACCCTGAAAAGCAGCTCGCAATCTCCAGGATGCTTGAACACGATATCCAACAGGTCTTCCAGGAGGTCCCTTGAGATGCGCCTCTCCTCCAGTTCCAGTTGAATGGCCCTGACCCCTTTCTGCCTGATCGATTCCAGAGTGAGGATTTCACTGGCGATGATTTTGGCGGTGTTTTCATTGATCTCCGCAATGCCACTTACGAGGAGTGGTTCGTCACCTTTGAGAAGATGGGCGGCCTTGCTGAAAAGCTCGGGAAAGATAATGACCTCGGTAGATCCGGTGAGATCTTCCAGTCTGATGGTAGCCATCTTGTCACCCTTTTTGGTGCGCTTCATTTTGAATTTTTCCACCACGCCTGCCACACTGATTTGGCTTCTGTCCTTCTGGGCCGCCAGATCCTGTAGCGAGCAGGTGGCATGTTTTTTCACCTCTCTTTCGTACCTGACAAGGGGGTGCCCGGTCACGTAAAAGCCCAGGGCCTCCTTCTCTTCCCTCAGTTTTTTCCCCTCATCCCATTCTTGGATGTCTGGAAACCGGACGAGACCGCCCATGCCTCCTGTGGAGATATCCATGGTCCCGAACATACTTAACTGGTTTGGATCGCAAGCCGCCGGGCCGCAGGCCTTGAGCACATCGTCCAGGGCGCCGAAGAGCTGGGATCTGTAAAGCCCTGTGAAATCAAAGGCGCCGCACTGGATCAGGGCCTCCAAGACCCTCCGGTTCACCTTAAACCCCTCAACCCGCCTGCAGAAATCAACCAGATCCTTGAAAGGGCCACGCTCCGCACGCTCCGCAATGATGGACTCGACCGCTTTGAGCCCAACATTTTTGACCCCGGCCAGGCCGAAACGTATCTTGTCCCCCACAACGGAAAAATCGGCCTGGCTCTCGTTGATGTCGGGCGGAAGGATCTCGATACCCATCTCCCGACATTCTGCAATGTTCTTGATGGTTTTATCCTGGTTGCCCATGTCCTGGCTCAAGAGAGCGGCCATAAACTGGACAGGGTAATGGGCCTTCAGGTATGCAGTCTGGTAGGCAATCATGGCATAGGCGGCGGAGTGGGATTTGTTAAAACCATAGCCCCCAAATTTTTCGATCAGCCTAAAGAGCGTTTCCGCCTTTGAGGAGCTCACGCCATTTTCTACTGCCCCTTCCACGAAACGGGCCCTATGTTTTGCCAAGACTTCCGGCTTTTTCTTTCCAATGGCTTTCCTCAGCTCATCCGCCTCGGCCAAGGTATAGTTGGCAAGGACCTGGGCGATCTTCATGACCTGTTCCTGATAAAGGATGACGCCGTAAGTCTCCTTCAAGATCGGCTCCAGCTCGGGCAGGAAATATTTGATCTTGACCCTGCCATGTTTTCCCTTGATAAACTCGTCTACCATATTGCTCCCCAGGGGCCCCGGACGGTAAAGGGCCACCAAGGCGATCATATCCTCGAATACCTCTGGCTTGAGTTTTCTGAGAAGCTCCTTCATACCGGAGCTTTCCAGCTGGAATACGCCCGTGGTCCGCCCTTCCCCAACCAGCCGATAGGCAGCCTCGTCTGTAAGGGAAATTTTCTCTATATCTATTCTCTCCCCGGTCGTCTCCTCTATGATTCTGAGGGCCTGCTTGATCACGGTGAGGGTTTTGAGCCCGAGAAAATCGAACTTGATGAGCCCAAGCCTTTCAATCCGATCCATGGTGAACTGGGTCATGATCTCGTCCCGGGCTCCTTTGAACAGAGGCAGGTAATCCACAAGAGGCCTGTCGGAAATCACCACACCGGAGGCGTGCGTGGAGGCGTGCCTGGCAAGGCCCTCCAGGGCCCGGGATATCTTGAGCAGTTTCTTTGTGGGGCCATCCTCTTGCTCAAGCTTCTTCAGCTCCGGCTCCTCTTCGATAGCCCTTTCCAGGCTCACGTTGGGGCCTTCCGGCACCAGCTTTGCGATGCGATCCACTTCGCCGAGAGGTATATTGAGGGTCCGTCCCACATCCCTGATCACAGCCCTGGCCTTCATGGTCCCGAAGGTGATTATCTGGCAGACATTGTCGCGGCCATACTTTTCCGCCACATAACGTATCACGTCATCCCTGCCGTTGATGCAAAAGTCGATGTCGATATCGGGCATGCTTATTCGCTGGGGATTAAGAAATCTCTCGAAAAGCAGTCCGTACTTGATCGGGTCGATATTGGTAATGTTCAGGCAATAGGCCACGAGGGAACCTGCGGCAGACCCACGTCCCGGACCCACCGGGATCCCGGATCGGCGGGCATGCTCGATGAAGTCGGCCACGATGAGGAAATACCCGGCAAACCCCATCTGCTGAATGATTTCAAGCTCATATTCCAGCCGCTGACGGTACTCCAAGATGGTCTGCTCTGAAAGTCCCCCCTCTTCTGCCTTTTTTTGCTCCAGGCGTTTCTCAAGGCCGGACCAAGCTTCTTGGATGAGCATATCCTCCAGGGTGCGGTTGTCCGGGACTTGGAAGACGGGCGGCTTGTACCGACCGAATTCCATTTCGTAATCACACAGATGCGCAATCTCCACAGTGTTGGTTATGGCGTCTTCAAAGCCCGGGAGGGCTTGGGCCATCTCTTCACGAGACTTGAAGTAGAATTCGTCGGCAGAAAATTTCAGGCGATTCTCGTCATCCAGGGATTTGCCAGTCTGGATGCAGAGCAGGACATCGTGTGCCTCAGCGTCCTCCCTGTTCAGATAGTGGCAGTCGTTGGTGGCCACCAGGGGAATTGACAGGTCTCTGGATATCTCTCTGAGTGCGCTGTTCACCCGGTCCTGTTCGGGCAGGGTGTTGGCTTGGACTTCCAGAAAGAAACGGTCATGATCAAAAATGGATGCAAGTTCTCGGGCCTTTTCGCGGGCCATATCCAGCTGACCGTTGCGGGCATGGTAGGGGACAATGCCCTTCATGCAGGCTGACAGGGCGATAAGGCCCCCATTGAATTCCCTGAGCAACTCCATGTCCACTCTGGGTTTGTAATAGAAACCTTCCAGGTGGGCCAGGGTGACCAGGCGGCAGAGGTTCTTATAACCCTCATCATTCATGACCAGCAGGATCAGATGGTACGCATTGGGGCTGCCATCGGGGGCGGGGGAGCGATCCCGACGGTCGCCCGGAGCTACATACATCTCACAGCCGATGATCGGTTTTATGCCTGCCTTGGAGGCTCGCTCGTAAAAGTCCACCGCCCCGAACATGTTTCCGTGGTCCGTGATTGCCACAGTGTTCATGCCGAGGCGACCGGCCTTTTCAAGCATGCTGTCAATGCGGATGGCGCCATCCAAGAGGCTATATTCGGTATGCACGTGGAGGTGAATAAACGGTGAGTAGGCGGTCACTTTATCCTCTCTTGGCTCCAAGTCTTTGGTGAGCTTCCCAAAATCGGGCGGCCCAAGCCCCTAACGGCATGGTAGCGGCACTTATGGAGGGCGGTAAAGCGAGCTTTTCGCAAAGACCAATGGCTTCACATGTTTACCCGCTCACGCCTTAGCGGTTGTCGGAACAGTTTAGAGTATGTTACGATATAATATTGGGTGCATCAAGATACTTTTTGGACCGGTCATCAATGGAGCGCCCTCAAGGACCTCTTCAATAGAATGGCACCGCTATTCCCCTGTAATTATTTGCTGTGGCTCTAAAAATGCAAACCAATACTCTCTCGCCCCAATAACCAACTTTTGCTGAAAAACCCCCATGCAGGAGGAGAGTGTGGGAACCCGACTGGAAAAAACTTTGAAAGAAAGAGTTGAGAGGGTGAAGGCCCAGAACCGTACCCTGAGAGAAAAAGTGGCCGAGCTTAAAAAGGAAATGCGCTCCCTCCAGCAGACCCTGAAGGAAACCCGCAAGATGCTCAGCCAGATACCTGCTGGCGTGGTGCTGATTCAGGGGGAAAAGATCATTTTCGCAAGCGATACGGTATCAGAAGGCCTGGGATATGCCGTAGAGGAGGTGCAGGGCAGGGACTTTATGAAATTCGTCCATCCAGAAGAGGTCCAACGTATCAGGGAGCTCCATACCAGGAGATTGGCGGGCAGGGCTGCTCCGGATTGCTACGAGACATGCCTTATCACCCGTGCTGGGAAGAAGCTTTTTTGTGAGGTCCGGGTGAAGAAACTCATATATCGGGGGCGAAAGGCTTTTCTCCTGAGCATTATTGGGCTGAACGAAAAAAAGGAAAAGGAGAGCCGTCTGGTCCAATCCTCCAAGTTGGAAGCTCTCACCCGAATGGCCAAGGGCCTGAACAGGGAGATGGAACGCCTGCTTATCCCCCTGAATCAGTTTCTCATGAACGCAGGACCCGAGAAGTCTGATCTGGACGGGGGGCAGGTATGGAAAGAGATAGAGGCTGCGGTGGAAAGGGGAGAGGTCATCGCAGATCAGTTAGCTCTCCTTTCCAAAGTGAAGCCCAGCAACCCCGAAGGGGTTGTTTTTGATCTTCGAAAGGTTGTCAAAGAGGCGGTAATGCTCGAAAGGCCCCATCCAACCGGTCCTTCAGGCCCGCGTGCGGGCACCGGCAATGTCCAGATCAAGAGCTACCTCAGATCCATCTCACCTGTGCGCGGGAACCCTGATGAGATAAAGAGAGTAATCACGGACCTCATTTCCAATGCCATCGAGGCCCTGCCAAAAGGCGGTGTGGTTTACCTGAGCATGGAGGAGGACTCGGGTTATGCCCATGTCTACATCCAGGACAATGGTCCTGGCATGGAGGATAAAGCGAGGGAGAGGATTTTTGATCCCTTTTTTAGTACCAAAGGAGGCAGCGCCCCGGGCATGGGATTGAGTCTTGCCCGGGCCGCCGTCATGAGGCATGGCGGGGAGATCGAGGTAATGAGCCAGCCGGGAGGAGGCAGCACTTTCATTGTCAAGCTGCCACTGGCCGCGGAAAATCCTTCTCCCAAAAAAGCGCGTGGCACCCGCATAAAGGAGGCTAAAATTCTGATGCTTGCGGAGGAAGGCATGGTAAAGGATCTGCTTTTGCAACTGTTTGTGAGCAAGGGAGCCAAAGTCACCGCTACCTCTAATGTCAGAGAAGGTTTCAAGCTCTTGAAAAAAAATCGGTTCGACCTTGTAATCGCAGACCCAGAGACGCCCTATCTCGAATTGTCCAGTGTTATCCCGCGGATCAAGGAGATCCACAAAGACCTGCCTGTTGTGCTTGTTAACGCCCCCCACAGAGGCAAGAGAGTAGGGGCCGATCTGGTGATCGGGAGGCCCATGGATATGGACAAGACCCTATCCCTGGTTTCCGATCTGCTGCCCACTCAGTGATCACCGGTAGAGCCGGAGCTGGCAAACCCTGAGTAAGGCCTGCAGGAAACGGGGATACGTTTTCACCGCCGCAATCTTTTGCCGACAGTGTCTCTTAGAATGATACGGGATGGTAATTTATGGATTGTTCTGGAACACCCCTTGCCGAGAGGATGAGACCACGGAGCCTGGAGGAAATGGTGGGGCAGGACCACCTGCTGGCGCCCGGGCGGACCCTTGGGAGGGCTATTCGCAGCGGTCGTATATTTTCGGTTATTTTCTGGGGTCCCCCTGGTTGCGGCAAAACCACCCTGGCAAAGCTGATGGGTGAGTATGCTAAGCTTCCATTCTATGCCTTTTCGGCCGTAACCTCGGGCCTCAAAGATCTGCGGCAGGTCATTGACCAGGCCAGAATGGCGAGAGCCGGTTCGGGCAAATCCACTATTCTGTTTGTAGATGAGATCCATCGGTTCAACAAGGCCCAGCAGGATGCGTTTCTCCCTCATGTAGAAAGCGGACTCATTATCCTGATAGGTGCAACCACCCAGAATCCATCCTTCGAGGTGATACCGCCCCTTCTTTCAAGGGCCAGAGTTATGGTGCTCCATCCCCTGGGAAAGGATGACATTAAACGGCTACTGCTTCAGGCCGTGAAAGACAAGGAGCGGGGTTTGGGGGCGCTGGAGATTGAAATCGTCCCCGAAACCCTCGACCTGCTTGCGGAGTTGTCCCAGGGAGATGCCCGTGTGGCCTATAACAACCTGGAGATGGCGGCTCAATATGTATATGAAGGCCGGGAGGAAAAACCCAAGCTGACCCCTGAATTGATCGGAAAGGCCCTGACAGCCAAGGCGCTTATATACGACAAGGGAGGCGAGGAACATTACAATCTCATCTCGGCATTTCACAAAAGCCTCAGGGGAAGCGATCCTCAGGCCGCCCTTTACTGGCTCTACCGCATGCTTATGGCAGGAGAGGATCCGCTTTTCATTGGCCGCAGGATGATACGCTTCGCATCGGAGGATGTGGGCCTTGCAGACCCAAACGCCCTTCTGATAGCCGTTGCGGCTTTTGAATCTTGGGAAAAGGTGGGTCCACCCGAAGCGGAACTCGCATTGGCCCAGGCCGCTGTATACCTTGCCTCGGCGCCGAAGAGCAATGCGCTTTATTTGGCCGAAAAGTCGGTAAAGAAAGAGATCAAACGCTCGGGCGCTCAGCCGGTTCCCCTTCATATTCGGAACGCCCCTACCACCCTGATGAAGAAGCTGGGTTACGGCGAAGGGTATCTTTACCCCCACAATTACCCGAATGCACGCGTGGAACAGCAATATTTGCCCAAGGGTGTAAAAAACAGGATTTATTACAGACCCACCGAACGGGGTTTTGAAAGGGAGATCCGAAAGCGAATAGGCCCCAGTAAAAAAGACTGAGCCGATGAAGCCCCTGCCAGCTCTATCTAATTGATATGCCCCGCTGTTCAGAAATTGAAACGGAGCCTCTTATCCCTGAAGTGGCTGCGGATCCACTCGTCGGCTTCTTCCTCAAAGAGCATTCTGCCCTTGAAGTCCACTTCCGCAAAATCAGGCCCCTTTACCCAGACTCCGTTTCTCCAGGCCTCACATACGATCCCTCCCGGTCGGGTTTTTCGAATCCTGCAAAGCTCCCCCTCAAACAAGGCATACCAGAGTGTCAACGTCATGCCGCCCCTTTTCCTCATTTTGCAGAAGTGTCTCTTCCGTGCAGCCCCTGATCCATCTTGCAATAATTAATAGAGAAACGATTTTTCCAAGCTAAAACCTGACAGGGGTCTCCTGTGCTCCCTTGTCTCTCACAGATGTGTGTGGGCATCGGAGGTGAGCCAGTATGGCAGGGGCTACAATGGGGGCGTCCAACGGTTCGTAGCCCCATCGTAAGACCAGCAACCCTGAAGCGCTTTCCTGGAAGCGTATTGGGGGTTTGCTGTCCACAAAAGCATCTGCTTGTGGGCCTCATTCAGTTTTTTGAATTTCTCCTCATCTCCCCCCAGGTCCGGGTGATACCTTTTGGCCATCCGTTTGTATGCCTTTTTGATCCGTGTCAGATGCTCGGCCGAGACCAAATCATCTTTTTGGAGGTTGAGTATCTTCAGGTATTCCTTTTCCTGTTTACTGAGCCTGGGCCAGGTCTTCCTGTTCGGCTTGATCTTCTCGGGGCCTATCTCCCTGCTGTGGTTCTTGGTGAGGAGAAAAAGCGAGGCATAGCTTTTCGAGTTATTGTTATGCACAAGATGATACCATTGTTTTCCTGATTCCAGTATGAGATTTTTGAGGTCTTCGGCAGGCTTGTTCCCCGAAACGCGCTTTCCTATAAATCTGGAGATCTCCTTAGACCATACCGGGAGCACATCCAAAATTACATGCTCTTGAGTGAACGAGAACGCGGCGTATCTGGAATTGAAGGTTCTCAGCAGGCCTTTTGAAAGAGAAAGGACCCAGTTGATCTGCTGGCGGCACTCCTTGGAGCAATAACGTCTGCCCGGCTTTATCTCATCAGTGCCGCAGGCAAGACATCGCCTTTTCCCTCGGGGCGGCCTGTACTTGGCCACCCGCACAATATCTTTCTGAACGTTATAAGCTTCCATTGATAATTCCGAAGGTTTCATCCCCCCGAGCCAAGGAATCCAATTCAACCACGGAGTTGCCCTATTTTATAGCCCGAAAGACAGGGAGAAGCAAGCAAATCCTGGTTCCACCCGATGCCGCCCGCTGTTTCGAGCTTCACTGTTGATCCTGGGAAAGATCAAATCTCCTCGGGGGTAAAACAGACCACGTCGTCGATCTTCTCTTTATTGCAGAATAACATTGTGAGCCTATCCACACCTAAGGCAATGCCTGCCGCCTCCGGCATCTTGGATAAGGCCTTGAGGAATCTTTCGGGCATCGGGTAGACCTCTTTCCCCTGCTTGCGCCTCCTCGAAAGCTCCTCTTCAAACCTTGCCCGTTGTTCATTGGCATCGGCCAGCTCTGAAAACCCGTTGGCCACTTCCATGCCCCCGAGGTAGAGCTCAAACCTTTCCACAACCCGAGAGTCCCCCTGCTTAACCCTGGCAAGCGAGGCGAGGGCTACGGGGTAATCGTAGACAAAGGCAGGCCTATTGAGTCCCAGAAAGGGTTCCACCTCCCGTACGAGGAGCTCGGAGAAACATCTGTGCTCAAGGGCATTTTGGAGGGGCATGGAGGCGTGTCGTTCAAATGCATCCGCCAGCGTGAGCCTCTCCCATGGAGTTCTCAACAGGATCTCGCCCCCCATGTAATGAATACGGTCCCCCATTGCCATTTTTCGGGATACGGTTTGGATCAAGCTCTCACACTGATCCATGAGCACCCGATAATCAATACCCGCCTGGTACCATTCAAGAATTGTGAACTCAGGGAGGTGAAGCGCTCCCCTCTCGTCTTTTCTGAAGCACTTGGCGACTTGAAAAATCTTTGGGTACCCTGCAGCGAGCAGGCGTTTCATACATAATTCCGGGGAGGTGTTCAGGTAGAGGCCATCGGTCCTGTAGGCATCGATATGCATTTCCGGGGCCGGGGAGGGAGTCAGCAGCGGGGTGTCAACTTCCAAAAAACCTCGTTCGGTGAAGTATTGCCTTATGGCCTGAATCAGGCGCGCACGCATCTCAAGGGCAGGCTTTCGTCGCGCCAGCCTACTCTGCTCATCTTGGCGGGGTTTATGCTTTGACCCGGGTGACATATTCCCCGGTTCTGGTGTCGATGGTAATTTTGTCGCCCTCCTCAATGAACGGAGGAACTCTGAGTTCATATCCGGTCTCAAGGGTTACCGGTTTGGTGTCCCCGGTGACTGAATCCCCTTTGGCCCAGGGGTCGGCCCGGGTCACAGTGAGGTCGACAAAGTTCGGTAATGTAATCCCAATGGGCTTTTCACCGAAGAAGAGGATATCCACCTCCAGGTTGTCTGTCAGAAAGTTTTTAGCCTCCCCCACCTGGTCGGCGGTGAGGAAGAACTGCTCATAATTCTCAACATCCATGAAGCACAACTCGTTTTCCTGTCTGTAAAGGTACTGCATGCGCCTCTCGTCGAGCGCCGCGGGCTTGAAAGTATCCACGGATCTATAGGTCTGGTCGATTATGACTCCCGTGATCATATTTCTGAGCTTGCACCGGTAAAGGGCCTGGCCCTTACCCGGTTTTGAAAACTGAAAGTCGATGATTACATAAGGATCGCCGTCAATTTCGATCTTGAGGCCTTTTCGTAAATCACTGGCACTGTACATGTCTCGTTGCTCCCCTGCTTCAAAGCGGTTTTCCTGTTGGATCAATTGTTGCCCATAGCACATATAAAGAAAAGCGGAGCGGGTCAAGGGAAAAGGCTCTGTTTAAGAGATGGGGCTTGAGATCTTGGACGCGAAAGGGTAGTTTTGAGGCCCATCTTCCCCCAGGAAAAAATTGCAGGGATGGGGGTATCTGTCTCAAATCTAAAAAAGGCGGGGAGCGTCATGGATACCAATGAGGCAATAATGGCATTTTCTCAGAGCGAAAAGGTCAAGTCAGGACTGATTTGGGTCTCACAGGCCTTGGAGGCCCTCGGCGGCCTCAGGGAGCATGAAAGGAAGGGGGCCGAAAAAGCCATTCATTTGTTTACCCGGATGGTGTTTCAGGAAGTCCGGCTTGCAAGGAAAATAGCCGGGCATGGAGCGTGGGAACAGATTGAAAAGGAGATGGACCAGGCAATGGTCATGATTGATTCGGGTGTGGCCACCGAGTGTGCGGTTCAACTCACCCGCGCCCTTAGTCTGGTGACCAATATAGGCCACCATTCAATGACGTTCCTAAAAGAGAGGGGCTTGCTTTAAGGGGCTTTCTTCAGGGGCCTCCCTTGCTTATCCCAACCGTGGAGACGATAATAATCCGCAACCATTGCGGACAGTTCTTCCTCGGTGATGATATGGCCCGATTTTAGAGGATGCCGATGGAAGAGAGGAGGGAGCCGGTCGTCTTTCGGACTCAAACCTTCTTGGATGTTGAACTGTCTTATGTCGTCCGCGATGCGCGAGGCAATATCCTTGAGCAAACCCCTTTCGGGGGAAAGTCCGGTGGCGAGCCTGATTATCTCGCCAAGGCTGTCCCAAGGATACAGATCCCTGTAAAAACGGCAGAGAATGAGCGTATCGAACAGGGTGAGTCGTTCCTCGAAGTCGAGAAAAAGCCTTGCCCTGCCTTCCACCGTAGCGGGATCGATCATGCCTGAAAATTCGGCCTTGTAAAAGGTGGATCGCATGTGACAGGCGCCACGGTCCGAGGTGGCATAGGCAAGTCCCATTCCCTTGAGCACCCTTGGGTCGTAGCCGGGGGGCTCCAGCCCTTTTACATGCACGGCCAGGTCCTCCATATCCCATGCCTTTGCAGCGAACCGGATGCCCCTTGCCAGCACATCTCCCGTGCCCTCCCTGAAAGCAATCTGCCGCAGCATCCGGGCGATCTCATCCACCTCTCCGTAGTCAATGGGATCGTGGATTTTATCTCTGCGAGCCGCCTCAATGGCAAAGGAGCACAGATTCCCCGCCGAAATGGTGTCCAGACCCAACCGGTCACAGAGATCGTTCAGGTAAGCAATCTCTTCAATGCTGTCTATACAGCACAGGCCGCCGAATGCGAATATGGTCTCATATTCAGGGCCCTCTATCCTGAGTCCTTGGTGGCGGCCCTGCCTGATGGTAGTCATCCTGCCGCAGGCCAGGAAGCACTTCAGGCAGGCATGGGGAGTGACCTCGCAGCGGGAGTGGAGGGCGTCGGCGCTGATCTTTTCCCATTCCCGGTAGGTTCCCTCCGTCCAGTATCGGGTGGGAAAGGCCTCTATCAGGTTCAATACCTGTACCATCATGGGGGTTCCCATAGCTTTGTAGCCCCCAATGCCGGGATTTTCTCTGGCATCCGCTGCGACCTTTTTTGAAAACTTCCTCAGGCCATCCCCGTCATGGACTCTTCGTTTGCGATCACCCATGAACACAATGGCCTTTATTCCCTTCGCTCCCATGACTGCGCCAGTACCCGTCCTCCCGGCCGAGCGCCAGCGGTCATTTTCCACCACAGAGAATCGAACCCTGTTTTCGCCTGCAGGCCCTATTACAACAGCTCCCTGCTTCCACCCTTTATCCCTTTTGCCGAACCTTGCTCTCACTTCTTCTTCAGTTTCATAGGTGTCTTTCTCCCGTAAATCCAAAGCATTGTGGAAAGCAACTCCATCGGGGGTCACTACAAGTACCGTGAGTTGGGGGCTTTTTCCGCGGATGACAACGGCGTCATAGCCTGCCGCGTCCATGGCTTCGGGCACCCGCCCGCCAGCATAGGATTCGGAATAGAGGCCTGTCTGGGGGGATTTGGTAAACACCCCATACCGGCAGCTGCCCCATAGGATACTGCCGGTTATGGGGCCTGTGGCGAAGATCAGGCAATTTTCGGGGGCAAAAGGATCTACTCTGGGGGGATTGTGCTCGAGCAACAGATAGGAGGCAAGCCCTTTACCTCCAAGATAACTCTTTAGCAGGGCTTCAGGCAAATTCCTGATCTCAAAGCTTTCACTGGCAAGGTCGATCATAAGGATCCGGCCGTAAAATCCATCCATGTCTCTACTCCATGAACCAATAACCTCGACTTGAGGGATAGGAATTCCTGATTTAGCAGCCAGCCGATTCTGTACGGCCTTGTTGTGGTTCAGTGATGTAAGCTTTTAGGGAGACTTGATTTATTACCATCATAAAACTATCATAACAATCAATTCAACCAAATTCGATTGAACCCTGCCAAGGAAAAGGAGGTATACATAGAGAGATGCAGATACTGATTCTTTATTATTCAAAAGGGGGAAATACCAGGAAACTGGCAGAAGCCATTGCCGCTGGCGCGGAAGAGGTGAATGGAGCCAACGCCTTGCTCAAGAATACCCACGAGGTAAAAGAGGATGATTTCTTGGCTTCAGATGGAATCATCGCCGGATCACCGGTCTATTTCGGGGTAATGGCGGCAGAACTCAAGAGAGTGTTTGATGTGTTCGTGGGCGTCAGGAAGAAAATGGAAGGCAAGGTTGGGGCGGCCTTCAGTACTTCAGGGGATCCCACGGGTGGAAAAGAGACTACCATGTTGTCCATTATTCAGGCCATGCTCATCTATGGCATGGTGATCGTTGGAGACCCCATGTCGGCCACGGGACACTATGGCGTGGCCTGTGTGGGCGCTCCGGATGAAAAGGCCGTTGAGAACGGGAGAAAACTGGGCCGCAGGGTCGCTGAGCTGGCCAAAAAGCTGCGCGGTTAGGAAGAGAGGTCGAAAAGGCCTTGGAACAGGATCAGCTGAAAGACCTGCTTGAGCGATTGAGCAGGGGGGAGACCACAGTCGAAGATGTCCTGAGGAAGCTGAAATCCCTCCCTTTCGAGGACCTGGGATTTGCCTGCATCGACCACCACCGGGGCATAAGGAGAGGGCTGTCGGAGGTGATATTCGGCGAAGGAAAGCAGGTGGAGGAGATCTTAGCCATTATGGAGCGCATGGTGAGTCAGGGAGACAATGTCCTTGTGACGCGTCTCTTATCGGACAAGGCCGAAAAGGCCCTCAAGATGTTCCCGGATGCCACCTATCATGAGAGGGGAAGGGTCCTGACCCTTGTCCGGCATCCTGTTAACATGTCGGGCAAGGGCACAATTCTTGTCCTTACTGCGGGGACCTCGGATATTCCTGTGGCCGAGGAAGCCGCAGTGACAGCCCGGTTCATGGGAAATGAGGTGGAAACCATCTTTGACGTGGGCGTCTCGGGGCTTCACAGAATCCTATCCCACAGGGAGCACATCCTGAATGCTTCTGTGATCATTGTGGTGGCAGGCATGGAGGGCGCTCTGCCCAGCGTGGTCGGGGGGCTTGTGGACAAACCGGTGATAGGCGTGCCCACCAGCGTGGGATACGGGGCCAGTTTCGAAGGCATTACGGCGCTGCTCGGGATGCTCAACTCCTGCGCTCCTGGCGTGACCGTGGTCAACATTGATAACGGCTTCGGAGCAGGATATGCTGCAAGCATTATTAATCGCTGTTAATATTTTTTCCGGGAAAGCCTCGCTTTTTCTCTGGCCTCCATCACCCGTTTTTTGAGGAGGGGAAGCGCCTGCCTTTGGGTTTCATTCCAGCAGGGCAAAATGGTGTTGTTGTGATAAAGCGGTTCAGCGTCCAGGTCGTATTTCGAGCACCGCAACGCTTCATCCCATAGGCCTGTCCCCGGGATGGGAGAATATTCGGAAAGGTAAGGGATCGCCCCGGCATCCTCCACAAAGCCGATGGTCTTTATCACCGAATCCACGGTCTGCCCGGGGAGACCCACAAGGATATAGGCGCCGATCTGATTGCTGAAAAACCCGGCCTCCAGCAGGTAATGGACCGACTGCTCGAACTCCCCTTCCGCCACTTTGTCATCCAGGGCCTGACGCATGGAAAAGTCAGCTGTCTCCAGGCCAAGGCGGATGGTCTTAAAGCCGCACCGGCGCATGAGTCCGGCAATCTCCGGGGTGATTTCTTTTGCATGGATGGCATTAGGGGTATGGAACCTGACATCCAGCTTGAGTCTTTCCAGGTGCTTTAGGAGCACCGCCAGATGGGCGTCGGCTCCGATCAAGAGCGCATCGTCATAGAATGCAAAGTCACGGACTCCGAACCGGCCATGCCAGTACAGAATCTCCTCCAGCACCCGCTCCGGGTCTCTCTTAGAAAAAACCGGGGACAGGATATGGCTGGCACAATACCGGCACCGGTAGGGGCATCCAGTGGAAGTGAGGAGACAGACATAATCAATGCGGCTCATGAGATCGAAGGCAGGATAGGGATCATTGTGGGAAGAGGGTGGAGGGCTTGGGCTCGTGACCCCGTATTCTTCAAGACATGACAGGAGGGAACGAGGATCCGCACCCATCAGAACGGTATCGGCGCCCGAGCAATGCCGGGCATGATCAGGACAGAGCCTTGCATAGATCCCCCCGAGCAGGATGGGCACCCCGGGATGCACCTTCCTTGCCAGGGTGATCACCTCTCTCACCCCCGGATACCAGTAAGTCATGAGGGAGGTTACAAGGATTGCACGAGGGGCTTTGACCTTCCGAAGCTCCCTTTCGAGGACCGCGGGAGACAATCCGTAACGGCTGTAAGGCCTTTGAATATGAATCAAAGGCGGGGGTTTGTCCACCCTCTGGCGCCAGAACTTCCCGGTTCCATGCCGGCGTCTTACAGGCGCCTTGATGGATGACTCCTTCTTCATGTCGGGATGGTACACATCCAGGCAATCGACCAGATGGATATGAAATCCGCAGCATCTCAGGTATCCGGCAAGATAGAGGAGCCCTAATGGCTTGGCCCAGAGATCATAGGCCGCAAAATCATAGATCCAAGGATTAATCAATAATACTGAAGGTTTCATTCGCGCCAGAGATATCCTATTATGACGATTGATCAAGCGGGTTTTTTGAAAGCAACGGATGAGTTTTCTCAGCGTAAGGCGGTGGAAACATGAGGGCTGTTGTTCAGAGGGTAAAAGAGGCGAAGGTTGAAGTCAAGGGAAGAACCGTGGGGGCCATCGGACCCGGGCTCCTTATCCTGCTCGGCGTGGGCACGGATGACTCCGAAAAGGACTGCCATTATCTTGCCGCAAAAATTGCCCGCCTGCGGATTTTTCCCGATGAAGGAGGACTCATGA
>JAOZOW010000042.1:0-1289 GCA_029933075.1 Deltaproteobacteria bacterium | reverse complement strand
CTTGCCGCAAAAATTGCCCGCCTGCGGATTTTTCCCGATGAAGGAGGACTCATGAACCGGTCATTGCTGGATACGGGCGGCGCCGCCCTGGTGGTTTCCCAGTTTACCCTGTGGGGGGATTGCCGGAAAGGCCGAAGGCCTTCTTTTGCCCGGGCAGCAAGACCCGAAAAGGCAAAAGTCCTTTACGAACAGTTCATAGGATGTCTGAAAGAGATGGGGATCCATGTGGAGACCGGTCGGTTTCAGGAAATGATGGAGGTCTCTCTTACAAATGACGGCCCGGTAACACTGATTCTGGACAGCCGAAAGGAGTTTTGAATATCAATCCACCTTGAGTTCTTTTTCCAGGATCCGGATCTTTTCCTGGATCTCCTCCAATTCTTCCGGGTTGGGGGTCTCATTTTGAAGTCGCAGCCGGAGGGCAAGGAGTTCCATGGTTTTTCGATACTCTTGGCAATCTATGGTCATGGATACAGCCCTTTTCTTCACATCAACTGGATCACGTTCTCCTCAAGGCAGAGGAGAGCCAATATTTTTACAGGATGCCGGGTCCACTGTCCACAGGAAAAATGAAGTGCCGGGAGGTAGGCAATGGACATGTGGTTACGCCTTGATGCTGCTCCGGGACAGGAGCCACATTCTGAAGCCCCTAAACCCATAGAGCCTGAAGGGAGGCGATTCGGGAGGATTGACGCGATCAAGTGGGCTGTCATCCTCGCCTTAATCCTATACAGCCTCGTCATTTATTACCGTGTTCCCTTTTTGACCCGGGTTGGCAGGTACCTCGTTGTCGAACACCCCCTCGAGAGGGCCGATATCATTGTCTGCCTCATGGGAGAAGAGGTTGCTAGGGGGCTTACGGCTGCCGACCTATACCGTAAAGGGCTTGCCAGATACGTCTTTGTGGGAAGAGAGATTCTGCCTGACGGATACAGGGCATTGAGAGACAGAGGGGTTAACTATCCCGAGTCAAGAGACCTGCTCCTCATGATGCTCCAAGGCCTGGGTGTCCCGAGACAGGCCTGCCTGAGCTCGGATCGTTTTTTGAAAAGCACCATTGATGAGGCCTACGAAGTGAGTCGGCTGGTTCGTAAGAGGGGCTACCATTCCCTCATTGTGGTAACCACCCCCCATCACACCCGCCGAGCCTGGTTGGCCTTCAGAAAGGCGCTGGAGGGATACCCGGCCAAAGTCATGATGGCCCCTGCCCGGTATTCCAAATTCAGAGCGGATAGCTGGTGGAAGAATAGACGATATCTCAAGGAAGTTATTATTGAGTATCAAAAATT
>JAOZOW010000041.1 GCA_029933075.1 Deltaproteobacteria bacterium | reverse complement strand
AAAATACAGCGCCCTCCCGACAGTCACTCAGAAAAGACTTTACGCCCTTTGATGGAAGTTACGGATCAACTGTCAAAGCACGGAAGCCGGATGAACCCAAATAATTATGTTGCATATTCTACAAAATGATTTAAAATTTGAAAGATGATATAGGTAGTTGATAGCCATGCATTGAGGTCATCGGTTCAACGGTTTGAAAATGAGGGGAGAGAGCTTTTCTGCTGAGTCGCTGGGAGCCGATATTGTCGTGTAGGCCATAGTTATGGTTTGAAACATCGGGTTTGATTATGGGTGCCGTTCCAAAAGAAAAAGTGGCAGAGTCCACCCCTGACGCCAGCGCGCTGGAGGCGCAGCTTGAATATCAGAAAAAGCTGAACAGCATCACCAATAAGATCCACTCCGCAAGCGACATTAATGAGATTTTGCTGAACCTCCAGGGAGAGATCCTTAGCCTGTTTGATGCCGACCGCATCACCGTCTACGTGGTGGATGGGATCAAAAAGCAGATCATTTCCAGGTTCAAGGCGGGGGACGAGATCAACGAAATTCGTGTTCCCATCAACACGTCCAGCATCTCCGGATACTGTGCGGCGACCGGTAAAATGGCCAATATCGCCAACGTCTATGATGAGAAAGAGCTGAAATCGATCAATCCCAAATTGCACTTTGACAAAACCTGGGACCAAAAGACCGGGTATAAAACGACCCAGGTCCTCGTAGCACCTATCCAGTACAACAAGTACCTTCTGGGGGTAATCCAGCTTATCAACAAGCGTGGCGGTGCCCGTTTCACCAAAGAGGATGAAGCTTCTGTCCAGGATATCGCCAAGGTGCTGGGGGTAGCCTTTTTCAAAAATCAGAAGGTGGCCCAGAAGACCAAACCCACCAAATACGACTACCTCATCACCAATAATATTATCAGCAACAAGGACCTGGAAGAGGCCATGAAATTGGCCCGAAAGCTGAAAAAGAGTGTGGAATCGGTCCTTATGACCGATTATCACGTATCCAAAGACGATATAGGCAAGTCACTGTCCAATTTTTATAAGACCCGTTTTATCCCTTATAACGACAAGATGATCATCCCCGGACAATTGTTGAAAGGCCTGAAAGTGGGGTTTTTGAAAAACAACGTCTTTGTTCCGGTGGGTCAGTCGGGGGATAAGGTCGTGGTTGCCATGGAAAATCCTAACTTTCTCCCGGCAAGGGACGCGGTCAAGCGGCTGATAAAGGCCAAAGGTTTTGAGTTTTGCGTATCCCTCAAAGAGGATATCTTTGAGATGATCGATCATTTCTTTGACGTCAAGCGATCGGACATGCTGAGCGATGCGGGAAGCATCGAAGATATTTTGGGACAGTTGGAGCCGGGCAGTGAGGACGAGTTCGAGGAGGACACCGAAGGGGTGGCCGAGGACGACAGCGCCATTGTGCAGCTTGTCAACAAGATGATCATTGATTCCTATAACCGGGGCGCTTCAGATATTCATATTGAACCGAGGCCTGGCAAGCAGAATGCGGTGATACGAATCAGGGTGGATGGGGCCTGCCAGGTCTACCAGACCATCCCCGCCAGCTACAAGCGTGCCATTGTCTCCCGAATCAAAATCATGTCGGACTTGGATATCTCGGAAAGAAGGCTTCCTCAGGACGGGAAGATCAAGTTCAAGAAATTCGCCCCTCTGGATATCGAGCTTCGTGTAGCCACCATCCCTACGGCCGGCGGCAATGAAGACGTGGTCATGCGTATCTTGGCAGCAGGCGAGCCTATTCCTCTGGAAAAAATGGGGATGAGCGAAAGAAACTACACCGAATTTATTAACATTATTACGAAGCCTTACGGTATCGTGCTGGTAGTGGGCCCCACCGGTAGCGGCAAGACCACCACGCTCCATGCGGCCCTGGGTTATATTAACAAACCGGAGACCAAGATCTGGACTGCTGAGGATCCTGTGGAAATCACCCAGGAAGGTCTTCGCCAGGTGCAGGTACAGGCCAAGATCGGGTTTGACTTCGCTACCGCCATGAGGGCGTTCCTGAGGGCTGACCCGGATGTGATCATGGTGGGCGAGATGAGGGACCACGAGACAGTGTCGACAGGTATTGAGGCCTCCTTGACAGGCCACTTGGTCTTCAGCACCCTGCATACAAACAGCGCCCCGGAGACAATCACGCGGCTGTTGGACATGGGTATGGATCCCTTTAATTTTGCCGATGCCCTCCTGGGTGTATTGGCCCAGCGGCTGGTGCGAACTCTATGTAAGGACTGCAAGGAAAAGTACCATCCTACCCGAGAAGAATATGACGGGTTAGCACGCCAGTACGATGGCGATTTTGATGCCCTTGGCTTTAAGTATGATGACGATTTTTCCCTTTATAGGCCTAACGGGTGCTCCAAGTGCAGCAATACGGGCTACCGAGGCAGGACTGGTATCCACGAGCTTTTGGTGGGTACCGATGAAATGAAATCCCTCATCCAAAGTAAAGCCAAGATGGAGGAGCTGCGGGAGCAGGCAATTAAGGACGGGATGACCACTTTGCTCCAGGATGGCATCAGGAAGGTCTGCCTCGGTATGACAGACCTTAAGCAGGTAAGGAAAGTCTGTATCAAATAAGACTTTAGAGGGTCTCCTTGTATCGTTGCGAGGTTAGGGGTATATGCCGGGGTGAAGGAGCCCGGCTGTTTCTTCCACACCCAACATCACATTCATATTCTGAACCGCACTCCCTGCCTGGCCTTTGACCAGGTTGTCCACCAGGCTGATTACAATCAGCCTGCCTGTCCTATCATCAACATTTAGAGAGATATTGCAGAAGTTGCTTCCCCTGACGTCAATGCTGGCCTGAGGTCTGTCCGGTCCGAAGACGCGGACGAATATGTCGTGTTCGTAAAATGAGCGGTAGGCGTCTTCCACGGTTTTCAGATTCACCCCTTCCCTCAGGTGGGCATAGATGGTGGATAAAATCCCCCTGCAAAGCGGGACCACATGGGGTGTGAAGGTGATCCTGATATCCCGTTTCGCAACGAGACTCAACTCTCTTTCGATTTCAAACACATGCTGGTGCCCCGATATTTTGTAAGCGTTCATGGCTTCATAGCGGGCCGGGTAATGGAAGGCAGGATTCGGGGATTTCCCTGCCCCGGATACTCCTGTTTTTGCATCGCAGATGATGCCCTCCGGTTCAATAAGTCCTGAGCTCAATGCAGGACAGAGCCCGAGGATACAGCTTACCGCAAAACATCCCGGGTTCCCCACCAGATTTGAGCTGGAAATTTCATCACGGTGCAATTCGGTCAGGCCGTAAACCGACAGCGGGAGGAGTTCTGGCGAGGCGTGTGCTTCCACCCGCCCGATGCGGGAGGCATATTCCCTGTAGATCTCCTCGGTGTTGAACCGGAAATCTCCGCTGTAGTCAATGACTTTACTTCCCCTTTTCAGCCACAAAGGGGCCTCCTTTTGACCGACCCCGTCTGGTGTCGAAAAGAATACCACTTGGAGGTCATCCGGGCACTCAGGGTCATCCGGGGCCATAACAGGAAGATCGCAGAAGCCCGTGAGATGAGGGTAGATGTCGCTGATTGGTTTCCCCACATCCTGCTTGTCAATAAGGGCGCTGATCTCCACATGGGGGTGGCTATGGAGCAACTCCACTGCACCGCATCCGCCATATCCGCCAGCGCCAATAATTCCGACCTTGATTTTTTCATCCATACTCATATTCCCGTTTTCAAGTGAGATTTCCCGGTTATCTCAGGTGAACCACTTCACAGAGAAAAGCCCTCTTCGTTAAATAGAGGTTATAAGTTTGCCTCACCTGTCCGGACATAGCACAAAGACCAAGGGGGCGGTGAAATAGGCAGGAGAAAAGATGTCCACTGCCTATCCCCAGCCCGGCTTATCCGCTAATGATCCTATCGATATGATGCATCCTTTCCCTCACAACGCCGCTCGGGAGATGCTCGCACTCTCCTTGACCAAGGCACAAAAACCGGTTTTGGACAGGGATGGCAATGTCATATGTTGAAGCGAAAGTTGATAATATCCCCATCCTGTACCAAATAGTCCTTGCCTTCCAGCCGGACTGCGCCAGCCTTCTTGGCTTCTTGAAAAGAACCATGGGCCTTGAGGTCTTCAAAGGAGACGGTCTCGGCCCGGATGAACCCTCTTTCCATGTCAGAATGTACGGTGCCTGCAGCCTTTACCGCAGGGGTGCCGGCTGGCACGGTCCAGGCCCTGATTTCCTGGTTGACTATGGTGAAAAAGGATATGCGATCCAAGATAGCATAAGAGGTCCTGATGACCCGGTCGAGGGCTGATTCTTCGATATGGAACTCAGCCATGAATTCCTCTGCCTCCTCAGGTGACATTGATGCAATATCCTTCTCCAGCCTGCCCCTCACCATCATCATCTCAACATTTTCCGGCCTCAGTTTCCATTCGGGCATGGACTCATCATCGTCATCGTTGTTGATAATGACAAGCTGAGGCTTGGCCGTAAGGAAAGTGAACCCCCTCAGTTTGGGGGCGGTTGCCAGTTGAGGGTCTTTTCTCAGGGGTTGGTTGTCCTCCAAGAGCGAAAGGCAGGATTTGATAAGGTTGTGCTCGTCCGGATCAGGTTTTTTCCCCCTTTTGAGGTCGAGGTCCATTCTTTCAATCCTCTTTTCAGCCACCACAAGGTCGTTGAGGATCATCTCCTCTTCATACTTCCAAAAATCGCGCTCGGGGGCAGGGGATAGACCCCCGGGGGCCACAAAATTCCTGACAACATGGATAAGGGCATCGCATACCCGCGCCTGATTTAGTCCGCCACTCCCCGGCCCAGCCCCGATCTCAGCAGGGAGGAGATATTCCACCTGCGCATAGGTAGTCTTTTTGGGTTGGACTATTTCTTTAAGGAAATCCAGCCGTTTATCTACAACCCGGACAGTGCCGATTCTCTGATCCGTTTTCCCGGGTCTCCTTGTAGGGTCTTCTCCCCTGGCTCCTGTGAGGGCTTCAAAAATGGTGGATTTGCCCGATTGAGGGAGTCCTACGATGCCCAGTTTCATTGCTCTTTAACAATATTAGAGTGTTCTCTGCCCATCCGGTCTAAGGGAATGGCCTCTTCCCTCCTGGTAAACCATGTCACATTGTTTCGGAGTCTTCATCCGGTGCACTGATCTTAACAGCGCCACCCTCCAAAATCAATCTCTCCAGATACCTTAAAACTCAGCCTTTTGAAAGGGCTAATCTTGAACCGGGGTTAGGGATGTTTCTTGAAATGCCAAAATCCATTGCTGACCGCGGCTGTTATGCCCTGGGGCGGAAAGTCGCGGGAAGCCAAGCGCACTGCCGCGCACCGCACCGCAGCAAAGGTAACTCCCCTGTGCTTTGGGGACTTGTTTTACTGCTGCGGGCTTTGTGCGCCCTCATTCCAGGCAATCCCAAAATATTTTGGCGTTCCTGCCTGCGGCAGGCAGGGAAGAAATGTCCCTAACCCCAGCTGTTTCAAATACCTAAACTGTTACCTGAATACATACTCTGTGGAAGGGCGGGCTAAGTTGCCGCCTTACGCCTACGCAACAGGATGTAAATGGCCCCGGTCCCCCCATCGTAAGGCCTGGCAGTGCTGAATGCCAGGACTATTTTCCGAACAGGTCCGCGCTTCAGCCAGACCGGGACTCTCTCTTTCAGGACAGGAATATGATCCTCTGAGTTCAAGCCCCGGCCATGAATTACCAAGACACACCTCAATCCAAGTTGATGGCTCCTGAGAAGAAAGTCACGGAGCCTGAGTTCTGCCGCCTCCTTTGTCAAGCCATGCAGATCCAGATGGTCCTGGACAGGGATCTGCCCTTTTCTGAGCTTCACGATGAGTCTCTGGCTGACACCCGGCACAGAACCCTCCATGTATTCATCACTGAAGGTGATATCCATTTCGGCCACGCCGCTGACCAGATCGGATAGACGGGTCATTGCTTCGATATCCCCCTCTTTTGGTGGATGAGCGGGCCTGACATCCGGATTCGGGGAGCGCGGCACCCTGTTTTTGCCTTCGGGCAGCGGCTGAACGTCTCTCATGGCCTCCAGGAAACAGGAGGAATCATCCTGGGGCTCAGGAATGCCATGGGAGGGGCCCTTACCCTCCAGCGCCGGGAAAGGGGTGGTCTTTTGTTTCTTGATGCGGCGTAGCTCAATGAATGCAGGATTGAAGATTCGGCCCCCACTATTGCCGGTTGCCTTTGGAAGAGAGCGCTTTTTTCGCTTTTTCTTTCGTGCCATTTGTCTGCTCACCCGATGAAACAGCCAAAACGATGTCGCACTCAGAATACTCTTGAAATTCTCGGATGAAACCTATTATAACCCCACTTACGCCTCCCGTAAATTGTCGAGTTTCCGCTGGGTATTTTAATGGAAGGCTCCCCCCGGGGCGGGGGATTTTACCTGTGTTAGATCCGTGAGGGGATAGAGATGGCAAGAATTGATGATTACAGGAATGCGGTGGAGCTGGGGAAAAAGGAACTGGAGGATAAGAATCCCAAGCGGGTTGCGGGTCTTACGGGTGCGGCATTTGAAGCTGACACTGAAGGCGGGGCGCGTCTTACGATCGAATTTTTAAACAGGAAAATAATCCTGAGCTGGCACGATTTCCAATTCAGTTTTGAAGGCAAGCAAGAAGAAGTCCCAATCCAGCAACAGATATTGCTGCTTCACTACTTTGCCGGGGCCATGGGCTCCCGGGTGACCGGAGAATGGATTGCCTATCAGGAGATTCCAGACGGTAAGTTTTATCTCGATGCCTTTTTCCGGAGGGCCAAGAATCCCATGGTGGAGACATTCGGCAGGCGGCCTGAGCTTTTAGTGAGGCTCGCAGAGGAGGCCTACGGTGCGACCCCATTGGATCAGGGGGATTATTCCGTGCTCATCAATGCCCTGCCCCTTGTGCCGGTTGCACTCATACTGTGGGAGGGCGACGATGAATTTCCTCCTGAGGGCAACATCCTTTTTGACCGCAGTATCTCTGATATTTTTTCAGCGGAGGACGTGGCCTGGCTGGCCGGGATGATCATTTACCCGCTGATGGGGATGGCAAGGAGTTCAGGTCAAGAGAGCAAGGCCTGATCCAGGAAGCTCACAAGGCGTTCAAATCAGGGGAGGAGAGCTGGATGACAGAGGAAAGACCTTTGGTGGGGGTGGTAATGGGAAGCACCTCCGATTCCCCGGTGATGGAAGCAAGTGCCGATGTACTGAAAGAATTGGAGATACCTTACGAGATTCGGGTTATTTCCGCGCACAGGACTCCAGATCTCTGTAGAGACTATGCACTTTCCGCAAAAGAACGGGGCATCGAGGTCATTATTGCAGGGGCTGGGTGGGCCGCCCACCTGGCAGGGTCCATGGCTGCCCATACCATGGTGCCGGTAATCGGGGTGCCCATTGACTCTTCACCTTTAGGCGGTATGGATGCCCTGCTTTCAACGGTCCAGATGCCTCCCGGGATTCCCGTGGCCACGATGGCCGTAGGCAAGGGAGGGGCAAGAAATGCCGCGGTTTTTGCTGCGGAAATCTTGGGCCTGAAATACCCCGCCGTGGCCGAGAGGCTCGAACGTTTTCGGGCGGAGATCAGGCGAAAGGCTACGGAGAAGGTGGAGCCCCTTGGGTAAAATAGAGGGGGAAAAGAGCCCTGTCCTCAAGTTGGGGTCTGGTGCGGATCTTTCCAATACACTGGAGCTGGCGGCACAGGTCATCCGGTCAGGCGGCCTTGTGGCCTACCCGACGGAGTCTTATTACGGCCTGGGCGCGAATGCCATGGATGATGAAGCCATAAGGAGGCTCTTTGCGGTAAAAGGAAGGCCCGCGGGCAGGCCCATTTTGATATTGATTCCTTCAGTGGAAGACCTTGGAAAGTACGCTGCAGAAATCCCCTCTATTGCACTGAGGCTTATAGAGGCGTTCTGGCCTGGAGGGCTGACAATGGTCTTTGATGCAACCCCGGCGGTCAGCCCTCTGCTTACAGCTGGCACCGGCAAGGTGGGGATCAGAGTCTCAGGTCATCCTGTTTCCACTGGATTGAGCCGAGCCGTCGGAAACGCCATTACCGGCACCAGTGCCAATCCATCGGGGGCCAGCCCCTGCAGCAGCGCAAGAGAGGTCCTGGAATCCATTGGCAAAGGAGTGGATCTGATCCTTGACGGGGGAAAGACCGAGGGTCAGGTAGGTTCGACGGTCCTTGATGTCACCGTGCACCCACCTCAGGTGCTCAGGGCGGGAATGGTGCCGGAGAGTCTCCTGAGGGAATTTATAGGCGCCTGATTTTTATTTTTTCCTGAGGCCCTTTAGTATCTTTTCGGGTGTGATGGGCAGGTCCTTGCATCGGTATCCGGTGGCATGACAGACAGCCTCCGCTATGGCTGGTGCCGTGGGCGATACGAGGCCCTCTCCGGCTTCTTTCGCCCCCATAGGGCCCTCGGGTTCGTAAGTCTCTATGCATATCGACTCTCCGGGCGGCATATCCAGGGCGGAGGGGATCTTGTAGTCAAGGAACGTAGTGTTCAAGGTTTTTCCCTCTTTTGTCACCAGTTCTTCTGAAAGGGCGTACCCCAGCCCCATGTGTATGGAGCCTTCCAGCTGGCCTTCAACGCCCGTGGGGTTGATGACGGTTCCACAGTCGTGAGCCGTCCACATTTTTTTCACCTCCACCAGCCCGGTCTCCCTGTCTACTTCCACCTCTGCCACCTGGGCGCCGAAACTGAAAGCAGGAGTGACCAGTCCCTTCCCCCTTGGCGTGTAATGGCCCCTTGCCACAAGGGGCTTTCCCCTATTGGCCTTTTGCACTAATGCAACCGCTTCTCCAAAGCTCATACCCCTGTCCGGCCTGCCTTTGGCATAAATCCGACCATCTTTGCACTCCATGTCGTAGATGACGTTGAGGTTGTATCTGGCTGATATGGCGCCGAAAAGCACTTCTTTGATTTTTTTAGCGGCCTCCAGCGTGGCGTTGCCTGCCATGAGAGTAACCCGACTCCCCCATGAACCAAGGTCTGCCTGGGGGGTCATGGCCGTGTCCGCCGCGGTGATACGGATATCCTCCATTTTCAGACCGAGTTCTTCAGCCAGGATCTGTTTGAGGGTGGTGTCCGAGCCCTGACCGATATCCGATGCCATGGTGAGCAGGTGCACGGTGCCGTCTGCGAAGGCCCGCACCTCCGCGGCAGAAAAGGGATACTGTGTGTTGAACCAATTGAATACGCCACCGGATATGAAGCTGTAACAGCCCACACCGATTCCTCTCCCGGTCCTGAGAGTCCGCCTTTTCCTTTTCCAGTTGCTCATCTTGGCAACCTCTTTCAAGGATTCGATAAAACCGCAACTGGAAATGGTGGCCACATCGGGTATCTTGTCGCCGGTGACCATTGCATTCTTTATCCTTAGGTCTATGGGATCGATTCCCAGTTCCTCCGCGGCCATATTCATCTGGGTCTCTGCTGCAAAGAGGGACTGGGGGGCGCCGAATCCTCTCATGGCGCCAGCCGGCGGCTTATTTGTGTATATGTGTTGTCCCAGGTAGCGATAGTTGGGGATCCTGTAGAGCATGGCCCCAAAGTTCCCGGAAAGAAAGGTGGCGGTAGGACCCATACTGTTGTAAGCCCCGCCGTCAAGGTGGATTTTAAGATCCTTTGCCACAAGCGTGCCATCTTTTTTGAAGCCCACCTTGGAATATATTTTCATGGGATGCCTTCTTCTGCCCGTGGCCAGCTCTTCCTCCCTGGTCAACGTGAACTTGACGGGTCGCCCCGTCTTTTTCGCCATGAAGGCGGCGCAGAATTCCCATGGCCGCATCTCCATCTTCCCACCGAAGCCGCCTCCCACATAAGGCTTTATGACCCTGATGTCGTTCTCTCGCATCCCCAGTGTGGACGCCAATAGACACTGGACTATGTAAGGCACCTGGGTGGATGTCCACAGGGTGATACGGCCGTCTAAGTCGCACTGGGCTACGGTCGAGCAGGGTTCGAGGTAGGCATGGCTTACTGCATGAACGGTAAATACGTCCTCACGGATGTAATCAGACTCCGCAAAGCCCTTTTTGATGTCTCCATAGCTGATTTTTCGATCCAGGCTTATATTGCCGGGGGAGGCTTCGTGAATCAGGGGGGCTCCTTTTTTCAGCGCGGCGTCAGTATCGAACACCGCGGGCAGTTCTTCGTACTCTATCCTGATCAGATCCAGGGCCTCTTCGGCCGTATCCCTGTCCACTGCAGCCACTGCAGCCACTTCATCCCCTATGAACCTGACCTTGTCCACAGCCAGTGGATATTCATCCTGGGTGTTGGGGAAAAGACGCCAGTTGCCGTACTTGATCTTGGGCGTATCTTCTCCGGTGATCACGCATTTGACCCCGGGCAGGGCTTTGGCTTTCTTGGTGTCGATATGGAGAATCCGGGCATGTGCAAGGGGGCTCCTGAGTATTCGACCATAGAGCATGCCAGGCAGCTTAATGTCATCCGTGTAAATGGCGGTGCCGGTGACTTTGGCTCGCCCGTCGGCCCTGGGTATATCCTTTCCTACAATATTAAAACGTTTCATATCTCTTCCTTCCTGCAATCAACCTTTGGCTGCCCTCTGCCTGGCCTCTGATAAGGCCCTCCCGGTCAAGACGGCTACCATCTGTTTCCTGTACTCCGCACTTGCCCTCACATCTGAAATGGGTTTTGCTTCCCTGGATGCCTCCAAGGCCGCTTTTTCAATCATTCGGGATGAGAGGACCTTACCGCTTAGTATTTTCTCTGCCTTCCTGGCCCGCATAGGTGTAGGCGCGACCGCCCCGAGGGCGATTTTGGCAGAGCTGCAAACCTTGCCCTTCATTGTGACCATGACCCCGACGCCCACGGCCGATATATCCACTTTCCCCCGGGCCGAGATCCACTGATAGGAAACGCCTGAATGGGGAGGGGGAGTTGGGACGAAAATGGCGGTCAATATTTCTCCCGGCTCAATGGCCGTTTGACCCGGACCAATGAAGAATTGATCCAAGGGCAGGCGTCTTTCTCCCTGTGTGCCAGCCAGGATAACCTCAGCCCCCATGGCAAGGAGCGTGGGGGCGTTGTCGGCAGAGGGGGCAGCATTACACAGGTTCCCTGCCACCGTACCCATGTTTCTGATCTGGGTGTTGGCGGTGGACTTGGCAGCGTAGGCAATGGCCGGGAAATGCCGTAGGATTTTCGGGTGGTGGGCCACGTCGCTAAGCAGGGCTGTGGCTCCTATGGTAAGCCCCTGTTTCCTGTTGAATGAGATTTTGTCCAACCCGGGGATCCCTTTGAGTCCTATTATTACCGCCGGTTTTAGGAGTTTGCGCCTGATCTTGATCAATAAGTCGGTCCCCCCGGCCATAACGAAGGCGCCTTTTCCCTTTTCCAGGAGCAGCTGAGAGGCCTCCTCAACGCTCCGGGGCGAAAAGTATTCAAACCCTGAAATATTCATGTCAATGCTCCTCTAAAAATCCCGTATGGATTCTATGGCCCACTGGTCTCTTTCGTCAAATCCATAGTCATTTCTTCTGTATCTTCTCCGCAGCGGTTCTGATGGCGTCCACGATCTTATTGTAGCCGGTGCAGCGACACAGGTTTCCCGAGAGTCCTTCCCTGATATCCTTCTCGGTGGGATGGGGGTTTTGTTTCAGCAGGTAAAGGGCTGCCATCTCCATCCCTGGTGTGCAAAAGCCGCACTGGACCGCGCCTTTTTCAATGAATGCCTCCTGGATGGGATGAAGCTCTTCCCCTGAAGGCGCAAGGCCCTCAACGGTCATGATCTCCTTTCCATCCACCTCAACGGCTAATGTCAAGCAGGAACTAACCGCCTTTCCATTCACCAGCACCGTGCATGCGCCGCAGTCCCCTGATCCGCAACCAAGTTTGGTGCCGGTAAGGTTCAAATCTTCCCTGAGGACCTCGTTCAGGGTCCGCCATGGATCTACCGCTATCCGGTAACTATCGCCGTTGACGTTAAGGGTAATCACATGTTTCATAATCAATCCGCTCCTTCTTGCCGTTTTACCATAGAGCTTGTCTTGGAAGGATAAGATTTATATCCAGAGGAGCCCCCTTTAGCAAGTGAAAATGGCGTCAGGGAACCGGTTGAGTTTTTTCATCCCTTTTGGGGTCACAACAAAGGTATTTTCAATCCCCACTGTTCCTGTGCCGGGAAGAACCACCTTCGGCTCAAGGGTCATGACCATGCCTTCTTCCAAGAGGGTACGGCTTGCGCGTCCGATCACAGGTCGCTCATCAATCTCAAGCCCGACTCCATGTCCCACAAAGGGCACAGGCTGGGGATATCCCATGAAGCCTTCCAGGAGCCCGGCGGTTTCCGCCATCTCCATGGCCAGATCGTAAAGGTCCTCGGCCATGACGCCAGGGAGGGCTTTCTCGGCAATGGTTTCTTGGATTTCCAGCATTACATTATGGGCACGATAGAGCTTGTCGGCGAGCGGTCCCAGGCTGAAGATCCGTGCCTGATCGGCGATATACCCCTCTACATTGGCGGCATAGTCAACAATGATGGGGTCGTTTTCCCTTATTTTTTCCAGGCCTCCCCCCTGGGAATAGAAGGGGCCGAAACCGATCCCCCCTGTGGGCCCGGGTGATGCGCTCGGCATGGCGCTGCTTTTCCCCGACATGATCTGTCCGTAATAGCATTCCATGTTGAAGGTGCGGGTTCGGACAAACCCGGGGTGGCCTTTTGTCCTGTAAAAGGCCTCGGCCTTTACTGCCAGGTCGTTTTCTGTCTCAGTTTCTTTCAGGAATCCCGGGATCGCTTCAAAGAGGTCGTCTGCCATTTTTGCCGCTCTTTTTATACAGGAGATCTCATAGTTTGATTTGATCATTCGGACCGCCCGGATCAAGGGGGAGATGTCCATCAATTCGGCATCTGGAAAAAGACGGTGATAGGCCAGATACAACTTTGCAGGGAGGATATCCATCTCCAGTCCTATCCGTCGCGGAACGGTGCCAGAGTGCTGGCTGACAAGCTCTGGAAGATCCTTGAGGTTGTTTAGGGGAGCAATTTGCCTTAGTGCAGAGTCCTGCCGGGCCCGCTCAATGCTTTTCCGGACCATCAGGAGGGGGGCACCATCGGCAGGCACCCACAGGTGGGCGTCCTGGTCCGTGCCGGACAGATAATATACGTCCACTTTTTCCACCATAAGGGCGGCCTCCACCTCTCGGGCCATGAGCTGTTGCTGGAACCTGTGGATCCTGCCTTCAAATTCATTATCCTTTATTGATGGTGGCATATTCAATGTACCTCAGGGCAAACAGCTTGACTTCTTTAAAGAAAAATCATTATATCAAAAGCTTCACGAGAAGTAACAGCCTTTCTGTTTGAAAAAGATGGGAGGAAGGGGCATTCCAAGAAACATCCCTTCCTTCTGTTTTAGAGTTATCCTTAATTAATAAAGGACAACAGTTGCCACAGGAAAAGCGAGCATTTCTTTTTGGCGCCGGCAATTGTCGGGTTTTCGGTACAATAGGACTCATTATCCCGTAGATCAAGCAGTAAGTGTTCGCCTCATGCGGTACCGGAGGGGGGACCATGGAGTCAGTTGAGTCACTGAAGGCGGAGATCAGAAATCTCCTGAAAAAAAGGCATGCCATTTTATTGGCCCACAATTATCAGCGGAGTGAGGTGCAGGATGTTGCAGATTTTTCCGGCGATTCCCTTGAGCTCTCTATTCGAGCTTCCCGGACCGATGCAGAGGTCATCCTGTTTTGCGGCGTCCATTTCATGGCGGAGACCGCCTCCATTCTATGTCCTGACAAGAAAGTTATCCTTCCCGTGGCAGGGGCAGGCTGTCCCATGGCCGATATGATTTCCGCCCATGAGTTGAGAGAGAAAAAGAAGGAGATGCCCGGGGCGGTGGTGATCAGCTATGTGAATACCACGGCGGAGGTCAAGGCTGAGAGTGATCTCTGCTGCACTTCCGCCAATGCAGTCCAGGTGGCCAACGCGGTGGATCCCTCCAGGCCGATCCTTATGGTCCCTGACAGGAATTTGGCAAGATACACCATAAAACATACGGAGAGAAGGATCTCCTACTGGGAGGGGTATTGTCCCATTCACGAGAATTTGCATGCGGAGCAGGTTATGAGGGTCAAGGCTGCCCATCCAGAGGCCCTTTTTTTAGCGCACCCGGAATGCCGGCCTGAGGTTCTTGAACTCGCGGACGAGGTCAGAAGCACGTCCGGCATGATTGCATATGCAGGGGAGTCCAGTGCCCGGGAGTTCATCATCGGCACAGAGACAGGATTGCTCTATCCTCTGGCCGGGGCCAATCCTGACAAGCGTTTTTACCCGGCCGATCCCCATATGGTGTGCCCCGACATGAAGAAGACAGGCCTAAAGGAAATTTTAGAGGCCCTTGAAACCTTAAGGCCTGAGGTTAAAGTTCCGGAAGGGATCAGGGATAAGGCGAAAAGGGCTGTTGACCGGATGTTAGGCGTTGGAAAAGGATGAAATATGCTAAAAGCCTATGGCTTGTCGAGGGCAAGGCCTTGGGAGAGAGTCACTTGGAAAGGGTAATTCCATGAATCAACCCCCCAGACAGATTAAGAGCAACCTGGAGTACCTGAAAAAGCTCTTTATTATGCCGGACTCGCCGGACAAGTTTATTGAGTTCGGCCACGAGCTGCTTGAGATGATTCATGATTTTTTCCAGGAAAAAGGGGGCATCCATAGCAGTATTACCCTTCCGGAGCTGAGCAGAATCTTTGATCAAACCGCAGTGCCTGACAGCCCCCAGCTAATCAAGGATGTTCTTTCAGAGATTAAGAACAAAGTAATCCGCCATTCGGTAAAAGTGGGAAGCCCGTACTACATAGGGCATATGACCAGTGCCATTCCATATTTCATGATTTTGCTTGAAATGATTATCGCGGCCCTGAACCAGAATCAGGTCAAGATTGAAACGGCCAAGGCCTCAAGTTTTGTGGAAAGGGAGCTGGTTGCTTGGCTCCATCGCTTGGTCTTCAACAGGACAGACAGATTTTACGAGAAAAACATCCAGAATCCGAGGGTGGCTTTGGGAAATGTCACGTCTGACGGCACCCTGGCAAATATGACGGCTCTTCTGGTGGCCCGGGAAAAGGCTTTTCCACCTGAGGGCGATTTTCCCGGGGCGCGAATGGCCGGCATGGAGCGAGCCCTTGCACACTACGGATGTGCCCGAGGCGTCATAATTATTTCCACCAGGGGGCACTATTCAATCAGGAAAGCAGCAAGTCTTCTGGGTATCGGGGAAGAGAACGTCATCAACATACCGGTGGACGAGCGCAACCGAATCGACATTAAGAAACTTCGCCGCAGGGTCAGGGGCCTCATGGAGGCTAAAGAGGGAGGGAAGGTCAGAATTATTGCCATAGTGGGAATTGCCGGAACCACGGAGACCGGCAGCGTGGACAACCTCCATGAGATGGAAAGGATCGCCCATGAGGCAGGAGCCCACTTCCATGTGGATGCCTGCTGGGGTGGGTCTGCGCTGCTGGCAGATGATTATCGGTCCATGTTCCAGGGGATCGAAAGGGCCGATTCCGTAACCATCGATGCCCATAAGCTCCTATATTGCCCGATGACCATGGGACTGGTCCTCTTCAGGAATGAGAGGGATTTGCAATACATAAGGCATTCTTCACAGTATGTCATTAGAAGGAACTCGGTGGACACGGGACGCTTTACCGTAGAGGGCTCCAGGCCTTTTGCCTGCCTGAAGCCTTGGGCTTCTTTGAAAATCATCGGCCGGGAGGGATACGGACTCCTTTTCGGGCAGGCTAGAAAATCGACCGAGAAGTTTAAGCAGATTTTAGATAACTGTGGCAACTTCGAGACCCTAAACGAGCCAGAACTCTTCATACTCAATTACCGTTTTGTTCCTGCTAAGGTGCTTGAAAAGCTCAATGAGTGGAAGAGAGTTTTGGGTCCTGGGCGCGGGAGCCGGGGGGACAAGACGGCCCGCGAAAAGCTCAGGAAAACCAATCATCTCATCAATGGTCTGAATATCAAACTGCACAAGGCGCTCAGGCTGGACGACACCACCTTTGTCTCCAGGACCAAGCTGGAGTCGACCCGCTATAGACCGCAAAATATCGTGGTCCTCAGGGCCGTCCTCATCAACCCTCTGACTGATGAACGTGTGCTTGAGGAGATCGTTCAAACCCAGAACCGCATCGGATTGGAGATCTGGAAGGAATTCGAACCGGTTTACAGGCGTCTTGCAGCGAAGACTGCCCCCCGTTTTTGAGGGTGTGTAAGGAATTCTCCTTTCAGCGCGGTTTTTATAGGAACGGACCTTATGTTACGAAAATTCATTGGTGATCGAACCGAAAGCACCCTCAATGGTTTTGCAACATACCTGCACAAACGCGGGATTACCCCCAATATCCTTACGATTACAGGCCTTGTTGTAAACACCGCTGGGGCTTACGCCTATTACCGTGGGTTTGTGGTGCTCGGGGGTTTCGTGATTCTGTTTGCAGGCCTTTTCGATATGATGGACGGCGCGGTGGCCCGGGCTGGCGGAACAGCATCGAGCATAGGCGCTTTTACTGATGCTGTGGTTGATCGTTATTCCGATTTTATAATTTTTGCAGGTGTTCTTGCATACTTCGCAGGGAGAGGAAATCTTGGGAAAACAATGCTGGTGCTGGTCATAATGTGTGGATCCCTCCTGGTGAGCTATGTGCGGGCGCGGGCGGAGCTGGTCATCCCTAAATGTGATGTGGGCCTGATGGAAAGACCAGAGCGGATTATCCTTTTAGGGGCTGGTTCCATACTGGGTTTTTTCAATGTGGCCCTCTGGCTCCTTGCCCTGCTCACCCACCTGACGGCCTTTCATCGGGTATATTTTACATATAAGACCCACAGGAGATCGGTCGACTAACTGTGGGGGGAGTTGAATCAGGGGAGAGTCAGGGGAGAGTAAGTACAGGGCCATGGAGGGGGCGCCTGAATTGAGAGTGTGTTTGCATGAAACACTTTGAATTGACAGCGCTTTAATAAATTTTCATAATAATTAACCAGGTTCCGCTTCCCTTACAATAAGGATATGGATCGGTTTTGGGGAGAGGGATTATTTAATATTGTTACCTAATAAAAGTAAAGACTTTGTATGGGTATAAGAGGCCATGAGCGAAAAGGAAGCCATAAAGTCGCTTATCAAGCAGGGTGAACTCTATTTCAAGCAAAGCCTTCTTAATCAATCAAAGGAAGCTTATCAGAAAGCTTTGGAACTTATTGAGAGTAATGAAAAGTTGCCCAATCGAGAGAAGTTGATCCAGGTCATCCAGGGAAAGATAAAGGTGGTCGAGGAAAATCTTAACGAGCTTGAGGCGGAGCCGGATCAGCCGGAGCTCTCCGAAGAACTTCAGAAACTTATCCAGAAGAGGTTCGCCTTTTCGAAAAATGAAGAGACCGCTGCCTTCGAGGGCGCCATGGCCTTGGCCAAATTCGGGCAATATGAACAGGCCCTGGAAGAATTTCACAAGCTTCTTAAGAAGGGTGTGATGCCGCTGGTTGCGGCCAAAAACATCATCACCTGTATGTTGACTTATGCGAGCCCTGATGCAGCCATTGCCCAGTATATCCAGTGGACTTCACAGGATGTGCTATCAAAGCCCCAGCTCAACCAGGTGCGGGTATACCTTAAGAGTCTCCTGGAAAAAAAGGGGATGAAGGCGGAACTGCCCCCTGTTATCAAGCCAAAGAAAGGCGAAGAGGAGGAAGAAGAGGCCGTCATCGATATTTCATCGATCACCATGACAATACCGGAAGGCCCCCGCAAAGGGGAGACCATAGAGCTGGATGTCAGCTTCCAGATGGATAACAATATCAGCGTTGTGATCGCGGCCGATCAGAAGGATCTCCTGAAGTCCTTGAAAACGGGCACGCGGCTGACCGATATTCAGTGTTATTCACCCATAGGCTTTTTCAATGGCAGCGGGATGGTGCTTGGCAGGACCCAGATCCAGGAGGGCCCCAAGAAGGGTGATTATTTGCTGGATATTGCCATTGATGCAGGTTAGACGTAGGAACGTATAACTGCCGCCTGGGAATATGAAAAGTAGAGGATCGGCGGAGGTTATCGGAACCAACGAATCAGCGGGACGTTGAGGAGGATTCCGGGTCTTTATTTATGGCGAATTTCAATCTGAAGCAGAGGGTTATTGAATGCAAGATCGTCTATTACGGTCCCGGGCGGGGCGGGAAGACCACCAACCTGGAATACGTTTTTAAGGCCTTCAGAAAATACACATCCGGGGATATGGTCTCAATCGATACGAAAGGGGACCGAACCCTGTTTTTCGATTTTCTCCCTATGGGACTGGGCAAGATCAGAGGCTGCGATGTCATGCTTCAGCTCTATACGGTTCCGGGCCAGCAAAAGTACAGTTCCACCAGGAAAATGGTCCTAAAGGGCGTGGATGGAGTCGTATTTGTGGCGGACTCCCTGGAAGTGCGCAGGAAAGCGAATTTGTTGTCCTTGAAAGATCTTCAGCAGAATCTGAAGGAGATGAACCTGAGTATTTTCAAACTTCCTCTGGTAGTTCAATACAACAAGCGAGATCTTGCTGAAGAGGGTATGCCGATCATGTCAGAGGAACAGATGGAGCAGGATCTCAACAGCAAGCTCAAGGTTCCTTCTTTCACGGCCAGCGCCCTAAAGGGAGATGGTGTTTGGCCGACCTTAAAAGAATGCATCAAATTGACTATGATTAATCTTAATAAAGAGCTCAAGTGGGCGGGATAAGGTTTAGATATGTCTGCGAAATCAGTGCTTGCTGGAACTCTGGAGTTCATACCGCTGGCTGATATCTTCCAGATACTTGGCGGAAATAATGCGGATGGTAGACTTCGGCTCACGAGCCAATATGCCCCCAACCCCGGTATTGTCTATTTTCAAAAGGGCGATCCTGTCAATGCCAAAGTGGGATCCCTAAGCGGCCTGGAGGCTGTTTACAGCCTGTTTGGGTGGACCGAGGGCAAATTCGAGTTCGTTGAGGAACCGGTAAAAGTGGGCCGGGCCATCAAGCACAGCCGCATGCAGATTGTCCTCGATGCACTTCGCCTGATGGATGACGGCAAGATCGAGAAACTCGGGCCCCCTTCTCTGGATGAGGCTTTGGTGGAGGGAACTGCCAAGTCCGTAGGAGAGCAAAAAAAGGCTATGCCGATTATAAAGGGCCCGCTTGTGGATTATGTGTTGGTGATCAGCGAGGATACTTTTCCGGACGGCCACCAAATTGTCAAAGAGGGGGGGTATGGCAGATGGATCTGGGTCGTCTTGGAAGGGGAGGTCAGGGTGAGCCGTGAGACGCCCGAAGGCCCCCTGACGCTCGCAAGACTCGGTGAAGGCTGCTTCGTGGGCGCCTTTACTTCACTGTTGCACGACCGATTTCTGCGCAGTGCAAGCGTTACCGCCGTGGGGAACGTGACCTTGGGTGTCCTGGACGCTGACTTTCTCACACAAGAATTCGCAACCCTTTCACCCGATTTCAAAATGCTTTTGCTAAGTCTGGACAACAGGCTGAAGAAAGTTAATGATGCAGCGGTGGATTTTTTTCTCAAAAAGCCCCCTGCTGATCAGGTGCCTAAAGGAGCGAAACTGATAATTAAGAGGGGGTCTTCGAAAGAAGATCTGTTCGCAATCACGGGTGGAAAGGCCTATGTGGTGGGTGGGGCCTCAAAAGGTGGATTCACCCTACTGGCCCTTGAGGAAGAGGATTTGTTCGGCCGTCTCCCTTTCATGGATATCGGACACGAACCCAGGTTTGCTTCCGTCATGGCAACCGACGACCTGAAGGTAAAGGGTGTCGATACAGAGGCCCTCCAGGAGGAATATGAGCGACTTTCAGGGACTTTCAGGAATTTTATTTACAGCGTTGGGACTTCGATCTCCATGACAACCAGTTTGGTATTTCACCTTCAAGCAAGGAAATGATTCTGGTGGGCGGGCAATGAGAGAAGCTCATTCCTGAAGACCGGGAGTTGCGGAGGCTTTCAGGGCTTCAATATATTTTTTGATGACACGCTTGCCTTCCGGGTCCATTTGTAGGAATTCGATCCCGGAGCAATATCCCATCTCTTTACATTGCCTCACGTGGGCCACTCTTCCCTCCAATTCTACCATTTCTTCATCGAGCGCCACCGTGAGCCGGATTGTCTGCCCCTGTTCCAGGGGAATGTGGGTCTCCAGGAGACAGCCACCTTCACTGACGTTGAGTGTGCGTCCCATCCGGCGGCTTATCGGGTTGCCATCCTGATCCAGGATAACGTAATCTATGAGATTAAGGGAATCTTCGCGCCAGTATTTGCGTCGTTTAAGATTATCCACTTCTTCCTTCAGCGTTTTGGTTGGTTGCTGTTAAAAAATAATACCGGATACGGGATCAAAAGTCCACCTGGTATTTGCGCTGACAGCACCTCAACAGGATACATGGCAAATAGGATTGATATGTAGGGACGCTTCCGTGGCTTGTTGTTTAGGGGCATGGCCAATAATTTTTCAGGGGGACTTGAGCGGATGGTCCAACACAGTGGGAGACAAATAAGGAGAAAGGTCATGGAGTTTCTCGCCTCAGGGGATTTGACAAGAGGCCTGGAGATCCTTTGTGGATTGCCTGCCCGGCAGGTGATCAACCCGCTTTTCTCCTTGCTTCTCAGCACGGACAGGGAGATCAAATGGGCTGCGGTGACCGCCTTCGGGGCCGTGGTCTCCGGCCTGGCCTGTGAGGACATGGAATCTGCTCGGGTAGTGATGCGTCGTCTCATGTGGCAGCTTAATGATGAATCGGGGGGCATCGGATGGGGTTGCCCCGAGGCAATGGGGGAAACCATGGCCAGGCATGAAGGCCTTGGTGAGGAGTTTTCCCGGGTGCTTGTTTCCTATATAGATGAGGATGGCAATTACCTGGAATACGAGCCTTTACAGGAGGGTGTGCTCTGGGGCCTCGCAAGGCTTGCACAGGCAAGACCTCATCTGGTCCGGGAGGCCGAGGCCCACCTCGGGTCGTTTCTCGACCACCAAAATGTTCAGCTGAAGGGGCTCGCCCTTCTAATAGTCGGATTCATCAAGACAGGGGGTTATTGCGACAAGATTGAAAAAATGCTTGGCAATGCCGAGGAGATCGAAGTTTTCTTAAACCGGGAATTCAGGATATATCGGATAGGCGATTTAGCCAGGGCCGCGCTTGAGCAGGCAGAGGGAGATCCGGGATGATTATTTCGAAGCCCCATTTTTTTTGCGCATCTTTTCCATCTGTCCGGTATACCAGTCCACTTGACGGCATATGCCCCGGATTATTCGCACTTCTCTTGCCCTAAGGGGGAAACGTGACAGGAATCGCCTGATATTGAGCATCCAGTGCTCGGGATTCTGGGGGTCAATGAATCCGATCTTTGTGAGCACTTCTTTCATGTGCTCATACATCCCTTCCAGCTCGAACTTATTGGCCATACGTGGCAGAGGCTCCGGGATTTCATCACATGATGCCATAAAGATCTCGTAGCACAGGATCATGACGGCATGGGCAAGGTTCAGGGAGGAGAAGCGGGCCGTAGGAATCGTGGCAATGGTATGACAGCAGCGAATATCCGCATTTGACAGCCCTCTGTCTTCCGGGCCAAAAAGGATGGCTACTTTGTTGTTCTGAGATATTGAAATGAGATCGTTTGCGAGCCTGCGGGGCTGGGTGAGGGCAGGTCTCAGGGATCCGGTACGCGCCGTGGTTCCTACCACATATTCATAAGTGGCGAGGGCCGCTTCGAGTTCTTCATATACCTCCATCTGTTCCACTAAGTCTATGGAGGTCCCCGTCGCTGTTTTAAGCACTCGGGACAGATCGCAATTTTCGGGCCTGACAAGTACCAGCCGGCTCAGCCCCATATTGTTCATGGCCCGTGCCACCGAGCCGATATTTTCGGGGATCTGGGGCTGTACAAGGACGATAGAGACGTTATCAGAGTTGACTCTTACTGTCATCTTGGAGGATTTTCAGGATTTCAGCCATCAGTTCATCGCTGTCAAAGGAGAATGCAACGGTGCCGCTATCTACCTCAAACGACACAAGGCGGCAATGAAATTCCTTTGCCACCTCCTCAAGGATTTTCCTGAACCGGAGCGCCTCAGGGTGGTCCGGTCCGTTCACATCCCGGGAAAACAGGTCCACTTCGATGTATCCCGTCGACTTTTCCATGGTCCCGGTTTGTGTGTTCGAATCAATTTCATGGACTGAGTCCGAGGGCCTGCCCCAGCCCCCAATCCCTTACACCCTCAGCCGGTACCTTGCCTCTGCTGCTGAGCCTCCCGGGTCAGCCCACCCGTTGATCATACGTCTTTTCTATCGCCTGCACAAGACAGGTGAGAGTATAATTTACCGGAGTGTCAATCCCCAGGGTCCTTCCCTGTTCTACAATAGCACCGTTGATGAACGGGACCTCCGTGGCCCTTTGATGGAGGACATCCTGAAGCATGGATGCCATGTTTGATGAAGTAGCCCGGCAGACCTCAATTACGCGCCCCAAGGGATCGGGGTAGGGGAGATCGACCCCTTTGGCGCTGGCCACGGCCACCGCCTCCCGAACGGCTTCTTCCATTACCGCCCTCGTGCCTTCCAGTTCAGGCAGCAATCCGTTCCTCAGGCGGACAATGGCAGTCAGGGCGTTGATGCCCACGTTTATCACCAGCTTGCCCCAAATGAGATCCTCGGCGTTTGGGACAGCCTTGGCCTTGAAGCCGGCCTGATTGAAGGCCTTTACGATCCGTGAAGCCGGGCTTTCGGCTGAACCCCGAGGGCCTATAACGGTATCCCCTTGCCCGGCATGCCGAATATGCCCGGGGCCGAGAAGGGTGGCGCCTTCGGCGGTGATCCCGCCTAAGACTCTCTCACTTCCAAATATACTCTGGAGTGTCTCTAAGTTTCCCAGGCCGTTTTGAAGAGTAAGGATCGTGGCATGGGGCGTTATCCAGCTTTTGAGGAGCTCGGCAGTCGAAGCCGTCTGGTTGGCCTTTACGCAGATGAGGACTACCTCTGGTTCCCCCTCGACCCGCTCTACGCTGGCAGGTACCTTGACCTGGTAATCGCCGGAGACTCCCTCCACGTGGATACCCTGACGGTTGATAAGATCAGCCCTTTCCTGACGGTAGTCGAGCAGGTTGACCTCATGCCCCGCCTTTTTGAGGCGCGCTGCGAAAAGGCACCCCATGGCCCCCGGACCTACTACCAAAAAATCCATGGAATCGCTCCTTTCTAAATCTTCTCCGCTTCCTCCGCCTTCATGGCGAAGCTATGTTCCGGCCCTGGGAAAAC
>JAOZOW010000107.1 GCA_029933075.1 Deltaproteobacteria bacterium | reverse complement strand
CGACGAAATCCTCCAATACAGGGACAAGAACATCGTAGTGGATACGGTTTCAGACTTTATTTTCATCGGCAAGCTTGCGGATGCGACCGAATATTTCATTACGCTCAAAGAGGCGGATGTCCACGACCGCAGGGAAAGCCCTTCCATGAACGAAAAGTATATCCTCGATGCAAAGAAGTACGGCGTCAGGCGCAACCGCAAGCTTGTCCATGTACGACGTGATGTGGTTATCAGCATTTCACTTCTTGAAGACGTTATAGAGTATTGAAAATGTCGGCTGCGAGGGCTGAAAAGACGGGGCTGGGTGAGCAGGTAGCTCAGGTCCTTGAAGCCATAAGGAAGAGACCTTCCCAGCAGAGACAGATCCTGACGGTTTTCATTTCCACTTTTTTCGATGCGGTCAAAGAAACCATCAGGAGCCAGGGACATATCACGCCTTTTTACCTCATTATGGGGGACCCCATCTGTTTTGGGGAGCCCCCTGTTACGGAAGAGGCGCTCAGGCGCGCAAAGGAACTGAATGCAGCGGCGGTGGTGACCCTGGAAGGTTTTCAATCCAGCAATGACATAGGCGACTTGATCTATCACCTGAGTATTTCGGCCCCCTGTCTTGGTGTAATGGGCTGGGTCCTGAAGGTCAGGCTGCACGAAGGAAAGGTGGTTTTTCAAAGGGAATTCCCCTACCTGTTCGATTCCAGGGAAAAGGTGAAGACCTTAGGCGAGATGGTGGCTGAGATGGAAGGGGACTGATTTGACCAAATGACGGGAAGGAGAGGAACTGATGTTCAGAACGGAGCTATGTGATATTTTGGGAATAGAATATCCGATCATCCAGGGAGGAATGGTATGGGTCAGCTATCACGAGCTTTGCGCCGCGGTTTCCGAGGCGGGCGGTCTCGGCATACTGGCAGGCGGAAGTATGACGCCCGATGAGCTGAGGGAGGAAATAAGACTCGTTAAAGAAAGGACCTCAAAGCCTTTCGGCGTAAACGTCCCTATAGTAAAGGCCGATTCCGAGTCGCTGGTGGACGTGGCCATAGAAGAAGGGGTCAGCGTTATCAGCACTTCTGCGGGCAATCCTGCCAGATTCACACCGAGAATACATGATGCGGGCATCAAGGTCATGCATGTTTCCCCCAGCGCAAAGCTGGCAAAAAAAGCCGCCGATGCAGGGGTGGACGCAGTGGTGGCCGAGGGTATCGAGGCCGGCGGGCATGACGGGTTTGAAGAAATAACCACTATGGCCCTTGTCCCCCAGGTGGTTGATATGTTAAAAATCCCCGTCGTGGCGGCCGGCGGCATTGCGGACAGCAGGGGCTTTGTAGCTGCCCTTGCCCTTGGCGCCAAGGGGGTGCAGATCGGGACTCGCTTCGCCGCCACCCATGAAGCCACGGGGCATCCCGATTTCAAGGGCGCCATTGTGAATGCCGATGATACGGGCACGGTTATCACCGGCAGGGTGATGGGACCAACCCGCTGCGTGAGGAACAGGCTGACGGGTCGGATCCTGGAGGCCGAAAGAGAAGGAGCCACCGCGGCAGAGCTTTTCAAGCTGATAGGTATCGGCAGGTCACGGCGTGCAGCAGTAGAGGGGGATGTGGAGGAAGGCACCGTTTACTGCGGACAGATCGCCGGCCTGATAAGCGAATTGAAAAGCGCCGGGGATGTGATCGAAGAAATCCTGGAAGGCGCCAAGGCCCTGATAGCCCTGCTGGGAGACACAGTGGAAAAATAGGAGAGACTCGAGGCATGGGGGCCCGAGAGGGTGACTCCGCCCCAAGGGTCCGTGTGTCAATGGGAATTTAAAATGAATTCAAGAGCTTCATGAGGTAGAATATGGGTAAAGGGGACAGAAGGACGAGAAGGGGAAAGATCTGGAGGGGGACTCACGGAAAGAAACGTCCGAAGAAGAAAAAATCAAGGTCTGAAAAGGAATCCTGACGAAGCGATCCAGACGAATTACAACCCCTACTTTTTTTCCTTGGTGTGGCACTCCTTGCACTTTACCGGCCCGGACTCATTTTCCTTATGGCACCGCTTGCATTTGAAATGATAGGCGAATACCAGGCGGTGCACCTTTTCTCCCCGTTTTTTTAAAGGGCTATGGCAGACTATGCATTTCTTGACCGGATCGCCTTCCTCCCAGACATTTTCGCCGCCTTTGTAGTCATGATGGCATTCATTGCACTCGATGCCATAATCCTCAGCATGGGTCTGATGGGTGAATCGAACGGGTTGATACAGCTTCCTCTTGTATCCCTTATTGTAGATCATGATCTCTTCGGGCATCTCTTGCTCAGCGGTCAATATGCCTGCAGTCAGGAACAGTAAAGCCGTCAGCCCAGCCACAATCAAGGTCAAGCGTCCTGCATTCATTGCTGCCACTCCCATCTTATTGAAGACATGGAAAAAACCCTATCCATAGGTCATCTGTTACACCGGCCGAAAACATAGTAGATAACAATCCGTGATGTCAAGAAATATGGGAAACCATTGTTTCAAAAAATACCCCCTGTCAGCCCCCCGGGAACGTCATTTCAAATCCCCGAACCGATAACATCAGCTTGATATACATGGGTATTGCCGGGCTAATCTATTCGCCCCAAGCTTATACCGGAGTATGGAGAAGGGCGGGGATAAAATAAAGGGACTTGCCGTGCCCGGGGCTAATCGGCTATCCTCTGCCCGAAAGATCATACTCGATGAGCAGCATGTGGTGTCCAGGGGATTTTCTCAAGCAACCAAGAGCGGTATATCATGGATGTGCCGGGAAGGAGATTTTCATGACCAGCACTGAGGCCGAATTTACCAGGGAGGATTCTGATTTCATGAGCCACGGCACCAGGTGTGCCGGGTGGCTCTATCTGCCCGCGGGCAAGCTACTGCCGCCGGTGGTGGTGATGGCCCATGGGCTGGCGGCGGAAAGGGCGTTCGGTTTAAGCGCCTTTGCAGAGCGGTTTGCGGAGAATGGAATCGCCGTGTTTGTCTTCGATTATCGTAATTTCGGCGACAGCGACGGTGAACCGCGAAATCTGGTCAGTCCCTCGCGTCATTTACAGGACTGGCGGGCCGCCATCACACACGTGCGTTCCCTGAAGGTATTGGACCCCAACAGGCTGGCACTCTGGGGATCCTCTTTCAGCGGCGGGCACGTCATAGTAACGGCGGCCAGGGACCGGGAAATCGCGGCCGTCATTGCACAGGTCCCCTTCGTGGATGGAATGGACTCCATTCGCATGTTGGGGCTGAAATATGCGCTCCGGGCGGTGGGCGAGGGTCTCAAGGACCTGCTTCGCATTATCACTTTCTCCGGAAGGCACCTGGTGCCCGTGGTGGCGGATCCTGGCACTTTTGCCGTACTGAATACCCCTGAATGCGAACGCGGTTACCTGGCCCTGGTTCCGGAGGACACGGAATGGAAAAACGAGTGTCCCGCAGCCTTTCTGCTTACGATTGCAAGTTACCGGCCCACCGCGTACGCGGGAAAGGTCCGCTGTCCGGCGCTGATTATGCCTGCCCGGAGGGACTCCCTGATTTCCCTTGAGGCCGTGGAGAAGATGGCCTCGAAAATGGAAGACGCACGCATAGTCTCTCTGCCCATAGGACACTTTGACATCTATTCCGGACAGCCCTTTGAACAGGCGGTCGGGACCCAGGTGGACTTTCTCAAACAACACCTGTAGCCCTCTTTGAACAATGGTCCAGGACTTCGTAAAGATCACCGTACTGGAAAATGAGAATGAGGCCCGGTTGCTGGACTCCATTCTTACCGAGCGGGATATTCCGCACCTTCTGCGCTCGTATCACGACACCGCTTTTGACGGTCTGTTTCAGACCCAGAAGGGTTGGGGACATGTGAGTGCGCCTCCATCCCGCCACGATGAAATTATGGAGATCATAGACGATCTTAGGGAAGCTGCACAGTCGATGGAGGAGAGCCAAACTCGGGTCAATCGTATTGATGGGCCAGAAACCCCGCAAGGGCGAAAAAAATGACCGTAAGACCGAAACCGAAGTAGATGAAAACAAACCCCCCCATGCCTTCAGGACCCGTTTCCATCAGGTACTCTCTGTTGAGCACATATCCCCAATAGAGGGTGAATGAGTATGTTATCAGGAGGGCGAGCTTTATTCGTCCGAAAAGAAGCGATAAGGTGTTGAGGGCCAGTAGAAGTGCCATCTGAACAGCGGGAATAACCAGCTCCGTGACACAAAAGAATTCCATTGTGATCACCCCCGGAGATGAAAAATACACAAGCTTTTATATGAGTATTATCGGCAAATAGTACAAAATCTTAAATCAAGGGAGTCGGGACTTACTGGTCAAAGAAAACGGATTGGAGGAGAGCAGGAATGGATCGACCATTGAGTGGAGTTCGAGTGTTGGATTGCGGCGTATATCATGCAGGCCCGGGAGGACTGGCAATTCTGGGAGACCTGGGGGCTGAAGTGATCAAGTTGGAACAGCCCGGCACAGGGGATCCCATCAGGTTGTTGCAGTCGGTGGGCAGCATACCCCTTGAGATGCCGGGTAACAGAAACATCTTTTTTGAAGGGGCCAACCGGAACAAGAAAAGCGTTACCGTGGACCTCAATACCGAGAAAGGAAAAGAGATCCTCCGGCGTCTGGTGGCATGCTCGGACGTTTTCATGACCAATATGAGGCGGCAGGCAGTGGAAAAACTCGGCATTTCCTACCCCGCCTTGAGCGAGATAAACCCGAGGCTCATCTACGCAACGGTCTCCGCCTTCGGCTCCGAAGGGCCTGACAGGGACCGTGGAGGGTTCGACTACCAGGGTCAGGCCAGGTCGGGACTCATGTATTCCATGGGCGAGGAGGGAACGCCACCGGTGGTCTGCCAGTTCGGTATCATTGACCAGGCCACGGCCATCACGGTGAGCCACAACATCATCGCCGCCCTGTATATGAGGGAGAAGACCGGGAAGGGTCAGGAAATTCGCATCTCCATTCTGGGCGCATCCATGTTCCTCCTCTACTTCAATATCCTGATGACCCATATGATGGGGATCGAGGTCCCCCGACACAAGCGTGCCGGCGAGCATCCCATGCGCAACTATTACAAGTGTGCGGACGGGCGGTGGCTCATGATGACGCTGACCCCTCCCGGGCGCCACTGGGGCCCTTTGTGCCGTGCCCTGGGGCGACCTGAGCTCGAAAAAGATCCCCGGTTCGACACTGAGAAGAAAAGGTTTGAGAACCGTGAGGTCCTGGTAGGGATCCTTGATGCGATATTTGCCGAGCGCCCCCTCGATGAATGGCTCAGGGTGTTCGGCGAATACGATCTGTTTTGCTGCGGCGTAAACAGGGTATCGGAACTGCACCATGACCCCCAGGTGGCCGCCAACGGATACATGGTGGACTTTGAACACCCGATTCTGGGCCGCGTAAAAATACCCGGGTATCCGGCTCATTTCAGCAACGGGCGGGCCGGCACGGTAAGTGCGGCCCCTGACCTCGGTGAACACACCGAGGAGGTGCTCGCCGGGCTTTGCGGCTTTACTAATGAGGAAATCGCGCGGATGAGGAAGGAAGGCGTGATATAATCAAGCTTTTTCAGGAGATTGAGCGGATGCCTTCCATAAGAATCGGGACTTCCGGATGGACCTATTCCCACTGGAAAGGGCCTTTTTACCCTTCCGATTGTCCCAAGAACCGATGGCTGGAATACTATAGCCGACATTTTGACACCGTTGAACTCAATGCCACTTTCTACAGACAGCCCAAACCGATTACTTTCACGAACTGGAAAAAGCGCACGCCGGACTTATTTCTGTGGTCCGTGAAGGCGAGTCGGTACATTACCCATGTGAAGCGCCTGAAAGACGCCGGTGACTCCCTGGAACGCTTTTACGAATCGGCGCTCCTGCTGGGTTCCAAGCTCGGCCCCATCCTCATCCAGCTCCCTCCGGGCCTGAAATACGATCAGGGTCTTGTGGAGGAGTTCATGGCGGGGCTGAACCCCTCCCTCCGCCATGTGATGGAGGTCAGAAACGCCTCATGGATGAATGACACGTTCTTTCAGCAGCTCGAGAGCCACGGCGTGGCCTTCTGCATCTCCGACACTGCAGGACGTTATCCCTACAAGGAGACTGTGACCGCCGATTTTGTCTATGTCAGGCTTCATGGATCGAGAAAACTCTATGCATCCGAATATACGGAGGAAGAACTGGCAGGTTGGGCCGAAAAAATAGGGCGTTTCAAGGCGGATGTTTTTCTCTATTTTGATAATGATTTCAAAGGGTATGCCGTTGCCAACGCCAGACGGCTCAAGCAGATGCTCGGATTATAGCTGAAGCGCCATACTGCTCACTAAAAACATGCGGTGCGGGAAAGGAGTGCGGTATTTCTGTGGAGAATAAAAACAGGACATATACGGGCAGGGGAGATCGAGGAGAAACGAGCCTTTTGAGCGGCGAGCGGGTTTCCAAGAGCAACATGCGAGTGGAGGCCTACGGGGTGGTGGACGAGCTCAATTCCGTTCTGGGCGCACTTCTGTCTGCACTGCCCGACGCGGCACCGGAGATCGGCGATGAGATACATGAGATCCAGTCCGATCTTCTCCATGTCGGGGCCTGGCTCGCTACCGAGCCGGGGTCCCCTCACCTTGAGGATCTTCATCAGATAGGGGAGGAGCACAGCAAAAGGCTCGAGGGGGCCATCGAACGTATGAACGGCCATCTCTCACCGCTTACAGGCTTCATCCTGCCAGGAGGTCACCCTTCGGCATGCTGGGCACATCTGGCAAGGACTACATGCCGGAGAGCCGAGCGGCGGGTGGTCCGGCTTTCAAAGGAATACGACGAGGGCCGGATGCCGGAAACCCTGTCAGGCATGTTAGCCTACCTCAACCGTCTCTCAGACTATCTTTTCGTGCTTGCCCGGTATTGCAACATGATAACCGGGGTTCCGGACAGGCCCTGGGAAAAATAGTGAACATATACCGCCCCCGGGCCCATCCCATCGGCCCGGCCGAGGCACATGGTGGGCCACATCTCCCCCCTGGCGCACGAGTCACGAATGCTGAGTCTTAAATGAATTCTCCCCCCCAACACTTTCACCGTATCCCTGCCTGCCGCCTGCCTGTCGGCAGACAGGGCAGGCAGGTGTCAAATGTGC
>JAOZOW010000106.1 GCA_029933075.1 Deltaproteobacteria bacterium | reverse complement strand
GTTCATCTTCGTCCAAGGTCACAATGAATTTCTTCATAACCAGTCCTCCCCGGAATAGGTTATGAAAATATCATAACACACCTTCTACGACATTACAAGGTTGACATGACACTAGATGCCATTGTGAATCATTACTGCCGGAGGCCGGAGACGTACCGGAGGGTGGACGAGATAGAGGGAGCGCCCATTGAGATCAACAAACTTTACCTTGATGCGGACTTGAAGATCCTGACAGGGCTTATTGAGCCTCATTTCTATGCCGGGTACTCGGGCGGGAGAAAGAGTATCCTGCCGGGGATATCAAGCTTTGAAACCATGAAATTTATGCACTCATACAGGATGATAGACCACCCCAAAGTCACGAACTGTGTACTGGAAGGCAACCCCTTCCACGAGTACGGACTCCGGGTGGCGGAGCTTGTGGGCGTTGATTTTCTGCTAAACGTGGTGATCAACAAGCAACGGGAGGTCGCCGGTGTTTTTGCGGGTCATTTCAACTACGCCCACATGGCAGGGTGCGAATTGGTCCAGGAGCACTCCACGGTGAGGCTGGATCAGCCTGTGGACCTGGTCATCACATCGGGAGGCGGCTATCCGCTGGACGCCACCTTCTACCAGATAAGCAAAGCGCTGATCTGTGCAAGAGACATACTGAAAGAAGGGGGAACCATTGTGGTGGCCTGCGAGTGCAGGGAAGGCCTCGGGAGCGAGGAGTTTTGCAGACTCATGCGATCGATCGACACTCCAGAGGAATTTTTCCAACGATACAGCGATCCGAAAAACTTCGTCATTGACCAGTGGTGCGCCCAGAATATCTATCAGGCCCTGGACCATGCGGGAGAGGTTTACATTTACTCCTCAGGCCTATCTAACGAAGACATAGAGGGAATGGATGCGATTGAGGTGAAAGATCTACAGGAGACCATTGATAGATTGGTCGCATACAATCCCCGCACGGTTGTGGTGCCTGAAGGCCCTTACGTGGTAGGCATGGTAGGTTAGCTATGTCCCAAACATTGATCCCGCAGGCCGGTGAATGAAAACCATGAAGATAAAAATCCCCCTCATGCTTTTCCCTGTTCTTTTTGCATTGGTCGGACCCAGGGCAGAGGCATCCTGGTTGATTGATGCCGAGAGGTTCCATGTATCAGCCCACGGCCAGATCTCCTGCCAGGACTGCCACGAAGAGATCTCAATACCGGAACGCCATCCTGATCCACGCAAGATCGGGAGGGAAAGGATGGGCATTTTTGACGCTGGCAGGTGCTATTCCTGCCATGACGATGTGGAGAGTGACCTCGACAGGGGAATTCATGGCAAGGAAAAAGCACGGGATCCTTGGGCATACGAGAAATGCACCGCCTGCCACCAGCCTCACTATCAGGCCCTGCTGGCTGATAAAGCAGAGGGCAAGTTGGACCCTGCCAGGCCTATAAAGGAGCAGTGCGGCTCATGCCATGAAAGGAAAACGTCCCTGCCCAAGCCCTCCGTGGAGGATGAGGCCTGCATGGCGTGTCACCTCTCCGTGCCAGCAGACGATCTCCAAGCCAGTGCCAGGATCGCCCGCCTCTGCTTTAATTGCCACGGCCTCGCAGGGGCCAAAGCCGCTGAAATGGCTGGGATGCCTGTCTCACCTATCAATGAAAAAGCTTACCGGAACACACCACACAGCAGTATTTCCTGTACTGTCTGTCATCCGGGGGCCGTTTCCTCCGGGCACGCTTCAAAAAGCACCGGGGAGTGTCGTCAGTGTCACCTTTCCCGTCACGACGAAAAGGTGGCCCATGATGCCCACGTGGGCGTGACGTGTGAGGCCTGTCATATGGGTAATGTGGAACCTTTCAGGGACCCTGTAACGAAACGGGTGGAGTGGAGGAGAAAAAAGAGGCCGGACCGGGAATCCGGGATACACCGGATGGTCGCCACAACAGATGACGAGACCGCATGCACCAGGTGTCACTTCCAGGGCAATCAGCTGGGAGCAGTAGCCATGGTCTTGCCTTCCAAGAGCATTCTGTGCATGCCCTGCCACACAGCCACCTTTTCCGTGAGGGATACGACCACGGTGATCTCACTGGTGGTTCTCCTTTTTGGCATGGCATCGGTGCTCTCCTACTGGCTATCGGCCACTCTTAACGGCACCAAGGAAAAGGGCGCTGTCGGGAAACTCATAAAACTTTCCGGACAGGCTATTAGAGCAGTGTTTTCCCGGGGGTTCCCCCTGATCGTCAAAGCGATAATCATCGACGTAATTTTTCAGAGGAGGCTCCTGAGGCAGGCGCCGGCCAGGTGGTGCATACACTCGCTGATATTCCTTCCTTTTGTATTCCGTTTCGGGTGGGGGATCGTGGCATTGACCGCCTCGCTCATAAAACCCGAGTGGTCGTGGTACTGGTTCATGCTGGATAAAAATGATCCTGTCACCGGGTTGCTGTTCGATGTGACGGGCATCATGGTCATCTCGGGTGTATGCCTGGCCGGTTTCCGTGGTATCAAGGAGAGGACCAGGCGGTCGCCTGACCTCCCCGGGCAGGACTATCTGGCCCTTAGTCTCATGGCAGGTATTATACTGTTTGGCTTTTTGCTGGAAGGTGTCCGCATTGCCATGACAGGGGCTCCGGGGGGCGCATCTTACTCATTCGTGGGCTATGCCATCAGCAGGTGTTTCTCGGACATATCCGTGCTGGAGGATGCCTACGGATTTCTGTGGTATTTCCATGCGGTTCTAACCGGTGCATTCGCGGCCTACCTGCCATTTAGCAGGATGTTTCATATTGTGATGGGGCCCATTGTGCTGGCCATGAATGCTGTTAGTGCACAGAGGCGTGGAAGCCATTGAGCCGTTATTTGTATTTGTACTTTATTTGTATTACCAGAGGGGTGAACCATGGAGGAAAAGCTCAAGACGGCCCTGGTCAGTATTGTAGGGGAGAAGAATTATACGGACGACCTTATTGATATGGTCTCTACTCATACGATGCCTCTGAGCACAGCCATCGGCCTTCCTGCGGGATATGGGTGGAATCAGCCGAGCAGATCTCCGAGATCCTCAAACTCGCCAACAGCAAGAAAATCCCGGTGATCCCCAGAGGGGCTGGGACCGGCCTCTCCGGCATGGCTGTCCCGGCAAAAGGGGGGATCGTGCTCGACCTAAGCCACATGAACAAAATCCTGAAAATCAGCATTGAGGACCGTCTGGCCATCGTGCAACCGGGCGTCGTGTATGCAGACCTGGAGAAGGCCCTTGCCCCTCACGGGTTTTTCTTCCCGCCCGATCCTGCCAGCGGCACGGTCTGCACGCTTGGGGGCAATGTAGCCACCAATGCCGGCGGGGTCAAAGGGGCCAAATATGGCACTACGCGGGACTATGTACTGGCCCTCCAGGTGGTTCTCCCTGACGGCCGCATCATGAGAACCGGTTCCAAGGCCATAAAAAGCGTGTCCGGGTATGATCTGACTAGGCTCTTTGTGGGCTCGGAGGGCACCCTGGGGGTAGTCACCGAGATTACGCTGAAAATCAATCCGCGGCCTCCGGTCACCACAACGGCCTTAGCCACGTTTGACGACCTGGAGGATGCGGGACGGGCGGTAAGCCAGATAATGCACAGCGGCATCATCCCCAGCGTTTTAGAAATACTGGGGAGACACACAATTGTGGCGATCAACCAAAACATGGACCTCAACCTGCCCGAAGTGGATGCCATGCTTCTGGTGGAAACAGATGGATATACCCGCGAAGAGGCAGAATATCAGATGGAGAAGGTGATCGGAGTATTCAATAACAACAATCCAAAGGAGGTCAAAAAGGCACGGTCCCTGCAGGATGCGGAGGAGTTGTGGAAGGCCAGGAAGTCCGCGTATGCTGTGCTTGCGAGAATCAAGTCCCACTTCGTGTTGGAGGATGTGACCGTGCCCATGGGAAAGGTGGCGGATCTTCTCAAAGGGGTAGAGGAGATCTCCAGGAAACAGGGGATCCAGATCGCCACCTTCGGCCATGCAGGGGACGGAAACCTGCATCCTCAGATCCTTTACGACGGCTATGACCCCGATCAGGTCAAGAGGATGGAAGCGGCCAGTGCGGATCTGTTCAAGCTTGCTATCGATCTGGGAGGCACTTTAACGGGAGAGCATGGTATTGGACTTTCAAAGGCGCCCTACATGGGGCTGGAGCATGACCCCGTGGCCATGGATGTGATGCGTTCCATCAAGAAAATATTGGACCCCAACAATATCCTCAATCCCGGCAAGATGGCCCTGGATGGGTAAGATCGGGCGCCAATGCAATGAGAGGAAAGCATGGAAGCCAAATACGAGTTTGAAAAAAAGTTTCGTGAACAGATCCTGCAATGCTCCCGCTGCGGCTTCTGCCAGGCGGTCTGTCCGGTCTACGGCGCCACCCTGAGGCCCGGATTGAATGCGCGGGGCAAGATGCTGATCCTCAAGGAGATCATGGACAACAAGCTCGATCTGAGCGATGAGCTGATCGAAACCCTTTTTCAGTGCACCACCTGCGCCAGTTGCTTTGAAAACTGCCCCTCCGGGGTAAATGTACCTGAGATTATCAGGCAGGTGAGAAAGGATATGGTCCATATAGGTTCATGCCACCCCGCTTTTAAGGGAATGAACGAGGTCCTGAAAAAACATCCCAATATTTATGCGGAAAATGAGGCGGAGGATTTTGACAGGGAGAAAAACCGCAAGGCCGAGTATGTGTTTTTCGTGGGCTGCGTGGGTTTGTACCGGGAAGATGAATCCACAGAGGCCACCCTGGAGCTCCTTGATCGCCTTGGTGTGGACTACACCCTTATAGATGAGGTCTGCTGCAGCGGTGTGCTCGAGGATGTGGGTTACCGGATCAATGAGTCCCTGGCAGGGAAAAACATAGAGCGCATCCTGGCAACAGGCGCCAAGACCGTGATTACCGGGTGTCCCTATTGTTACAGGACCTTCAACAACAAGCCGCAGTACGAGGAGCTGAGGGAAAAGGGGGTCGAGGTAGTTCATGTGAGCCAATTTTTGAAGGATTTTGAATTCGGTGTGAGAACAGACAAGAGGGTCACCTACCATGACCCGTGCGACTTAGGGAGACACTGCGGAATCTACGAGGAACCGCGAGAGACCATCCGAAAAATTGCGCCTGACTTCGTGGAGATGCGCCACAATCACGTGGATTCCCTTTGTTGTGGCGCAGGTGGAGGCGTGCGTGGGGCATTCGCCAAAAATTCCATTGCCATGGCCAGGCGGCGGCTTGAAGAGGCCGAGGAGGTAGGCGCGGAAGTGGTGCTGACCGACTGCAATTCCCGCGTCCACAACCTGGCGAACGCAAAGCTCCGGAGGCAGAAGTTCAGAATATATAACACCACCCAGTTCATTAATGAGTTGCTTGACCAAGCGGAACGATAGACAGCCGCTCTGTACCGGCCTTTGGGCGGTCGTGGTCCAAGGATCGTCAAAGAACATCCCTCCCCCCGATTTGGAGTTGTTCTTTTCAGAGGGGGAGACTGGTATCGAAAATCAAGAAGAGGAGGTTGCACATGGAGATTCAGGGATATAACATGCCGGAGGATCTGTATTACGAAAAGAACCATTTCTGGGTAAGGGAGGATGGAGACCTCCTGGTCATGGGCATGGATGACTTTGCCCAGGTGATGGCCGGAGAGATCGTCTACGTACAGCTTCCGGATGAAGGAAAGGTGCTTAAGGCCGGAAAGAAGTTCGCAAAGATCGAATCCGGCAAGTGGCTCGGCAAGGTATACGCCCCTGTGAACGGCGAACTGGCAGCCGTGAACGAGGAACTGGAGACCAATCCGGGCCTCATAAACGATGATTGTTACGGCAAGGGCTGGATGTATAAAATAAGACCCGCCGACAAGGGCGAGCTGGAGAACCTGATCCATGGACCGGAAGCCATCGAAAAATGGATATTAGAGGATATTGAAAAGTATTCGAAAGAAGGGTAAAGGCCCCCTCCCTCAGGAACCAGATGTCGAACCAGGACTACAGCGTAAAGCAACTCATTGAGATGGAGGCTTGCACCCTTTGCAGGCTCTGCGCCGATGTATGCCCTGCTGTGAGCGTGTCAAAGGACGCAAAGCTCTCCGGCACATGGCGACTCAACAGTCTCCGGCAGATACTCAAAGGGAGGGCCGGGTTTCTACCGGCGCTTTTTGGCGCCAAGACGCCTTCAGGAGATGAACTTGGAGATTTCAGCGGCACCGTGTTTCGTTGCACCCTTTGTGGCAACTGTCAGGAGGTCTGCCCGGTCGGGATTAATCTCAAGGATATCTGGGTCTCCCTGCGCCAGGACCTTGTCCATTCAAAGGCCTATCCCGGCAAGATCGAGATGATCAGGGAGAACCTTGAGCAGAGCCGAAATGTGTTCGGCGAAGACAATGAAGAGCGGGCCGACTGGGTGGAGGATATGCGCGATGCCCCCGATCACGGGTATCTGAAAGACAAGGCTGATGTCGTCTATTTTACGGGGTGTGTTGCAGCATACTTCCCCTTGGCCCAAAAGATTCCCATGGCGCTTGCCGAGATCTTGGAGACAGGGGAGGTAAATTTCACCCTCTTGGGAGAGGAAGAGTGGTGCTGCGGTTTTCCCATGTTGGGGGCGGGGCTTAAGGAGATGTTTCAGGCATTTATGGAGCATAATCTGGCGGCAGTCAGAGGAAAAGGGGCAAAGGAGCTTATCTTTGCGTGCCCTTCCTGCTATCAGATGTGGCGGGAATATTATCCCCCTGAAATAAAAATCTCCCATGCCACGGAGTTCCTTTTACATCTGCTAAGAGAGAATCGGATTCCATTGCGGGAACTTCCCATGACCGTGACCTACCATGACCCTTGCGATCTTGGTCGGGGGGCGCGGGTATTCGATCCGCCAAGAGATGCTATCCGCTCCATCCCGGGTATAAAGTTCGTGGAACTGCCCCGGAATCGGGAACAATGCCAGTGTTGCGGAGGCGGGGGGAACCTGGAGATGATCGATGCGAAACTCTCTGCACAGATCGCAAAAAGGAAGATCGAAGAGATAATGAGCACAGGGGCGGACGCTGTGATCACTTCCTGCCAGCAATGCGTCAGGACCATGACCACCTATGTAAGAAGGAACAAAGTCCCCCTCGAGGTCCTTGACATAACACAGCTTATCCATCGCGCAATGAAAAAATAAGGTTCATCCGGTTTTTGCGTGCTTTGACAGTTGATCTGTTATTCCCATCAAAGGGC
>JAOZOW010000040.1 GCA_029933075.1 Deltaproteobacteria bacterium | reverse complement strand
TGTGGTTAGTAGCATCTGTTGAGCTTTTTCATTTATACCACAAACTTACCCCATTCGGGTGGGTTTTTTGTCTACGAAAATCGATCAATTTTAGGGTTCAAAGATCTTGAGATATTCTCCATATATTAATGTGGCACAGGGGACATGCAATTGCAAATAATTGTGTATGGGGTGATTCTTTATAATTAAAGGAAACCTTACTGAAAGGGTGACCTCCTTCATGGGAAAGGGAGCTGTGGAGGGTCTTTTTCGGTTCCAGTCCGGTGTAAGGAGAGGGGGATTATTTCATATTTTTATGGTATATATTATTGACATGGAACTGCAATTAATCTATCTTACGCCTTGCCCGAGCGGTAATTGATTTTAAGAAAGGAGTATGGGAATGAATCTGTACGATATCAAGGAAGAAGAAGAATGGCAGCAGATACTCGACGAACTTATGGAATCCCTTAGTATGCCCACGGCTTTGGTCGATCCACAGAGCTTTGTTTTACAGGAAAGCGGGCAACGCCATGAACTCTGCAAGGCCATCAGGGCTAAAAAGGATTCTCTGATAGGTATATGCGCTCAGACCCAGAAATATATGGCGAAACAGGCCAGCGAAACGAAAAGGCCCGTGCTGGTCTCGTGCGAAGCTGGGATGTCGAAATGTCTTATTCCTGTGTTTTCAGGGGATGAATTCATGGGCTCTGTTGTGGTGTGCGGCACGGCCATACCCGGCAAGGAGATACCCACGGCCATGATTGCGGAGAGCATCGACATGGGGGAAGATGAGGTCATCCGACTTTCCGGAGATATACCGGTCATGGCCCAGGAAGAGGTATCGAAGATAGCTGACGAAACCTTTCATAAGATACATTTGGACTCGTGAAAAGGGAGTGGGTGGGCCGGAAGATAAGGATATGGGATGGAGGTAATCAGGAAGAGCTGTGCTGAAGGGGCTGAGGGAGCGCAGGGTCTGGCTGTGATCATCGACGTGTTCAGGGCCTTTTCCTGCCAGCCCCTTTTTTTCCATTTCGGCGCAAAGCGAGTAATCCTTGAAGTTGATCCCCAAAAGGCCCTCGCACTCAAGAGGGGCAATCCTGAATACGTGCTGGTAGGCGAGGTCAACGAGGCGCCCATAGAGGGTGCGGACCTTGGCAATTCCCCATCCCACATCATCCGCAAAGGGGAGTCCTTTTTCAAGGGAAGGACTGTGATCCACCGGACTACGGCTGGGGTGACCGGGGCTGCCGCAGCAATTGAAAGCGCTGATGAAGTGATCCTGGGCAGCTTTGTCATGGCAGGGGCCATCGTAGAATATATCAACAAAAAAGCTCCGGCCCTGGTCACGCTGGTAGCCATGGGGGACCGGGCCAGGAGAAAGGCGCCCGAGGATGAGGCCTGCGTCGACTACCTTGAACACCTTCTCATCGGAAGACCTTTCGATCCCGCCAAGGCCTTCAAGGAGGTGGTGTTTCAGCCCACGGCCCAGAAGTTTATCCTTGGACGAAAGCCCTATCTACCCAAGGAAGATCCTATCTTCTGCCTACAGCGGGACCTTTTCGGTTTTGTTCTGAAGGTCGAGGAGACGGGTGGACAGCTGGAGGTTTTCAAGGAGGAGGTCTGATGCCCCCCGGCTTTGTCGTTGAAAGTTCCGGTGGCATCTGATAACTTTTGGATTTGACTCAGACGACCATTGAGATCGGAAGACCTCGTGATGAGAAAACACCTGTCACCTTTTCAGTTGCGTGAACTGATCAGATCCGGTGAGTGGAGGGCGCCAACGACCGGGGTCGCCTCAGGTTATGTTCAGGCAAACCTGGTGATGCTCCCCCGAGAAGAGGCGTTTCATTTTCTGCTTTTTTGTGTGCGCAATTCCAGACCTTGCCCTATCCTGGATGTGCTGGAACCTGGCCGGGCAGAACCGAGGATAGCGCCGGGAGCGGATATTCGCACGGACCTGCCGCGCTACAGGGTTTTTGAAAAGGGCGAGCTCAGGGGGGAAGTGGAAGATGTGCGGGACCTTTTCAATGAAGGAACCGTGAGCTTCCTCCTCGGGTGCAGTTTCTCATTTGAGAATGCGCTCCTGGCTGCGGGCATCCCGGTCAGGAACATAGAGGAAGAGAAGAATGTTTCCATGTATATCACAAACCGTTCCTGTGTGCCTGCAGGCCCTTTTTCCGCGCCCCTGGTGGTGAGCATGAGGCCCATGAAGCCAGAAGAGGCTGTACGTGCCTCTCAGATCACCACAAGATTTCACTTGACCCATGGCGCTCCCATCCACTTGGGGGACCCTGAGCAGATCGGCATCAAAGATCTTGATCGACCCGATTTTGGTGACCCGGTGACCGTCAAGCCGGATGAGATACCGGTGTTTTGGGCCTGTGGGGTGACCTCTCAACTTGCTGCAGTATCGGCACAGCTTCCCCTGGTGATCACCCATGCCCCTGGTCATATGTTTGTCTCTGACCTCAAGGATGAAGAGATGACTCTGTTCTGAGCCTTGAGGCATGTGGGGCCGAAAGTTCTTATATCTTTATACTCCGGAAGTTGTCAGGTAGAGAACCACTCTGTGCTGGAAGGAGTGTATGTGCGCTTCAATGGTCTTTTTAAGGGTACCGAGATCCTTATGTTCAAGGGAATCCATGATCTGTTCGTGCTCTCTGCACACGGTCCGGTAATGCTGCAGGAGGTCACCGGCCAGTTCCTCCTTTCCCCCGAATGAGAGATACGCCAATCTGTTCACCTCGTTTCGCACGTCCTGCAATGCACGGACCAGATACTCGTTGGACGAGCAGCGGGCGAAATGCATGTGAAATTCATGGTTTGTCCATACCAGGCGCAATAGATCATTTGACTGCATGGCCGCTTCAAAGTTTTCCTGGGCCTCTCGCATGGAAGACAGGTGCCTTGCGGGGTCCTGATGGACGGCCAGAGAGGCGGCGCCTATCTCGATAATGCGCAGGGCCTCAAACATGGCTTTGATGTTCTGCAGGGTCAGCGGTTTGACAATGAAACCCCTGTTGGGCTGGCTCTCAACCAGGAACTCTGATGTAAGGCGCAAGAGGGCCTCGCGGACCGGTGTCCGGCCTATGCCCAATTCACTCACCAAGTGTTTTTCCTCCAGGTGCTGGCCCGGTTCGTAGTCCATGGTAATGATTTTTTCATGAATCATGCGGTACGCCTGGAGCGCCAGGGGGAGTCTTGGTTCTTCATGGGAGCTTGTCATTTATACCCTCGGTTGAGCAATTGTGCCCCGGCATGGCTCGGAGGAGCGAAGCCCCATGCCCGAAAGCAATTATCAAGAATATATTCAAGATATATATGTTGTCAATAAACGAACTTGACAGTAAATATATTTTCAATATATTTTGGCGGGCAGGCGGGTAGGCAGTTTGTCCTATACTACCCGAGGCTGCTGGAATCAAGGGTTTTGGAAAAAGAAAAGTTGCATGGCATTATAGTTCTCACAGGCGGTAACATGGGCTCTCGGCCCGCAAAGACAAGGAGGTATTCAAATGAAACGGTATGGTATGACGTTGATGGTAGTTTTTGGGATCCTTGCCCTGATGGGGTTGCTTATGCCTTCTCCGGCACCGGCGGCCAGGGTGGTCAAGATCGGTGTGATCTACCCGCTTACCGGAGGGGCGGCGGCGGCAGGGCGTGAACTCCGGGCCGGTGCAGAGCTGGCAGCCGAGATTGCGAACGGTGTGATGGCCGATCTGCCCATGACCATGGCAAAGAACAGTGGCATCAAGAGTCTGGGCGGAGCCAAGATCAAGCTCATATTCAAGGATCACGAGGGAAATCCAACCCTTGGGGCCGACTTAGCTAAAAAGTTGATACTGGATGACAAAGTGGACGGCATCCTGGGGTGTTACCATAGCTCTGTTACCAAGACGGTCAGTGCCGTGTGCGAGCAGTATGGAGTGCCCATGATCAACGGCACCTCCACTTCTCCCGCCCTCACCAAGAGGGGGTTCAAGTGGTTCTGGCGCACCACGCCCCACGACCGCTGGTTTACAAAGGACCTCTTTGAACTGCTGAAGGGCCTCACCGAGGGGAAGGTGAGAGGCGTCAAGGCAGTCCCCAAGAAGGATATCATAAACCTGGCTTCTGCCTGTGAGAAGACGGAATGGGGGTCTCACGTCTCCCGCCTGATCGAGGGGCTGGCCAAAGAATATGGATTCAAGCTCAGAAAATCCCTCCTTTACGCGGCAAAGGCGGCGGACCTTTCCAGTGAGGTACGCTCCCTTAAAGCGGCCCGCCCGGACGTGATGCTTTTCGCATCCTACACCTCCGATGCCATCCTTATGGTGAAGACCCTGAAGGCCCAGAAGGCTAACCCCAAAATCATCTGGGGCCAGGACGCCGGGTTTGAGAAACCGGAATTCAGGAACACCCTTGGCGGCGACATCGTAGGCATACTGACACGCACGGTGTTCCTCCCCAAGGTGGTGGAGATAAAAGCCATAGCAGGGAAGGTCAATGCCCTTTACAAGAAAAAGACGGGTAACGACCTGGGCGGAGCTTCTGCACGGGCCTTTACAGGACTCCAGACTTGGGTGCACGTCCTTGAGAAGGCCGGCTCCACAAAGCCTGCCGATATCCAGAAGGCGGCAAACAGCATAAAGATCCCTGGCAAAGAACTGGTTGTTCCATGGGCCGGGATCAAATTTTCCACATCTGGCGAAGAGCTGGGTCAGAATGTGCTGGGCTCAGGTCTCATCGGCCAGTACCAGAAGGGGAAAGATGGAAAGGTGGGACTGGAGATCGTCTACCCCTTTGATGTATCTTCGGCCGACATGATCTTTCCCTTCCCGGGATATTAGATCGCCTCCATTGAACCGTGCCCATCTCCCGCCCCTTTCGGTATCCGGAAGGGGCAGGGCGTGATGGGTATTTTATTAGGGGGACTATCCTCGAATGGATATCTTGGTAGGATCATTGGCGGCGGGCATTTTGATCGGGATGGTCCTTGCCCTCGTGGCAATCGGGCTTACGATCATCTTCGGGGTCATGGATATCGTAAATTTTGCCCACGGTGAATTCCTCATGATCGGGATGTATACCGGTCTCCTCACCGCGCAGGGTATGGGTATAGACCCTCTATTCACACTGCCTTTTGCCGCGGTTGTGGGATTTCTGCTCGGCGTCATCTGTTACTATGGTTTTGTGAAGTTTCTTCTGAGAGGCCCCATGGTGGCCCAGCTCCTTGGGACGTTCGGGCTGATGCTTTTTCTGAGAAACGTGGCCCTCCTGGTATTCGGCTCCGAGGACAGGGCCGTCCACAGCGGCATCCTGGTGGGGAGGAGCTTTGAGGTTGGGATGGGGGTGGTTATCCCGGCCACTAAATTGGCTGCTGCGGGCCTGTCGGTGGTAGCCTTTGTAACCGTTTGGATGCTCATGAACCGAACCAAAGTGGGAAAGGCACTTACCGCCACCGCCCTCAATTCCCAAGGGGCCCGCTACATGGGCATCCCTACGGACCGAATGAACGCCCTTGCCTGGGGCATAGGGGCCGCTTCTGTCACAATCGCCGGGGCGTTGATCGTCAACTTCTGGTCCGTGAATCCATTTGTGGGGCTGTTGTTCACCATGATCGCCTTTGCCATCGTGGCCCTGGGGGGGTTCGGGAGCGTGCCCGGGGCCTTCTTTGCAGGACTGGTCGTGGGGATCATTACTGAAATACCGGGCATCTGGGATTTTTTTACCTATACCTTCAACCTGGATTGGATGAGCAGGGTGCCTATGACCTCATTCAAGTACATGTGGGTCTACCTGGCCTATTTTGTCATCATGGTGGTTCGACCCCGGGGACTGTTCGGATGGAAGTATTGAGAAATGCTCTGGATTTTTCCGATTTTCCTCGTGTGGATCTGTGCGTGGCCGCCCTGGTCGCCTCCTTCCTCCTGATCTTTCCTCTTTTCCACTTCTCCTCATTTGCCATGGCAACCATGATCCAGTTCCTCATGTTCTCCCTCTACGGCATGGGCTGGAATACCATAGGCGGCTACGGAGGACAGGTGGATCTTGGAAAGGCCCAGTATGTGGGTATCGGGGCATACACCACTTCTGTGATGCTGATCCGATGGGATGTGCCTTTCTGGGTGTCCATGCCCGTGGGCATGTCGTTTGCCGTGCTGTGGTCCTTTATCATCGGTTATCCCCTGTTCCGCCTGAAAGGGCATTACTTCGCCATTGCGACCATCGCGACTTCTCTGGTGCTGAAGGATCTTTTCGAGGTATGGGATTTCGTGGGTGCGGCCCGGGGCTTGGAGATTTCCCCCATCAAGTATCATCCTCCCGATTTCTTGAGACTAATCTTCAAGGAGGATGTGTATTACTACTATGTTATCTTAGGCTTTTTCTTCCTGGGGATCTTTTACGTGAACTGGTTCAGGAAATCGCGCCTGGGTTTCCAGCTTCGCTCCATCAAAGACAATGAAGATGTGGCTCGATCCCTGGGAATCAACGTGCACTGGGCAAAAGTGAAGACCTACGCCATTGCCACGGCATTTGTCAGCCTGGTGGGTTCATTTCATGCCTGCTATATCAAAAACATCGAACCCGAAGATACCATGAGCCTCGACATCTCCATCCTGATTGCGCTCATGGCCATGCTGGGCGGGGCCGGGTCCCTCTGGGGACCGATCATCGGAGCTGGTGTCCTGATCCCGCTCAAGAGCTATCTCAAGGAGTGGCTGGGCGCCAAGGCAGGGCTCGTGGGAATTGACCTGATAATATACGCTGTCATCATCATGCTGATCTCGGCAGTGGAGCCGAGGGGCATCTGGGGTATAGTGGAAAAGGCCCGCAGGAGGAGGTCCGTGTAGTGACGCTGCTTGAAGTCCAGGCCTTGACCAAGGAATTCGGGGGATTGAGGGCAAACTGCGATATCTCCTTCAACGTTCATCAAGGGGAAATGGTGGGGATCATAGGTCCCAATGGGGCTGGGAAGACCACACTTTTCAATTGCATATCAGGGCTCTATCCCGTTACCTCCGGAAGAATCATCTTCGCTGGTCGTGATATCACCCGGCTCAAGGCCCATGAAGTGGCGAGGCTCGGCTTAGCGAGGACGTTCCAGGTCTATGCCGCTACCGGGGACCTGACGGTGGAGGAGAACGTAATGGTGGGCTGCTTCCTGAGGACTCGATCCAGGAGCCAGGCCATGGCCCGGGCAAAGCAGATATTGTATGATCTCAAACTCGAGGATCTTTCCCATTACCGGGTCAGCGAGCTCCCTGTGGCCGCCCAGAAGCGGGTAACCATGGCTACCGCCCTGGGATTGGACCCCAAGCTGCTGCTGCTGGATGAGGTGGCCGCCGGTCTGAATCCCAACGAGGTAGAGGAGGTCATGGCCAATATCAAGCATGTGCATAGTGACCTGGGGATCACGGTGATGTTGATCGAACATGTCATGGAAATGGTGATGAAGATCAGCCACCGGATAGTCGTCCTGGATTACGGGGAGAAGATCGCCGAAGGGGATCCCCAGAGCATTGCGAAGGACCCACGGGTGATTAAGGCATATCTGGGGGAGCGGTATGTACGGGAACATGGCGGAGAACTTTCTCCCTCAAGTTGAGGTTATCGGTTCCCCTCTTTGATATATGGCTAAGGGGCAGGAGATATTTTTCCCCCTGCCTGTCCTCCGGCTTAGCCCCTGAAACTCAAATCGATTTTGGACAGATATGGCACAGCATATACTCCAGGTGGAAGATATCAGGGTGCGGTATTCCGGGCTCCTTGTCCTTGACGGAGTCTCATTAGAGGTGGGCTCCGGGGAGACAGTTTGCGTGGTAGGCGCAAATGGTGCGGGAAAATCCACGCTGCTGCGGGCAATCATGGGGGCTCAGCAGGTCTTTGAGGGCCGTATCCTTTTTCTGGGAAGGGAGATAGCGGGGCTCAAGACGGAACAAATAGTCCGGCTTGGGATCGTATACGTGCCGGAGGAACGAATGCTGTTCAGTCCACTCTCCGTTGAAGAGAACCTCCTCTTAGGTGCCTACATACTGGAGGATAGCGGAAAAATAGAGCAAAACCTCGAATTCGTTTATACGCTTTTTCCGGTCCTGCGAGAGCGGAAGGCACAAGCGGCCTCTACTCTGTCCGGAGGGGAGCAGCAGATGGTGGCAATCGGTCGCGGCCTCATGTCCAGCCCGAGGATGCTCATGCTGGATGAGCCCTCCCTGGGGTTGGCGCCCCTGTTGGTGGATGAGGTACTGGACACCGTTCGGGAGCTCAAGGCAGGTGGTATGACCATCCTCCTGGTGGAACAGAACGTGCGTGAGGCCATGGACTTGGCGGACCGCGGGTATGTGCTCCAGACCGGAAGGGTCATTATGGAAGGGCCCGGTGCGGAGCTGCTGAAATCAGACATGGTAAGAAAGGCCTTCCTGGGTCTGTGACGGGTTTCCCTTGCTTGGCCCTATTTCGGAGGCAGCGGAGACAGCCCCATATTGCCCTGAGAGGTGATTAATGATCATCGGCGTTGATACGGGTGGGACATTTACCGATTTTGTGTATAAAGATGGGGAAGCATGGGGGGTTTACAAGCTCCTCTCCACCCCGTCAAATCCGGCAGAGGCCGTGCTCGAGGGGCTGATGCGGATTGCAAAGGAAAAACACAAGCAGGTCGTACATGGGTCCACAGTTGCCACCAATGCCATCCTGGAGAGAAAAGGCGCCAGGACGGCCCTCATCACCAATCGCGGGTTCGAAGATATCATTGAAATCGGGCGGCAGAACAGGAGCCGTCTCTATGACCTTGCCTACAGAAAAGAGCCTCATATTGTACCTCCCCGCTTGCGATTCGGGGTAAAGGGCAGGATTCTCAATACCGGCCGGGAGCATGAACCGCTTGACAGGGATAAGGTCCAGAGGGTTATCGAGGGGTTGAGGGCTCTGGGCGTGGAATCCGTTGCGGTCTGTCTGCTTTTCTCATACGCCAATCCCTCCCATGAGAAAGAAATAGGAGAAATGCTCGATGGTACGGGACTCCCCGTATCCCTTTCCCATGAGATCCTGGCCGAATTCCGGGAATTCGAGCGCACCTCCACCACGGTGATAAACGCCTATGTATCGCCCAAGATGAAGCGCTACATAGGGTATCTTTTGAAACACCTTGAGAAAGAAGACAGCCTGGGGATTATGCAGTCCAATGGGGGAAGCATATCTGCGGAGACCGCCATGAGGGAATCGGTTCGCACCATCCTGTCCGGTCCGGCCGGCGGGGCGGTAGGGGCCTTTGAGATGGGCAGACTGGCGGGGTTTACCAAGATCATTGGTTTCGATATGGGTGGTACCTCTACGGATGTCAGCCTTATGGATGGGGACCTTACGCTGACCATGGAATCCACCATTTCCTCCTATCCCATAAAGGTCCCTATGATCGATATCCATACTGTTGGGGCAGGCGGTGGGTCCATTGCTGCGCTGGATGAAGGAGGGTCGCTTAAAGTGGGACCCGAGAGCGCCGGGGCCGATCCAGGGCCCATCTGTTACGGGAAGGGAGATAGGATCACGGTGACCGATGCCAATCTGTTCCTTGGGAGACTGGTGCCCGAGCATTTCCTGGGCGGGAACATGAGGCTCAGGCCGGAGAAGCTCGATGGGCCCATGAAGAAGATGGCCGCCGAGGCCGGCTTGAGTCCGGTGGAGCTGGCCGAGGGCATCCTGTCCGTAGCAAATACGGCAATGGAAAAGGCGATCCGGGTGATCTCCGTTGAGCGCGGTTATGATCCGAGGGAATTCACTCTCCTTTCGTTCGGGGGGGCGGGGGGAATGCATGCAGCGTTTCTCGCGAGGCTATTGAAGATCCCGAGGGTACTCGTGCCCCGGGATCCCGGGATCCTTTCGGCGCTGGGAATGCTCATGGCCGATGTGATCAAGGACTATTCATTTACCGTGATGAAGAACCAATATAACAGCACACATGAAGAACTCGGAGAATTTTTTAGGGACCTGGAAGGCAAGGGGATCAGGGATTTGAGGGAGGAAGGAATTTCAGAGGAAAATATCGTTCTCGAAAGATTCCTCGATATGCGGTATGCCGGGCAGTCCTACGAAATCATCGTGCCCTTCAAAGGCGATCATGTGGCCCGGTTCCACAGGCTTCATGAAAAGACTTACGGTTATAGAAACGAGGACAAGACCGTGGAGATCGTGAATATCCGATTGCGTGCACGTGGGATCCCGGACAAGCCGAGGTTCCGAAAAGGGACCTGCGCGGGGGAGAAGTGTCCGGAACAGGCCCTGCTGGACACCCGGAAGGTAATTTTCGATCAAGAGGCTGTTGAAGCCCAGGTCCTTGCCAGAGATAGGCTTTTGAGCGGGAACAGGATTGGGGGGCCTGCCATAGTGACCGAATATTCGTCCACTATCGTCATTCCTCCCTTTGCCTCGGCCATGGTGGATGAGTATGGGAATCTTCTCATGGAAGTAAACTCTTAAGAGGGCATGGGCAAGGCGACTATCATGAAGGTTAACCCGATATTGCTGGAGGTCTTTCACAACCGCTTCTCTTCCATCTCGGAGGAGATGGGCATGACCCTGATGAGGACGGGATTTTCCCCTAATATAAAAGAGAGGCGCGATTTTTCCTGCGCCATCTTTGACGGGAAAGGGGAAATGGTGGCTCAGGCCGCCCACATCCCTGTTCATCTGGGCTCCATGCCCATGTCGGTCAAGTCGGCCATTGCGGCCGAATCCATGGAAGATGGGGACATGGTGATCCTGAACGATCCTTTCAAAGGCGGCACGCACCTGCCTGACATCACCTTAGTGGCTCCCGTGGTCGTGGGGGATGAGAAGCCCTGTTTTTACGTAGCGAGCCGGGCGCATCATGCGGATGTGGGCGGGATGAGCTCGGGGTCCATGCCCCTTTCCACCTCCATATTCCAAGAGGGGATCATCATCCCCCCTTTGAAGCTCATCCGCAAGGGGGTGATCGACCGGAGCGTCATGCGGTTTTTCCTGAACAACGTGCGGACTCCGGTTGAGCGCGAGGGGGACTTTGCAGCCCAGATTATGGCCAACATCACCGGCGTGAGAAGGATGAAGGAGCTGATTCGAAAGTACACCATCGAAACAGTGGACTTCTATGCGGGGAGTCTCCTGGACTATGCCGAGCGGCTCATGAGACGAAGGATCGGGGATATGCCGGATGGCCTTTATTCTTTCGAGGATTTCATGGAAGATGACGGCTTCGGGCGGGAGGATGTAAAAATACGCGTTGCAATGACCGTTAGAGGGGAAGAGGCAATGCTGGACTTTTCCGGATCCGACCCACAGGTTAGCGGGGCCATCAACGCGGTGCGGGCCATCACCCTCTCGGCGGTTCTCTATGTATTCCGGTCGCTTGTAGAGGGGGACATGCCTACAAACGCGGGTTGCCTCAGACCCATCCAGGTCCTGACCGGTGAGGGGACCATTGTGGATGCAACCTTTCCTGCGGCCGTGGCAGGCGGCAACGTGGAAACATCTCAAAGGATCGTGGACGTAATCCTCGGGGCCCTTTCCCGGGCCCTTCCCGATGTGATTCCCGCTGCCAGTCAGGGCACCATGAACAATGTCACCATTGGCGGAATAGATCCCCGGAGCGGGCAGCCCTTTGCCTATTACGAGACCATAGGAGGGGGCATGGGAGCTGGCGCCCGCGGCCCGGGGGAGAGCGCTGTCCATTGCCATATGACCAACACTCTCAATACCCCCATCGAGGCCCTGGAGTACAGTTATCCTTTTCTGGTCACGGAGTATTCCATCCGTCGCAATACCGGAGGAAAAGGAAGATATCGGGGGGGTGATGGGATCGTCAGAGAGATCCAACTTCTATCTGATGCAGAGGTGACCGTACTCTCGGAGAGAAGGAGGAGGCGGCCTTACGGTCTCCAGGGCGGGGAGCCGGGGGCAGTAGGGAAAAACACCATCATTCGCCGGGATGAAAAAGAGGTGAAACCGGGGAAATTTTCAGCCCCATTGAAGAGGGGGGATATCCTGCGTATCGAGACGCCGGGTGGTGGCGGGTTCGGGCCGGTCATAGCTTCAGATCGTATTCTTTGATCTTGGAGATCAACATAGGCCGACTGATCTCAAGGATCTTGGCGGCCTGTGTCCGGTTCCCGCCCGTGCTCCGCAGGGCCTTTTCAATGAGCTCCCTCTCAAGCCGCTTGGAGGCCTTCTTGAGGGAGAGGGATTCAACGGGACCGGGTCTTGAAAGAGTCTCCTGTGCCAGTTCTTTAGGGGTGATCCATCTGCCCTTGGCAAGCAGGACCGCCCTCTCGATGATATTCTCCAGTTCCCTCACGTTCCCCGGCCAGTCGTATTCCATGAGCAGAGGCATGGCCTCCGATGACAACCCCTCGATGTCCTTTTTCAGTTTCTTGTTGAATTGGTCGATAAAGTAGCCCACCAGAAGGGGAATATCACCCCTTCTTTCCCTCAGGGGTGGCAGGTGGATGGTCATGACGTTGATTCGGTAAAAGAGGTCTTCTCTGAACCTGCCCTCCCGGACTTCCTGACTCAGGTCCTTGGCCGTGGCAGCAATCACCCTTACATCGATCCTTTTGGCCCCTACCCCGCCTAATGGTGTGATTTCCTCCTCTTGGAGGACCCTCAGGAGCTTCACCTGGAGGGACATAGGGAGCTCCCCTATCTCGTCCAGGAAGATGGTACCCCCGTCCGCCTCCTCGAACCGGCCCGGCTTATCCCTTATCGCATCGGTAAAGGCCCCTTTTCTGTAACCGAAAAGCTCGCTCTCCAGCAGGTTTTCAGGGATCCCGCCGCAATTTATGGGTACAAGAGGCCTTGAGGCGCGGCTGCCGTTATCGTGAATGGCCCTTGCAATCAACTCCTTGCCGGTGCCACTCTCGCCTGTGATGAGCACTGTGGTCTTGTGGTCGGCCACGGTGCGCACCAGATCGAATACTTTGGCCATTGCCTCGCTCCGGGCGATGATATTGCCGAAGGAGTATTTTTGTTCGATTTCGGTGATCTTTCTCTTCAGCCTGAGGTTCTCTTCTTTGAGGCGTTTGCGCTCTTCGGCCTTTTTCAGGGTAAGCAGTACTTCGTCCTTTTTGAAGGGCTTGGAGATATAATCGTATGCCCCTTCCTTGATGGCCTCCAGGGCGGTCTCTATGGTACCGTAAGACGACATCATGATGTAGGTTTTCTCAGGGTACGTTTCTCTGGCCTTTTTGAGGAAGGTCATGCCATCCATGCGCGGCATCTTGATATCACAGAGGATGAAATAGAAGTCGGAAGCCGCCATACGTTCAAGGGCCTCCACCCCGTCCGCGGCGCTTTCCACCTCGTAACCGGCCTTGCCTAACAGCACCTCCAGCATGTGCCGCATATTCTCTTCATCATCGACAATTAGCACGCGCGACTGAGACATGGTGAATTCTCACTTATCTTTTTGCATCATTTTTCATCTCGTGCAGCGGAATGTCAACAATGATAGTTGCACCATGATCAGGGGAATTTTCCGCCCGGATGCTTCCGCCCAGGCCTTCCACGATCCTGTAACACACAGATAGGCCCAGGCCGGTCCCCCGCCCCGGTTCTTTGGTGGTATAAAATGGGTCGAAGATACGCGAAAGGTCCTCCTGAGGGATGCCGGGTCCGGTGTCTGTGAACCGGAGCTCCAAAAGGTGTTCTACGTTTCTGGTCGTGATGGTGAGGGTCCCTGCCTTTTTTTCACCCATAGATCTCATGGCATCGGCCGCGTTCATTACAATGTTCAGAAATACCTGTTTCAACTGATTTGGGTCAGCCAGGACAGTATCATGCTCTGCCTCCAGGATACATCGCGTCTCGATCCCTGCCATCATGGGCTGGGGTTTCAGCATATTGATCGTCTCCGTGAGAAGCAGGTGGACCTCTGTGGGCCCTTTTTGGCCGGTAGAGGATCTCGAAAAATCCAGGAGCTGACGAATAATCTCATTGATCCTGGTGATCTCCGATGCTATCCGGCCCAGGAAATCCTTTCGTTCCTCCTCGCTGAGCATTTCACCGTCGAGCAGTTCAAGGTACCCCAGGACTATCCCGATCGGATTGCCGATTTCGTGGGCTATGCCCGTTGCCAGCCGGCCCACCGAGGCCAGTTTCTCGGACCTTACGATCTCCTCTTGGGCTCTTTTGAGTTCGCGGTTGGCTTCCTCAAGAGAGGCTATATGGGTTTTCAACTCTTCCTTGTTTTCCTCAAGGCGTCTGAGCATCAGGTTCAGGGAACGGGAGAGCTGGCCGATCTCATTTCTTGCCACCTCGGCCATCTCCGGGAAGGCCCCGCCCTCTTTGAACTGCTCGGTGACCCGCAGGAGATCGTGGATCGGCCGCACCACGATCCTTGAAAGGAGGTAGAAACCCACGAGCACGAGAACGATGGTGTTCAGGATGATGTAAAGGAGAACTATTTTCTCGGAGCCTCGCAAATGATGATACAGGGGCCTGAGATCGACGCATAGGGCTGCGGCCCCAAGGAGCCTTCCTCTTCTGGAAATAAGAGGCATTGACACGGTGGCGCTGGCGGGTGCAATCCAGATCACACCCCATGTGCTGCCTTGGAAGCCTCTGGCATACTTCTTGGTGAAAAGGGCCTCACGGGCCAGAGAAAGCGCCGCTTTTTGCTTTTCACCCACAGGGCCCTGTAAGAGTATCTTGCGGCCATCCCGGTCGATGACCAACAGTCCCGAAAATCGGGCCATTCCGGTACCCCGGGCTAACTCGTGAAGGAGGCTGTTGTGCGATCCTGTTTCCGGCCATGGTCCTCCGTATTGTCCTGCCTCATGACTCAGCCTTTCAGCAATGGCATGGAGTAACAGACGGGCTGCATTCACCCTCTCTTCAATGAGGTCCTTTTCACTGAACTTCACCATAACCACATTAATGAGGAGCATGGCGGAAAGGATTAGAAACGCCAGGTAGGCCAGGATCCCTGTTCTCAGGCTGTAGAAAGAGAAACGCAATCTCATACCTCTCAAAGGACCAGGCCCAGGTACCAGATTTTTAGTTGATGTCCGAAAAAGAAATAGATGAGGGCCCCTACGGACAGGAAGGGTCCGAAAGGTATCCTGACTCGGAGGCCCTTGCCCGCAACAAGCAGAGCAGTTGCCCCCACGACGGTACCGGTGATGGAGGCTATCATGACAACGGGGAGCAAGGGTTTCCAGCCCAGCCAGGCCCCGATCATGGCCAGCAGTTTGATGTCGCCTCCGCCCATACCCTCCTTTCCGGTGAGGAGCTTGAAGAAGACCGCAACGAGGTAAAGTGATCCTCCGCCTGCAATGATACCGGCGAGGGAATCGAGCCAGGACAGATCATAGAGGACGAAGAAGCTGGAGGCTGGGGGGGGGGACGGGGCAGAGCGAAACAGATCTGCGAGCGTCACGATGCTCCAGCCTGCCACCATGCATGGTATGGAGATGAGATCGGGGATGATCTGGTGATCGAGATCAATGAAGCTGATCGTGATCAGCGAAGCGACAAAGAGGAGAAAGGCAAGATATTGATAACTCAGCCCGTATCTGATAAATAGGGATAGGCTAAGCAATCCGCCCAGTGCCTCCACTACCGGATAATGCCATGAAAGGGGCACCCGGCAATGTCTGCACCTTCCGCGGAGGATGATGTAGCTGAGAAGGGGAATATTGTCGTAGAATTTGATTCTTTCGCCGCAATGAGGGCAGCTTGAGGGCGGTCTTACAATGGATTTCCCGAGCGGAATTCGATAAATACATACATTCAGGAAACTCCCCAGGGCGAGGCCGAAAAGGAAAGAGAAAACGCGGGGCAGTATTAAAAAATTCATGGAAGCGCCCTTGATTCACATCAAACAGGGCCTTCATCCACATTAATCCATCGTGGATGGCCCTGGATCGGTTGGGGTAATATATGGCCAAGAATCATCGATCTTTAGGTGCAGGAAAAAAGCCTTTGCTTCTTTCCATCAATCCCGAAAACCCGCAGCTGCGGCTGATCAGGCGCGTAAGCGAGATCCTGGAAGAGGGCGGAATTATCGCCTATCCCACCGATACCTTTTATGGTATTGGATGCGACCTTTACAACAAAAAAGGAATTCAGCTGATCTACAGGTTGAAAAATCGCCCCCTGAAAAAGCCCTTTTCCTTTGTATGCGACAGCCTCAAGGGAATCAGCCGTTATGCCCAGGTGTCCAATTATGCTTACAAGACCATGAAGCGATTTCTACCCGGGCCTTATACCTTCATTTTAGAGGGCACCAGATTGGTCCCTAAGATAATGCTCACCAAGAGAAAGACAGTGGGGATACGTGTACCGGACAACAGGATTTGCCTGTCCATTGTCAGGAAATTTGGCCGCCCGATTATCAGCACCAGTGCAGGGTATGATGATCCCCAGTCCATCAAGGAGGTCTACGGGCCTTACCTTGATGTCGTCATTGATGGTGGGGTGCTCTATCAAAGTCCTTCCAGTGTGGTCTCTCTCATCGGCGACAGGCCGGAGGTCATCCGTGAAGGCAAGGGAGATGTCAGTAGCTTCCTTTGACATGCTGGCCGGGAAGACCTTGCCACCGGTATTCGATCCGGGTCCCGGCGCTCCGGGTCAGCTCGGAGAGCATGCCTGATGCCCTATTAAACAGGAGATCCCACAGATCCAGCTCTTCCTTCTGGGGGTAGACAAGGGTGACATCCCCTCTGATTCCTGACATGCTCTTGGCGGTATCCACGGCATCCTGAAAATTACCAAGAGAGTCTACCAGGCCGAGTTTTTTTGCCTGCGAGCCTGTGAATACACGGCCGTCCGCAATCTCCCGGATCTTTTCCAGGGGAAGATGCCTTCCTGTGGAGACAGCCTCCACGAACTGTTTCTGGATATCGGCTATCAAAGCTCCCATCAGCTCCTTTTCCCTCTCTGTCATTTTTCTGTGGGGAGAACCGATATCCTTGAATTCCCCGCTTTTTAGGACTTCGAGGCCGATACCTACTTTGTCGAGCAGGTTCTTGAGCTGCACGAAGTGCATGAGGACCCCGATGCTTCCGGTGATGGTTCCGGGATTCGCCACAATCCTGTCTGCCGCCGCAGCGATATAGTACCCTCCGGATGCGGCCACATCTCCCAGGGAAGCGACCACGTGCTTGCTCTGCACGGTTTTCTTGATTTCACGGTAGATCTCCTGGGTTGCCCCTACCGACCCGCCCGGGGAGTTTATCCTGAGGACAATCGCCTTTATTTTGCCGTCTTTTTTCAGCTTAATTATGCTCTCGGTGATTTTCCTGGACTCTGTTATGGGCCCATTGATGGTGATCACCCCGATTCTGTCATGAAAAGACAGACGGGAGGAGGGCCCGAGCACCTTCAGTGTGATGAACATTACGGTACCGAGAAAAATGGCCGTGATCGATAGGATAACAAGGACCGTCAATATGGAAGATTTTTTACCCGCCATGTCGGTGGTTGGGGATCAGCCCCGTCCCCCAAGGCCTTTCGGTCCCTTACCGAATATGCCCATAAGGGGCCGGGGATCAGGTGGCATCAGTCTTATCGGGGGGTTGTTCTTCATCGCCGCTCAGGACCACATCTTCTTCAAGGGCATCTGATGAGGATTCGGAGGAGTCCACTTCCTCAGGTATAGGCGTCTCAGCAGGAGTATCATCTGAGGTTGAGGACCGGTCAGTGCTTGGGTGGTCCTCATCGGAGGCGCCCTCCGGCTCCGGTTGCTCCATGCCATCCGGTGAAGTCTGTCCTGCTCCGGTTTCATCTTGAGTGGCTTCATCTGTGGCGGCAGCCTTTGAGTCCTCCACCGGTTGCGACTCCGATTCACCAGCATTCATCTCCTCTCCAGCGGATTCCTCTTCCTCGATGGCCTGTCGGCTGATATTCATCATCTCTTCTCTCAACAACTCACCCAGGTTGGATGTGGCTTCCTTGTGGTTGTTGATATAACTCCTGTAAATTTCCTTTTCGCTGCTCTCTTCCAGCCTTTTGATGGAGAGCCCGATCTTCTTTTCCTGTTTTGATACACTAAGCACAACGGCCTGGATCACATCATCGACCTGGAAGCGGGACATGGGATTTCCTCGCTTGTCCCGGCTTATTTCAGAGATGTGTACAAGTCCCTCAATTCCCTCTTCCAACTCGATGAACAGGCCAAAGTCGGTGATATTGGTAACAGTGCCGGTAACCCGGGTCCCCGGTTTGTACCTTTCGGGGATTTCATCCCAAGGATCGGGGGCCAGCTGCTTGATACCCAATGAGAACCGTTCATTTTCTTTATCAATATTAAGCACCACTGCCTGAACTTCCTGTCCCTTTTTGTAAACTTCCGAGGGGTGCTTTATCCTTTTGGTCCACGATATGTCCGATATATGTACCAGACCGTCTATACCTTCATCGATGCCGATGAAAATGCCGAAGTCTGTGATGTTCTTTATTTTCCCTTCAATAGTGGTGCCCACGGGGTATTTTTCTTCAATCACGTCCCAAGGGTTGGGTTCCACCTGCTTCAGTCCCAGAGATATTCGTTTTCTAGGGACGTCGATGTTAAGGACCATGGCTTCAACCATATCCCCTACGTTGAGGACCTGGGAAGGATGCCTTATTTTTCTGGTCCAGGACATCTCCGAGACATGGATAAGGCCTTCCACCCCCTGTTCAACCTCCACGAAGGCCCCGTAATCCGTAAGGCTGACAACCCTTCCTCTGATCTTTGTGCCCACGGGATATTTATTTTCCGCTTCGGTCCACGGGTCAGGCACAAGCTGCTTTATTCCCAGCGAGACCCTTTCCCTTTCCCGGTCGAAGTTGAGAACTTTTACCGTCACCTCATCTCCGATCTGGTGCATTTCCGATGGGTGTCCCACCCTACCCCAGGACATATCGGTGATATGGACAAGACCATCGATTCCCCCGAGATCGATAAAGAGTCCGTAATCGGTTATGTTTTTCACTGTCCCTGTCAAAGAAGCGCCTTCCACCAGTTTTTTGAGGGTCTGCTCCTTCAGGGCCATCCTTTCCGCTTCCAGGATGGCCCGCCGCGACAGGACAATGTTTCCCCGTCGCTTATTGTATTTGACGATCTTGAATTCGTGCTCGGTGCCTACAAGACCGTCCATATCCCTGACAGGTCTCAACGCAACCTGGGAGCCCGGCAGGAATGCCTGGAGCCCGATGTCTACGGAGAAGCCTCCTTTGACCCGCGATGTAATCTTTCCTTTGATCGTTCCGTTATTCTCGTACACCCGCTTGATCTCATCCCAGACCTTGATTTTGGCAGCCTTTTCCTTGGAGAGAATAATGGTCCCCTCATCGTTTTCCCTGCGCTCGAGCAGAACTTCAACTTTATCGCCCACCTTTGCAGTCAGGTTCCCCTCCGGGTCGATGAATTCATCAATGCGAATCTGTCCCTCTGATTTATATCCGATATCCACCAGTATATATTCTTTGTCAATCTGGACTATCTCTCCTCTGATGACTTCTCCTTCTTGGATGCTCCTCAGGCTCTCCTCATAGAGCTTCATAAAGCTATCGTTGTCCTGAGACTCCTCTGCTGCTTCGCTGTCTTCATCACGGGCTTCAGGGTCCATGAGTTCCTGCTCACCTTCAGTAATGGCTTCAGAAGGACTGATCTCCACGTTCTCGTCGTTGTTTTGGGTTGCGCTGTTTGTTAATTTTTCCATTAACCTGAATACCCCCTCCGTCTATTTGCCTCATGTTAGAAGCTGAATTTTAAATGCTTATCAAACACAACCGCTAAATTCAACTGTTTATTTAACAAGTCTCTTCCAGCTCATTTTTTTCTCATCCAGTGTCTGAGCATCTCCTCCAGGACCTGGTCGGCCGTCAAACGACTCGAGTCAATCACAATGGCGTCCTTGGCAGGTCTGAGCGGTGCAATTGAACGGGACTGGTCCTGTCGATCCCGTACCAAGATTTCCTCCATGACCGATTCCTTGCTAACGCTTTCTCCGCGCTCCAACCGTTCCCTGTATCTTCTCTCGGCCCTGATTTCCGGTGCGGCGTCGAGGAAAAATTTGATGGTGGCATCGGGAAAGACCACTGTTCCCATGTCTCGCCCTTCGGCCACGATATTGGCCCTCCGCGCCATTGCCCGCTGTTGATCGGTCATCGCCTCCCTGACTTCCGGTACCGCGGAAACGGTTGATGAGAGGAGATCTATTTCGGGGGTCCTGATGGCAAGAGTGATGTCTTCGTGGCCGAGGTAAAGGCGGGGCGGGTTTTCATCGGTCTTAAACCGGAGCGCCATGGCACTACACGCCTCGCCAAGCCTCTTGCCGTCAGCTGGGTCGATCCCTTCCCTTTTGGCCACAAGGGCAACGGCCCGATACATGGCACCCGTGTCAAGGTACAGAAAATGGAGCCTTGCGGCCAACGCGCGGCTTACGGTGCTTTTGCCCGATCCAGCCGGTCCGTCGATTGTGACAACATCGCCCATGCGCCCTTCATTTCAAATCCACCAGAACCTTTTTCAGTGCCCCGATGAACCTTTCGTTCTCCTCTTTGAGTCCTGCATTGATGCGGATATATTCAGGAAGATCATAGCTGTCCATGGATCGCACGATCACACCCTGCCGCAACATCCTTTTGTAGATCTCCTTGCCACTCCCAGGGACCTTGATCAGGAAGAAGTTGGTATTGGTAGGTACATATTCCAGGCCCATTTCTTCGAGGCTTTTATACAGATAGCCAAGACCCTCCCTGATCAGGCGCAGCGTGCGTGATGCAAATTCCGTATCCTCGAGGGCGGCAGTGGCTGCGGCCTGGGCAAGGGTGTTGGCGTTGAAGGGTTGCCTCACCCGGTTCATGTAATCAATGAGTTCCTTTGAGGCAAATCCGTATCCTATCCTGAGTCCGGCGAGGCCGTAAAGCTTGGAAAAGGTCCTCAGTACGAACAGCAAGGGGTGATCCCCAAGCAATTCGAGGCCTCTTGCAGCCGTTTCGTCGGAGACGAATTCTATATAAGCCTCGTCGAGTACCACAATGACATCGCGGGGTATCCCTCTGAGGAAAAGGCGCATTTCGTCTCTGGAGAGAATCGAACCTGTGGGGTTGTTTGGATTATTGATGAAGACGATTTTCGTATCGGGCGTAATCGCTTGAGAGATTGCCTTGAGGTCGATCTTGAAACCGGATAGAGGCACGGAGATCATACGCCCGCCTGCACCCCTGACCATCTTCTCGTAGACCAGAAAGGTGGGGAAGGCCTGTACAGCCTCTTCGCCCGGGCAGAGAAAGGTCCTGACAGCAAGCTCGATCAGCTCATTGGATCCATTGCCAATGATGATCTGCTCCTGGGGCAATCCGTATTTCTCGCTCAGCTTCGATTTGAGATAGTAGCCGCTGCCGTCAGGGTATCGGTTTAGTGTCTTGACCTTTTGCAGTATGGCTTCAACCGCAAGGGGTGATGGACCTAAGGGGTTCTCATTAGAGGCCAGTTTGATAGAACCGCTGATTCCCAGCTCTCTTTCCAGCTCCTCAATGGGTTTGCCGGGAGGATAGGGGACCAGCTCCTCAATACCTTCCCGGGTCAATTTTTTCATAGATGGCCTCCTTGGGGGGCTGCCCCGTGCAAGGGCCTTATAACGCATGACCGGGGAAAAGTAAAGAATTCGCGGCCAGTAGGGTCGGAGCTTTGAGAGACCACAGCAGCGCCGGTGAGGGTGAAATGCCTTGAGAGAAAATAAATGCTGTGAGTTCACACATTTGCTCTTGACTTGACAGTGCCGATCCATTATTTTCCAAGGTCAATCCCGGGTAACCCGGCCGTCGTTATCTGTTCCTGACCCTTAACAGAGGAGGACCATGAATAAATCTCAACTGATAGAGGCCCTGGCCAAGGAAGAGAATCTGCCCTTGAAAAAGGCCGAAGAGGTGGTAAACACGGTCTTCGGCGACATGGAAAAGGCGCTCGTCAGGGGCGAAAGGGTGGAAATCAGGGGGTTTGGGAGTTTCAAAGTGAAACATTATGATGGCTACAAGGGTAGAAACCCCAAGACCGGTGAGGTTATTGATGTAGCTCCCAAAAAGCTCCCCTTCTTCAAGGTGGGCAAGGAACTGAAAGAAAGGGCGGACGTAGAGTACTAATTGAAGGGCTGATCGCTTTACTGCCCTGGACTGGGGGATGGACCTCACGTGACAGGCGCTTACGAACCCCGTCAGGTCCGGGAGGAAGCAGCGGTAAGTAAGTCAGGCTGTGTCGTGATGGTATCTATCCCCCATCTCCAGGGCTCAAATATGCCCTTGCCCTGATCCGAAAATAACAACTGAACCCATCCCCGCCTCCCTGTGACCATGGCCGAAGGATCTCCCCCTTTATATCACACTTCCTGCTGTCTGTCACAATTCCCAAAACTGCACAGGCCACAATTGGATGATCTTGTCTGGGCCAGCAATGGCCTCCGGTATTTTCGTTTCCCCCGGCTTTCCTCCTACCGGGAGCTTTCCCATGCCGTTTACACCCGTCATGGGGGCATAAGCCAAAGGCCGTTCGATTCCCTGAATGTGAGTTACACGGTAGGTGATCGCCCTGAAAATGTCAGGGAGAATCTGGAGAGGATCAGGAGATCCATGGGTGCCAGCACCATACTTTTTATGAATCAAGAGCACGGAAAGGGGGTGGCGGTTTTTAAGAGGGATGCCGGCCGTATGCCGTCAGATGCGCCTCTGGCAGACGCCCTCGTCACGAATATCCCGCAGGTTGGTCTTCTGGTAAAACAGGCTGACTGTCAGAGCATCATACTTTACGACCCGGAGCAGGGGGTGGTGGCAAATGTCCACTGCGGCTGGCGGGGTAACGTCAATAATATTCTGGGTAGGGTGGTGTCGAGCATGGTGCGGGATTTTGGATCAAAGGAGACGAACATACTCGCCGCCATCGGCCCTTCCTTAGGCCCATGCTGTGCCCAATTTGTAACCTATAAGAGCTTATTTCCCAAAGATTTCAAGGCATTCATGGTAGGGGAGAATTATTTTGATCTCTGGGCAATAAGCTGCTGGCAGCTTATGGGGGCTGGGATTAAAGAGGACAATATAGAGGTTTCGGGGATTTGCACGAGGTGCAGGACCGACCTTTTTTATTCGTACCGGGCTGAAAGGCGGACAGGAAGATTCGCAACCGCCGCCATGCTCCGCTGATTGTCGTCCACAACACCACTTATTTTTCAGACAGTCAAACTGTTGCCGTACTATGAGGTGCTCCAACAGATACTGCCTCCCACCTTGTTGGAGCAGGGGTGATAAGTGATTGGGTGCATACGGATATGAGATCATCTGAGAACAGATGGAGCTTCAAGCAGTATATTTTCCCGATCCTTTTTTTGTTGATTGTCAATATTTTCTTTTTTAGGGGCCCGATTTTTCAATCTCGCTTGTCTGGAGTGATTATAGGAGGGGCCAGGGATACCCTGTTGAACAGCTACATCCTGGAGCATGGATACAACAAACTGCTCCAACTTGAGTTCAAGAATTTCTTCCAAACTAATATCCTATATCCCGCTCGAAACGCTCTGACATTTTCGGAACACCTTCTGGGACACCAGCTATTGTATTTCCCTATCAGAAGTATTACCCGCCATCCGCTGGTGAGTTATAATATTTTGTTGATTCTCAATTACTTCCTGTGTTCAGTAGGTGTCTATGCCTTGGGCCTTTTTCTCTTCAAGGATAAGCTCCCTGCCCTGTTTCTGTCCATTGCCTTTACCTATTCCTCCGTTCTGATTCAACAGGTAGGTCATTTTCAGATTTGCTCTTTACCCTGGATCGGTTTTCT
>JAOZOW010000039.1 GCA_029933075.1 Deltaproteobacteria bacterium | reverse complement strand
CGGACAGCCCCGTTATGCCACGGTAGTGGCTGATACGGACTGCATCCTGATGGAAATTACTCCTGACCTTGTGGATAAGCTCTCAAAGGAAATCCAGTTCCTCTTCTTTAAAAATTTCGCCATGACCCTTGTGCGTCGGCTCTCTAAAAATCCCGAGACATAGTGATGATAGTTTCAAGACATGTCAGGATGACGTTGAGCCGTTGCAGAAAAGGGGGCCTGTTCCTATTTGCGGGCATAAACTCTTAAGATCCCTTCAAGTACACCGCCGCTTATCGCAAGGGCCTTCTCCGAGATAGTGTGAGGAGAAATCTTTTCACCCCTTGGGTCAATATCCCCGATTTTGAGACCCTTCGTGACCCTGATTCCCGGACGGATGAGGCCCCTCACGAGTCCTGAGATGGACGCCGTCACCCTGAGGCCGGAGACAGCCCCAACGGCATCCCCCTTTTCTACTACCCGGCCGATTTGGGTCGTGGCCTCCCAGATGCCGTCAGCCGGTGCTCTCAGGACCCGATCAGTGGTGATACCCAGGACTGCGCCGGGGACTCCGGTATCTGGTTCCGCAGAACCTGCGCTGATCAGGCGGCCGAGATCATGCCCGCGATTGGTTTCCACCACGAAGTGAGCGTCTTTGCCTGCAACAAAACCTGGACCGAGGGCTATCACCAGCGGGGCATGGTCTATTGAGGTCCCGAGGTTTTTCTTGGCAAGGATGCCGTCCACAATGACTTCTGGTCTTATAACATGCCTTGCCTCGCAGTGTGGGTCCACTATGACAGGGATTTTTCCCTGCTGCCAAGTGGGCGGAATCTCTTCTGCCCGATGGACGAGAAGGGCCTCGACATCCTCTACCACCATTCTTTTATCGTAGATCGCCTCGCAAAAGGAGACCATTCTTCTTACGGCCAAGGGTTGAGGGACCTCCATGATAAATACCCTGAAGCCGCACTGATGGAGCCTCCAGGCCACCCCTGAGGCAATGTCTCCTCCCCCTCTAATGCCGACCCTGATCTCTGATATCTCCATAGGTTTTCTCGGCAAGATGATGCGGCCAAAAGTCGATTATCTCTTCTCATATCAGGTTGGCACTGCATTTTCAATCTTCCGGATGTGGATCCTGATTTGACACCCAATTTTTCTTGGACATCTGAGATTCAAAGTATTACGAAAAATAGAAAAATTTCCCGGCTGGGAAGGCCGTGAAGTTCATTCGAAATCCAACTGTCTCATCTGCGGCAGGTGAATATGGCTAAAGAGAAATTTGCAAAGACCCAAGCCATTAGAGTCCTGGAGGAACAGGGAGTGTCCTTTTTCTTGCATTCTTACCGGTATGTTGACAGGGGTGGCACCGAAGCTGCCGCAAAGGCCCTTCATGTGGATGAACACTTGGTAGTAAAGACCTTGATAATGGAAACGGATCAGGGTGAGCCGCTTATACTCCTCATGCATGGAGACAGGAAGGCATCCACTAAGGCCCTTGCCAGGCAGCTGGGGATCAAAAAGGTCAGACCCTGCGATCCGGCAACAGCACATCGGCATACGGGCTATCTGGTGGGGGGGATATCGCCTTTCGGGACCCGAAAAAAGATGAAGGTATTAATGGAGGCCACGATCGGCGGTCTCCCTCGTATCTATATCAATGCAGGAAGACGCGGGCTCATGGCCGAGATGAATCCCGAGGACCTGGTCAAGATTTTGGACCCTCTCCCTGTGCATGTGGCCGTTTAGGGCGGTGGGCCTCTCTTCAGACAAATTTCACGCCCGCATAGCGGTCCCGCAGTCCTTCATCAAGGCCTTCCCGATCCAGCTTTACAGCGAGGGGGAGGTAGTCAAGGATATCCTGCGCCGTTATCCCGTCCTCTCCTTCATCCTCCGCACCGAGGTCTCCTGCAAGCCCGTGAATGAATGTCCCTTTTCTGACGGCCTCCTCCAGGGGCAATCCAAGACCGAACATGGCGGCAATTGTTCCGGTCAAAACGTCCCCGGAACCAGCAGTGGCCATGCCCGCATTTCCGGTCATATTTATGAAAATTCTCTCGTCAGGCAGTCCCACTAACGAATGGGCTCCCTTCAAGACCACAATGGCATTGAGATCCCGGGTGGTCTGCTGGAGGAGTCTGATTTTTTCCGCGTCGAGCTCCTGGACTCCCACGCCCGTAATCCTCGACATCTCCCCAAGATGGGGGGTGAGGATGGTGGGCCCTTTCCTTTTTCGGATTATGGACAGGTCCTTGCAAATGGCCGTGATTCCGTCCCCATCGATGAGGAGCGGTTTTGTGATCTCACCTGCCAGCTCCCTTGCCAGTTGCTGAGCTTCTTCATCGAGGGAGAGGCCGGGGCCGAGGACCACCATGTCCATTCTTTCTGCAAGATCCAGCAATGCTCCTCTGTTTTGCAGGGAAAGGCTCCCGGTTGTCGTTTCTTTCTGGGGGATGAAGACGATCTCGCTGCCCTTATTGGCAAGAAATGGGGTTATGCTCTTCGGTGCGGCAAGCCGAGAATAACCGCCCCCCGCTCTCAAGAAAGAAAGGGCCGAAAAGTAGGGTGCCCCGAAGTATCCGGCTGCTCCGGCAATAAAGAGGGCTTGGCCGAAAGATCCTTTGTGCCCGTCCACTTTTCTTTCGGGCAATGGGGGGGGGAGATTAATCTCCACTTTCATTGAGGGCGTATCATACATGACCGGAGGAAAGGAGATATGAGTAACATAGAGTTCTCCTCCCAGTGCATATCCCGGGTAAAGTATATTTCCGATTTTCGGGAGGCCGAAGGTTACAGTGTAATCGGCTTTTATCGCAATACCCATTACTTTTCCGGTATTTCCGTTTACGCCGGAGGGGATGTCCACGCTGAACACGGTTTTTCCACTTTCATTCACCAGGCGGATTACATCTGCATATATTCCCTCCACCTCACGGTCAAGCCCGGTGCCGAAGATTGCATCCACAATGGCATCGGCATGAAGGATTTCCCTTTTGATGCCATCTCCGGACTCGACCTTTCGGATCTCAACGGGAAGGCGGGTCAGGATGTCCAGGTTCAGCTTGGCTGCTCCTTTGAATTTTTCTGGATTTCCCAGGAGAAAGACCCTCACATCCCCGCCGTTTGAATGGAGTTTCCTCGCAATGACGAATCCATCCCCTCCATTGTTCCCCGCCCCGCAAAAAAGGACGAATTTCTTGTGCCTGATACCCAACTTTTGCAGGATAACGGAGTAGACTGAAAGGCCTGCATTTTCCATCAGGAGTTCCTCTCTTATTCCGAATTTCTCCATGGCCATCCTGTCCAGCCCTCTCATCTCGGATACACTGCTGACCTTCATTGCCATACCTCCACTGGAAATGTTTCAGGCTCCCCGGCTTACAGACCCCAACTCCACGGTCTCGGCCTGTATGGAGCAGGAAAGGCGGGTACAACCTCAAATAGGAACCGGACACATCTTTCTGGCCCGCAGGCAAAGGACCGGGATCTGCCTGCCTGAAGCCTTCGATATCTCTAAGGGACCGGCTACAAGAAGTACATCCCCTTCCTCTACCGGACCGAGACGGCTCACATAACGCAGGCCGCTGTCCGGTCCCACAAGGTGAACATCGGTGATCGCTTTTTCTCCCGGTCTGGAAAAGTTTGTAAGAATGGGCCGCATGCCACTCAGGGCTGAGTGAATGAGGCAGTCTATGCCCCATTCAATACGTATACACTTGTTTCCCTGTTCTTGAAAGACCTCCGTCACCCTGGTTAAGAGCACTATGGCGGTAGAGACCACGCCTCCACCCGCCTCTAACCAGAGACCGAGTTGCGGATAAGCCTCGGCAAATGACCCTATGGTTTCCTCCAAAGTCGACATTGTATGGTCCCCGCTCCGGGCAAAGCGAGGGAAAATGCCCTCCTCGCTCAGAATGAGTAATGATATGGAAGGCAGATCCGTCAGGAGATGGGAAGGAATGAAATCTCTCTTATCCGACGTACCTGGATCAAAAAAGACCCTGTTGTCCAATTGGAAACGGAGCCCTTTAACGCCGATTTCGAGCATGTCCGCAAGGTTTTGGAGTGTCTTCATTTGGGAAAGGGGGATGCCCCGCTGGTCATAGGCATCCATTTCGGAAGCTGCGATGGAGACGAGGATCTCTCTGTTTCGAAACACATGTGGCCACGCCTTCAGGGGCAGGAACGTATCGATAAGCACGAGGAGCTCCTGCTCGAACGCTTTGGCATACTCATCAGGTCCGGCACAATTGGGCGCAAACAGGATCTGATGGGGGGCGGTGCCGGGAAAGGCGGCGACGAGGGATTTGAACTCTGAAAAGGAAACGCATTTGAATCCCGCTCCCAGTTTGTAGGCCTTTTCCAGGATCCCCTGATGAGGATTGGTCCTTAAGTCATAAAAGACCCCCTTCACTCCATCCGTGCTGAGAAGATCAAATAACGTGTCATTCAGAGTCTCTTCATCATAAACATATGCAGGGTATCTGTCTCTCAGGAGGGCTTCAAGTTCTTCCCTCCGTTCAACCCACCATTTCACGGGAGATGTCATGTGCGGTCCTCGCATTTCCATCACAATAGCTCGTGATGTGCCGGCGCCTTGAAGCCATTTCACACGCTGAAAATTCTTGCCTCGATCAGAGGAGGGTCTTCCACCTCAAAAGCATGGACAATGCCTTTGTAAAGTCTCTTTTTCATCTCGGTGATGATCTCTCTGCGCTTGTTGAAGCCTTTTGCAAATGAAATGGCCTCGTTCATGAGGTCTTCCATGGGGCAGGCTTTAAGGACAATGTGATGCTCTTCACACTCTTGGGCGGTCAAGCGCTTCCCGGTGTACTGCATCTCCTCAAACTTGTACATGGGAATGGCTTTGGTATTTAAGGCGATCATCCCTGGGAGAAACGGTATCCCCAGGTCCACCTCGGGAAAACAGAAAAAGCCCCGGTCAGAGCGCATGAAGCGAAAGTCAAAGGCGCAGCTCATGATTGCCCCTCCAGCAAAGGCATGCCCTGAGATGGCAGCCACTGTGGGCATGGGATAGAGAAGAATCCTTTTGAACAGGATGTTCATGGAATAGAGGAAGCCTTTCACGGTATCCCAATCGCCTTTTTGAATGACCGGGAGCAACCAATCCAGATCAATGCCGTTACAGAAGATCTTCTCGTGGGATGAGGTGACCACCATGGCACGGGCATCTGTTTCTTTTTCGATCCGGTCCAGGACGTCCAGGAAACCACCGAGAAAAGGGGGGTTGAACCGATTTTCGCCGTCACTCATGGTGACGATAGCCACCTTTTCATCCATCCGATATTCCACCGTGGGCATATTTGCGAATCCTCCCTCCTGCTGGGCTGGGGCTCTCACCCCTGTCCGCTTGATTTTTATTGACAATTATCGCCTAAAAAGTGCATGTTTTTATCTTTGAAATTGATCCCTGTATGACCGAGCGGTCAGGGTGCCCGGTCTGGATGAACAGGACCTTTAGCGGTTTATTCGATACCGGGCGGAGTGATGCCACCGAAAGGAGGGTCACCACCCATGAGTACGATACCTTTGAAAAAAGCGCAACCGGCCCCTTGGGGCCTTCTGACCAGTCTGGATATCTACGGATGCGATCGGACTATTATTTGTGATGCCGAAAAAATCAGGCGCTACGTGCATGAACTTTGCGATCTGATTCAAATGAAACGGTTCGGTGAATGCCAGGTGGTCCATTTTGGACAGGATGAGAAGGTCGCGGGCTATTCCATGGTCCAGCTTATCGAGACCTCCCTGATCTCGGGGCATTTTTCGGACCTGACGGCCGCCGCCTATATTGATATTTTCAGTTGCAAACCTTACGACCCCGAGGAAGTGGCCGCCTTTTCCTTGGACTTCTTTCAAGGGAAAGACGTGAAGGTGCACATCACGAGACGCATGTAAGGCAGCAGGAAAAGACGCTATTTGATGCAGACCTTCCTGACCTGCAAAAAATCTGTCTGGCCGAGGAACACTTTCCTGATTCCATCCTGCATAAGGGTGGTCATTCCATCTTTGATGGCCTGCTCCCTCAAATCTTCCATCCTGGCCTTGCCCTGGATGAGGCCTTTCATTTCATCCGTGCCGTGGAGCAGTTCGTGTATTCCGGTCCTTCCCCTGTATCCCGTGTTGGAGCACTTGTCACACCCGTTCGCTCGATATAGCACCAAGTCCTCGGAGTAAGGAAATCCTGCGGCGTCAAAGTCACCGGCATACTGTCTTACCAAGGTGTCATATTCCTTGCGATCAGGATGGTAGGCTTCTTTGCAGTCCTTGCAAAGGGTTCTCACCAGCCGCTGGGCCAGGACTCCCAGCACGGCGTCAGCGAAATTAAAGGGATCCATGCCCATATCCAGAAGCCTCGTGATAGTCTCAGGAGCGCTATTGGTATGCAGGGTGCTGAATACAAGATGACCTGTCAGGGATGCCTCTATCCCTGTTGCCACTGTTTCGTGGTCCCTCATCTCCCCCACCATAATCACATCCGGGTCAGCCCTTAGGAATGCACGCATTGCTGCGGCGAAATCGAGGCCGATCTTGGGCTGTACCTGTACTTGTCGGAGCCCCTTTTGAGTGATTTCCACAGGATCCTCAGCGGTCCAGATTTTTGTTTCGGGTTTGTTGATATAGGCCAGGCACGAATGTAGCGTGGTGGTTTTTCCACTCCCGGTGGGGCCTACCACAAGAAAGATGCCGTAGGGCTTGGTGATGCAGTCGAGAAGGAGGTTGTAGTTCCTTTCGCTCATCCCCATCTTCTCGAGTGGTATCGGCTCCCCCGCTGCAAGGATACGCATGACCACATCCTCTTCATTCCCAACCGTGGGCAGGGTGGCCACCCTGAGCTCAATATCGAGGGGGGCGAATCTCTTAAATTTTATCTTCCCGTCTTGGGGTTTTCTCCGCTCAGAGATGTCAAGGTCGGACATGATTTTGATTCTTGAGACGATAGCTCTTTTATACTGATAGGGAATAGTTTGATACTTCTGACAGGCCCCATCAATCCTTAGCCTGATCTCCGCGCCCAGCTTGCCGGGTTGAGGTTCAATATGAATATCCGAGCAGTTTTTCTTGAAAGCGTCCATGATGATCTTGTTGACAAGCTGGACAATAGCGCTGTCGTCTTCAGTAAGCACGTCCGAGGTGTCATCCGTATCTTCTTCATCGTCTGCCTCGAGTTGGCCCAGAAGCTCGTCAATGGAACCGGTGTCTTCCGTGTCATGAGGGCCGCCGTAAAAGTAGTCAAGGAATTGGAGGATGTCTTCCTTCAGCCCCACGGCGAACTCGTATTGCTTTGCCTTGATCAGAGATTTTATGGCGTCTATCTTGTCCAGGCGTTGGGGATCGTCGATGAGGATCTTTACCTTTCCGTTTTCCTTTGCAAGGGGGACCCACAGGTTCCTTTTCAGGTATACCTTTTTCACCAAATGTAACAGCTCCCCAGGAATGGGATAATTGTTATCGAACGGGACGTATTTGCATCGATAATACTCCGCCAGTGACTGGCCCACATCGGCTTTTTTGACCTTGAGATCATTTATGAAGACCGTTTCAATGGGGACCCTCTGGGCCCGGGCAGATGCTATGGCCTGCTGGAGTTCTTTTTCCGTGATCAGGTTGTTTTTGAGCAAATAGTCGAACTTGGTCCGCTTCTCACGCCTCTTGGACATCTTGTTCTGGTTGAAAAAGGCGATGCCGAGCACCTTGGCCATTTCCACTGCGGAGTTCTGGTCGTCAATTGTGAATCGGTCGCCATTTTTCTTGTTGATGAGCTGCAAGACGCCTATAACGTACTTCTTGTACATGATGGGCACGGTGAGGATCTGTTTGGTAGTATAACCGGTCTTTTTGTCCCAGCTGCTGTCAAAAGAAAGGTCCTTATTGATCATGGCCAGTTCCCGTGCGTCATAGGCATTCACTACATTGGTGATTTCTGCGTTGGCAGCGGTGTATCCCGCAAGACTCTTGTTATTGATGGGAACCCGGATCTCTACGGATTCGTCCCCCCCCTTGAAGCGGGAATAAATCTCCCGGTTTTTCACATCCACTACATAGATTGTGATCCGATCGGCGTCAAAAAGGCTGAGTATGCTCTGTTTCAGGTTGATCAGTATTTCATCGATATTTTTCGCCGAATGAATCTGGTTGGCGATATCATTCAGGGCCTTGTAATAGAGGAGTTTCTTGTCCCCTTCAGAAAATTGCTCTCTTGCTGCCTGTTGCATAGCTTGCCCTCCTTTGGCCTCCCCCTCACATGTGGGTGAGGATATACTCGCCCCTTCCCTGTGCAGAAAGTTAAAACTGGTTCTGTAGAGGCTTGACCTGCCCGCGAACTCTGATGGCGAATTTCAATTTACTTGTAGACATTATAAAAAATTGTTTTTTGTTTTGAAAGGGAATTCGCAGCACGGGTCATAGAGTGGAAATTACCAATTGACTTTATGGGCCAAAAGAATTAATCTCCCGTCGATTGAATCAGCCTCGAATGCCTTGTGTGCTATGGGAAACAGGGTTTTTCGGGATTTCAAGACCTCAAAATATAACGGCCTGAAACGATTCTGATCTTACGTTGCTTGTTGATTTTCCGCCGATAACGAAAATTCGATTCTCCTGGTTTTAAGGATGGCTCCGCTCCCCTCCGCTGGCTGGTAGATAAACAGGGGGGATAGCCAGATAATTTGGTTTTTGGTGTTAATCAAGGTCAGGGGCGCTGCGGCAGGGGATGCTGCGGCTGAAATCGGCAACTCATTTTAAGATAAGGAGGCGTTATGGAGGTCAAAAAGATTTTTCTGCCCGAGTCTGAACTGCCGCGTCAATGGTACAACATTCTGGCGGATATGCCCACACCCATGGAACCACCTCTTCACCCGGGGACAGGCCAGCCCGTGGGGCCGGATGACTTGGCCCCAATTTTCCCCATGCCGCTCATTGAGCAGGAAGTTAGCCAGGAGAGATGGATTGATATCCCCGAGGAGGTGCTGGAAAAATACCTTCTCTGGCGTCCCACTCCACTCTACCGCGCTTATGGACTGGAAAAGTATCTGGATACCCCTGCAAAAATCTACTTCAAGAACGAAGGGGTAAGCCCTGCAGGAAGCCATAAACCCAATACGGCCTTAGCGCAGGCCTATTATAACAAGATATCAGGGACCAAGCGTATTACTACCGAGACCGGCGCAGGGCAGTGGGGAAGCGCACTGTCCTTTTGTTGCGCCCTGTTCGGGCTGGAGTGCAAAGTTTATATGGTTAAGGTCAGTTATCAGCAAAAACCCTACCGAAGGATCATGATGGAGACATGGGGCGCCAACTGTGTCGCAAGCCCGAGCACTGAGACCAAGGCGGGCCAACAAATCTTGGCGGAAAACCCTGATTCCCCGGGCAGCCTTGGCATTGCCATCAGCGAGGCCGTGGAAGCCGCGGTCATGGACGATGATGCCAAGTATTCCCTGGGAAGCGTGTTGAACCATGTAATGCTGCACCAGACCGTGAACGGTCTGGAGTGCCAGAAACAGATGGCCATCGCCGGTGATTATCCGGATGTAATCATTGGTTGTGCAGGAGGTGGGAGCAATTTTGCGGGTAATTGCCTGCCTTTTGTCCGAGACAAGATCAATGGAAAAGAGATCGATATTATCGCCGTAGAGCCTGCTTCATGCCCTACCATGACCCGGGGGCCTTTTGCGTATGATTTTGGGGACACGGTCCAGATGACCCCTCTTTTGCCCATGTACACTTTAGGGCATAGTTTTGTGCCCGCACCGATCCATGCAGGTGGGCTGAGATATCACGGAATGGCCCCGATTATCAGCCAGCTTGTAATGGACGGCATTATAAGGGCGGAGGCCATACCGCAGATGGAGACTTTCAAGGCCGGGATTACTTTTGCCAGGACAGAAGGATTCATAAGCGCTCCAGAGACCAATCACGCAGTGGCCATGGTCATCCGTGAAGCCATCAAGGCAAAGGAGGAGGGTAAGGAAAAGGTGATTCTATTTAACTGGAGCGGCCACGGGCTGGTTGATATGGCGGCCTATGAAGCTTATCTGGCAGGAAAGCTCTCCGACTATGAACTGCCGGCCGATGAAATTCATAGGGCCTTGGCTGACATTGAGCCTCTCCCAAAGCCTAAGCAGTACAAACCTGGCACAGTGTAAAAAACTTTTCTGTAGAAACCTGCTAAACCCACCGGAGATCGGTCCTGCCGGTCTCCGGTGACCTCCCTTAAGAACATTATCATGAGAAGAGACTCCACTCCGCCAAATGAGGACTACAAGATCCGGTGCCCCAGGCTGGGACATCAGATTACTTTTTCTTACTGCCGCTCCGAGAACGGGGGCTTGCCCTGCTTCAAGACCCTGGATTGCTGGTTTGAGCATTTTTTGGTGGAAGAATATCTCCGCGAGGAATTGAAACCCGAACAGTGGGACCAGGTTTTCGGCAGACCCCCAAAACCGAAAATGCTCTCACTGGTGGAATTGATCGAGCAGGCCAAAATGATGAAAAAGGAACAATAGCCATGAGAGAAGAGATATTGCTGGGAAACGGAGCGATTGCGCTCGGTCTGATGGAGGGGGGGTGCCAGGTGCTGACATCCTATCCCGGGACGCCCAGCTCCGAGATCCTGCCAGAGTTCGTACGCCTCATGAAATTGGAAGGTGTCGATGCCTATACGGAGTGGTCTACCAATGAGAAGGTCGCAGTGGACAATGCCTTTGCAGCCGCTGTTTCGGGGAAAAGGGCCGCCTGTTGTATGAAGCAGGTGGGCCTGAATGTTGCAGCGGATTCCTTGATGAGCGCAGCCTATATGGGAACTACCGGGGGGCTGGTTATTGTCTCATGTGACGATCCCGGGCCTCATTCCTCCCAAACAGAGCAGGACACCCGATTGATGGCCCGCCTGGCAAAGGTGCCGGTGCTTGATCCATCCAACCCGCGAGAGGCCCGGCAGATGGCCAAACTGGCCATGGAGCTTTCCGAGCGGTTCAAGATACCCGTGATTCTGAGGCCGGCCATCCGGGTGTGCCATGCCAGGCAAAATCTCTCATGGGAACCTATCAGTGGCGAAGGCAAGAGGGCTTCCTTTGAAAAGGATCCTCTCAGGTGGGCGGCTACACCCCGGTTTAGGTTCATCCTGCACGGGGAACTCAACAAGAAACTTAGAGAGATCGCCGGGCTTTTTGAAAGGCTCGAGGCCCATAACTTTCACAATCTTGATCCGGGGAAAAGCTATTCTCTGGGGATTGTGGCCAGTGGAGTGCCCTATTCGGTTGTTAAGGATATTTTGGAGGAAGAGGGGCGGGGAGATGTACCGCTCCTCAAGATCGGTACGCCCTATCCCTTTCCGGAGAGCCTTGCCCGGGCCTTTATGTCACAATGCGAAAAGGTACTTGTGATCGAAGAGACGGATACCGTTATTGAATATTTTCTCAGGGAAAAGGAGCGGGTCTTGGGTCGGCTGTCCGGGCACGTGCCTTCCGAGGGGGAGCTGGTGCCTCAGGTTGTTCACAGGGTGCTTGAAGGAGCGTTTAAGGAGATGGGGCTCGATCCATTGGGCCCCGGTGGAGATGGACAGGTCATGGAGCTGGTGAAAGGCCTTGATCTGCCGGTTCGAAGGCCTACCCTCTGTCCGGGGTGCCCCCATCGGGCTGCTTTTTTTGCTATACGTAAAGGGAGAGCGAAGACCATATTCACTTCGGATATCGGCTGCTATACCCTCGGGTTGAATCTTGGGGCGGTGGATACTTGCCTGGATATGGGCGCTGCTATCACTATGGCATCAGGGTTTTATCATGCCTTCAGGCAGGACGGGATTGACCAGTCCATAGTGGCTACCATAGGAGATTCCACCTTCTACCATTCAGGGACGGCCGGGCTTCTAAACGCTGTGTACAACGATGCAAGGTTCGTTTTGGTCATTTTGGACAACCAGATTACCGCGATGACCGGCATGCAGCCGACGCCCGGGCTGGGGATCAGGGCGGACGGAACGCAGGGCAGGGCCATATCCCTGGAGCGTGTGGTCAAAGGATGCGGGATCGAGTTTGTGGAGGTGGTGGATCCCTATGATATTAAAGCCATGGGAAAAGTTCTTAAAGAGGCGGAAGCCCATGTGAAAGATCCCCAAGGGGGCATCGCGGTCATCATCTCAAGGCACCCCTGTATCATTGCATACAGGGAGGAGGCTATTGCTGAAAGAAAGTCCGTGACGGTGACAGAGGATTGTGACCAGTGCAATCTATGTATTGAACGATTTGAGTGCCCTGCGCTTTATGTGGATGATAAATTGGGGCGAACGGCCGTCAACCAGGCCATCTGCACCGGTTGCGGCGTATGCTTGCAGGTATGCCCTAGAGACGCGATAGTGGAAGTATGAAGTATGAAATGGGGGCACAGGGCTTGAAGGGCTAAGGAATAGATTGATAGACGCGAGGGGGAAATGGAAACCGTGAATTTTGTACTTGGAGGCTTAGGCGGACAGGGCATTCTGTTCATGACCAAGATCTTGGCCCAGGCCGCTCTGGACAAGGGAATAAATGTCATGGGCGCCGAGACTCACGGTATGGCCCAGCGGGGCGGATCAGTGGTATCCCACCTGAGGCTTGGAGATGTTGAGAGCAGCTTGGTTGGAGCTGGCAGGGCCCATTTTCTTCTCTCCTTGGAGGAGAGCGAAGCATACAGGAATCTGCCCTTTCTCGCAAAAGGGGGGCAGCTATACGCCAATGCCGGTGACAATTCTTTTCCCAAAAGTGAGGTAAAGAGATATCTGGATGGCATCGGTGCCATATACCGCGCTGTGCCTGCCGGTAGAATTGCCATGGAATTAGAGGCCCCCATGTCGGCCAATCTGGCCCTGTTAGGGTATTTTTCCGCCTTTGGTCAAGGCCCTTTGAGCCAGGAGGAACTTCGCAAAACCGTGGACATGGTAAGCCCGGATCGTTTCAAAGAGATCAACTTGAGGGTCTTCGATGCTGGGTTCCAAAAAGGGAGGGAGGAGGCCTGAGCCCCTGGGTGCCCTCCTGCAGCGATATCCCCGTACGGGGAAAGAGATCATGATTTCTTGCGGCGGGATCTTGCGGTGGGAAGAAGCTCCACAGGCTCTGTAAGCAGGAACTTGCCGTTTTCTATCCAGCCTTTGAGTATATTGGCGATCTCCAGGGCCCGCACATAGGAGGAGAGCGGGACGCTTTGCACCTTCTGTCCGTTTACGCGGATCGTGCCGCTTTTCAATTCCGCATAGCTTACGCGGCCCAGGCTCTTCACATCCCCCGTGGGGTAGTCATTCCCGTAGTCCACGATCTGGGTAAAGATCTCTTCATCTGAGACGCCTGTAAACCGGGCCATTTCTTCGTTCAGGATCGGTATGGGTACCCCGAGGCCCAGGGCCAGAGAGCAGCCGTAGCCGAGTATGCTTACCCCAACCACCCACCTGGGATCCATCTCTTTCAGGTCTCCTTTAACCATGAGCGTCCCCGCGGGAGACACCGGAACGCCATTTCTTCCCCGTCTGGCATTGGGGTTGTGCTGGGTTCCGGGGCCGATAATGTATCCCTGGGCCCCTCCCAGAAAGATCCTGGTGCCTAACCCCATAGTTAGGTAGTAGGGATCGTTGAGCAGTGGGCTCAGCTGGCCGCTTGTTGAGTAATTCGCATTTCCCATGCCCGGCTTGAGTACCCCCATGTAAGTGTAAATGGTCCTGTTTGAGAGATTTATCGCGCAGTTGTAATTCTGGTAGGCATTTCTTGGATTCAGCAGTACGGCATAGGGAAGGTCATCGAGGGTGAGTTTTTTGGTCACATCTTTGTTAGGGTAGCAGTCGGTTCCGTAGGCGGTTGCTTTCAACTCCACCTTTTCCCCCGCCACCAGGTCATGGATCACATGCCCGCCCCCATACTTGAACTGTCCTGGGTGGACCCTGTTAAGAGGATCGTCTTCCGCGGGCTCTGTGGCGCCGATATAGATATCCACTGCTGCCACACCGGCATAAGCGGGTACTCCATTTAACCATACCTTTGATGCCTTAATGGTAGGTTTGGTATGCCCGAAGTTGATAAAAGCCCCAGAGGAACACATTGGCGCAAAGGTGCCGGTGGTGACCACGTCCACTTCCCGGGCCGCCTTCCGAGCCCCCTTTTTTTTGACGATTTCGGTCATTTCTTCAGCGGTGACCACCACCACTTTGCCGGACTTGATCTTGCGGTTGATTTCTCCAATGGTCCTCGAAACCTTTTTTTGCGCCATGGTTCTGCCTCCCTTAATTACCTTAATCATAAAATCATAAGACGAATCTCTACCGCTGACAAGCAAAAGTTTCAAGCCGATCAACCCGGAGGTAGACCCTCCTTGACTTTCATCCCCCCTTCCGATAACAATGTTTGTACATAAGAGGAGCCTACCATTCCACATCCATGAGCCATGAGCCAGTCTATTAAGATCGCCGACCTCACGATTGAGGAAGATCACAGCTTCTTCGTAATTGCAGGGCCTTGTGTAATCGAGAATGAGGCCCTCACCCTTGAGATAGCCCGTTTTTTGAAAGAGGCATCGGAGACCTTGGAAGTCCCCATTATTTTTAAGACTTCCTACGATAAGGCAAACCGAACGTCACTCCAATCCTTTAGGGGACCTGGCATTGATGTGGGACTGGAGATTATCCAGAAAGTGAAGGACACCACGGGGTTGCCGGTTCTGTCCGATGTGCATCGTATATGCGAGGTGGAAAGGGCAGCCCGCATACTCGACGTGATTCAGATCCCGGCCTTCCTTTGTCGTCAGACGGATCTTGTTATCGCTGTGGCGCGGACAGGCGTGCCAGTCAATATCAAAAAGGGGCAGTTCATCTCCCCCTGGGAGATAAAGCAGGTTGTTGAGAAAATCACCTCCACAGGGAACCATAATGTGCTTATCACGGAACGGGGCACCTTTTTTGGATACAATAATTTAGTGGTGGATATGAGAGCCATAGCCATCATGAAGGGGTTCGGCTTCCCAGTGGTCTTTGACGCGACCCATAGCGTGCAACTACCCGGTGCCGCGGGCTCTGCATCGAGTGGGCAGAGGGAGTTCATCCGTCCACTTGCAAGGGCTGCGGTTGCGGCAGGCGCGAGCGGCGTATTTATGGAGGTGCATCCAGAGCCTGATGCCGCCCTCTGCGATGGCCCTAACTCCTTGCCCTTGGACGGATTCAGGTCTCTGCTCAGCATGCTGAAGCAGATCCATGAGGTTATCTCATCTCCCCGGTGAATCTCACTCTTTCCGGCAGCCCATTTCAGAGGGCTTCAATGGACCCCGGAGGAAACGGAAGTGAGGACTCATGACGGACGATAGAGCTGCAAAAGTAAAACTGTTTCTCCTTGATGTGGACGGTGTACTCACTGACGGGACAATCCTGTTGAATGAGCGGGGGGAGGAGATCAAACCCTTTCATGTACGAGATGGGTTGGGCCTGAAGCTGTTGATGCAGTGTGGAGTGGAGGTTGTGCTGATAACAGGCAGGAAAAGCGTGGCTGTTGAACATCGGGCCAAGGAATTGGGAATCTTGAAATTGTACCAGGGGGTCAGGGACAAGGGGAGCCTTTGCGAAAAACTGGTCATGAAGGCGGGCCTTCCCAAAGAGGCGGTCTGTTGTATGGGAGATGATCTCCCAGATCTTGCCATGTTCAACCACGCAGGGTTTGCCATTGCCGTAGCTGATGCGGTCAAAGAGGTGCGGGAGGCGGCCGATTACATCACCCGGCAGAAAGGAGGACTCGGTGCGGTGCGGGAGGCATGCGAATATCTGCTTAAATGCAAGGGAAAATGGGACGAAACACTGAGGATGTTTAGGGGAAATCAGGCTTTGTAGGATAAAGGGGCGGTTGGCATAATTTATTTCAATGAAAAAATTTTTTAAAAAGCAGTGGCCTCTCTTAGGATTAGTAGTGGTACTGGCCGCTGTGGGGTTCTATATTTTTCAGGGCCTTAGAGGCCCTGCCCAAGGTCCGGTCGCAAGAGACATCCTTTCTGGAGAGGGTCTTCAACTCAAAGATATCCATTATGTCCAGGATAACCCGGATGAGGGCCTGAAATGGATTCTGGATGCCGAAGAGGTGAGGTTTTCGGAAGACAGACGTTCAATTAAATTTCGCCATTTCCAGCTGGAAGTGCAACCAGAGAGAAGGGCAGCCTTCCGACTCAAAGGAGAACGGGGGGACTATTCCAGGGAGACCGGGGTTATCCAGTTATGGGGGGGGCTGGAAGTAACTACCGCGACCGGTTACAGTATGCACACCGGCCATGTGCTCATCGATGAGAAAAAGAGGCACCTTCGGTCAGACGAGTCGGTCAGGATTTCCGGCCCGTTTTTCACCGTATCGGGGCAGGGGCTTTTTGTGGATCTTGAAAAGGAAAAGCTCAAGATACTTTCGGGGGTGACCGCTATTTTTGAAAAGGAGCTCTCCGAGCTATGAAAGGTCTGAGGTCAATCATCAAGAGAGTATGCTGTACCACGCTCGCTGTTGCACTCCTGGTCTTTGCCCCTGGAGGAGGAGGGGTAGTTGCAAAGGAATTGGTGAAGAAAGAGACAGGCCCCATAGTTATCAAAAGCAAGACCTTGGAGGTTAACGATAAACTTAAAAGGGTAATTTTTACAGGTGATGTCAGTGCAAAGGGAGCGGAGTTCGTAATCAACTGCGAAAAAATGGTTGTTTATTACAAAGGGACACCGGGCCAAAAAGGGAGCGAGGGGAAAGGGGCAGTCATTGAGAAAATCGTGGCTACCGGTCATGTCACCATCAATCGTTCGGAAGGTGGTACTGCCACATCGGAAAAGGCTGTCTACGATCATGGGGCCGAGAAGCTCGTGCTTACCGGGCACCCCTTACTCAAACGGGGGAACGATTTTGTACAGGGGGATCGCATCATCATTTACCTGAAAGAGAACCGCAGCCTGGTGGAAAGCTCGGAGCATAGCAGGGTGAAGGCCATGATTTTCCCCGGGAAATGGGATAAGAAGGTGGAGGAATAGGGCCTGTGAGCGGCTCGGATGAAACACTTAGGGCGGAGGGCTTAGTTAAGGTTTATAACCGCAAAAGAGTGGTGGACGAGGTGAGCCTTACCCTCAGGAGGGGAGAGATTGTCGGCCTGTTGGGGCCGAACGGGGCGGGGAAAACGACCACATTTTATATGGTAGTGGGCCTTGCGCGCCCCGAGAAAGGCAGGGTCTACCTTGACGGACAGGATATCACAGGCGATCCCATGTACCTGAGGGCCAGGAAGGGGATCAACTATCTGGCCCAGGAGCCCTCTGTTTTCCGCAAGCTCACCGTGGAGGAGAACCTGCTTGCAATTCTCGAAACCCTGGATTTGACCGCTCAGGAGCGAAAGGCGCGGCTTGGTAAATTGTTATCGGAGCTTAATATTGGTCACCTTGCAAAACAGAAAGCATCATCGCTTTCTGGAGGGGAGCGGCGGCGTCTGGAGATCACCCGGGCCCTCATTACAGAGCCCAGGTTTATGTTGCTCGATGAGCCGTTTGCGGGCATCGACCCCCTGGTGGTCAACGATATCCAGGAGATTATCAGACACTTGAAAGACTTAGGCCTGGGTATTATTATATCTGATCATAATGTGAGAGAGACTCTGAATGTGTGCGATACGGCGTATATTATCAATCAGGGGAAAATTATTGAACAGGGCTCGCCGGAGAGAATTGTGGAGAGCGAGGTGGCAAGGTGTGTATATCTTGGGGAGGATTTCTGCATGTGATGCCCCGGGTTCCCCGGACACATGATTCACCATGGCTTTAGAGATAAGACAATCCCTGAACCTCACCCAGCAGCTTATCATGACGCCCCAGTTGCAGCAGGCAATCAAGTTGCTGCAGCTGTCGCGACTTGAGCTGCTGGATGCCATCTACGAGGAGATGGAGACAAACCCGGTTTTGGAGGATCAGACGGCGGGCGAGATAGAGGAAGAGGTAAAGCTGGCCGATGAAAAGGAAGAGCCGGAGCCAGAACTCCCTGAAGTCACTGTTGAAGAACCCCCGCCCGATGATGTGGACTGGGACGCTTACCTGTCCGAGTATAATACTGGGTGGGCCGAATCCCCTTCGGAGCCCGTAGAAACCCCTCCATTTGAGAATATCACCGCATCCAAGACCAGCCTGAGTTCACACCTCACTTGGCAGCTCAATGTCAGCAACTTCGATGATGTCCAGAAAGAGATCGGTACCCACATAATAGGCAACCTGAACGATGATGGGTATCTGGATATCCCGCTGGAAGAGATATGCAGGATAACAGGATATCCCATGGAAAAAGTGGTTGAAACCCTCCAGCTCATCCAGAACTTCGATCCTGTGGGTGTGGCGGCCAGGGACGCGCGGGAATCATTGCTTATCCAGGCCAGATTCCAGAACTTGGCTGGGACCGTTGTTGAGAGAATAATCATGGATCATCTCCATGATCTGGAGAACAGGAAATATGATGCGGTGGCCAGGAGGCTGGGGATTTCAATAGAGGAAGTGCTTAGGGCGGTAAGCGTGATACAAGGGCTTGAGCCGAAGCCCGGCAGGGGGTATTCGGAAGATGAGACCATCTATATTACCCCTGATATTTACGTGTTCAAGGTGGGGGATGGGTACGAGATCGTACTAAACACAGATGGAATGCCAAAGCTGCGAATCAATCCCTATTACCGGGATGTCCTCCGCAACAAGAGCAGGCTCTCCGAGACTGCCAGGGCCTATATTCAGGAGAAGCTTAAGTCGGCCGCCTGGCTGATCAAAAGCATTCACCAGAGGCAAAGAACGATTTACCGTGTCACTGAAAGTATAGTCAAGTTCCAGAAAGAGTTCTTCGACAAAGGCATTACGCATCTCAAGCCCCTTGTGCTCCGGGACGTGGCAGAAGACATCCAGATGCATGAGTCCACCGTAAGCCGTGTGACAACCAACAAATACGTTTTCACGCCTCAGGGTGCCTTTGAACTCAAGTTTTTTTTCAACAGCTCCATAAGCAGTATTGATGGGGATGCCGTTGCATCCGAGAGCGTGAAAGAACATATCCGAAACATAATTAAAGCAGAGGACAAGCTGAGGCCATACAGTGACCAGGAGATCGCTGACATGCTCAAAAAATTGAACATCAATGTAGCTCGTCGCACTGTTGCTAAATATCGAGAGGCTACCGGTATCCTGCCATCAAGAAAACGCAGGATACCTTACCCAAAATAGATTGTTTTTGAACAAATCTTTTGACTTTTACCGAAGAGTCTTATAGATTTATAAATTTTTTGGAGGAAATTTATGGATATTACCGTCACGTTCCGACACATGGAACCCACAGAAAGCCTGAGGGATTATGCAATCGAGAAAATTTCAAAAATCAAAAAATATCTCTACTCTCCACTCGAGGCGCACGTGGTGCTGACCGTTGAGAAATTCAGACATCAGGCTCATGTAACCGTAAGTGTGGACGGCACCCGTATCAAAGCCGTTGAGGAAACAGAGGATATGTACTCGGCCATCGACCAAGTGATGGACAAAATAGAAAAGCAGGTCAAGCGACATATATCCAAGATAAGGAATCGGCGTTCTGAAAACCAGAAAGGTGAATCGGCTTCCTTGGCAGAAGCGGATGATGAGTCTGCCGCCATGGATGAGCCGATTATCGAGGTGGAACCAATGGCGGCTAAACCCATGGATCCGGAAGAGGCTGCTATGCAGTTGAACCTTTCCGGGCAGGATTTCCTGGTTTTTCGGAATGCTAAGACCCAGAAAATCAATGTGCTTTACAAGAAAGGGGACGGGAATTTGGGGTTGATCCAGCCATCCAGCTGAAAATCAAATAAGGATACCATTCCCCATCTCCCGGCCCTCGGTATCCGTTCCAGATTTTGTATTTGCGGCCAATAATAAACGTTTAAAATGTGGGCGGCTGGGTGATCGGGTCCCCGGTAGGTTGATACGATGAAACTTTCCGAGCTTCTGGAAGAGGACAACATCATACCTGATCTCAAGGCTCAAGATAAGATTGGGGTCTTGGAAGAATTGACAGAGTCCTTGTCCAACCATGAGCCTTCCATAGATAAAAAGGCGCTGATCAATGTGCTTGTTGAAAGGGAGCGGCTTGGAAGCACAGGTATCGGGGATGGAGTGGCCATACCCCATGGAAAGCTCGCAGGGGTCAGGCATCCTATTATCTCCGTTGGGAGAAGCAAGAAAGGACTTAACTTTGATTCCATGGATGGACAACCTACTTATCTCTTCTTCCTGATTGTAGCCCCTGAGAACTCTTCGGGTTATCATCTCCAGGTGTTGGCGAAGATTGCAAAAATTTTAAAAAACAGCGCCTTCCGTAAAAGACTCATGGAAGCGAAGACCAAAACGGATATCTATAGGACCATCATAGAAACTGATGAGGAGCCTTGATCCTCCTGAAACGATTTAAGGGATTTCATGATCGGATTGCTAATTATTTCCCATTGCGACTTGGGCAGGGAACTCTTGAATGCCGCTGAACTCATCGTGGGTAAAATGGAAGCGGCTGATACTATTTGCATTACCCAGTATACGGAAAGTCAAGAGGTCCTGAAATCTATTTCGAAAAAGATAAAGACCCTTGATCAGGGACAGGGCGTGCTTGTGCTGACGGATATGTTCGGGGGGACCCCCTCCAATCTCAGTCTATCTTTTCTGGAAGAGGAAAGGGTGGAAGTCCTGACCGGCGTGAATTTGCCCATGGTGGTCGCGGTGGCCCAGGATCGGGACCGGGTATCGCTGAGTGAACTGGGGGAAAGGGCGGAACAGGCCGGGCGGAGGAGTATCGCACTGGCAGGTAAGCTATTGAAATCCGGATGATCTCCCTCGTTAATATCACTTCGGACAATATCGAGCATTTCCTTGATCGTATCCTTGAGGTAGAAAGGGTGTCATTCCCGACTCCCTGGACCGCCCGTAGCTTCAGGGCGGAGGTCAACCGATCCATTTCACATCTTTGGATCCTTTCGGTAGGTGGTGAATTTGCAGGGTATATCTGCTTCTGGCTGTTTGCCGGCGAAATCCATCTCATGAATCTTGCCGTCCATCCGGAAAAACGGGGCAAGGGTTATGCCGGTTATCTGTTGAGCAAGATGGCCGAGAAAGGGGCGGCCGAGGGGGTTCGAAAGGTATGGCTGGAGGTGCGGCCTTCAAATCTGAGGGCCAGAGCGCTTTACAGGAGGATGGGCTTCAGGGAGGTGGGTCGAAGGCCTGCATATTATGGTGATACAGGAGAAGATGCCATTATCATGGCGATGTCGCTTTTTCAGGGACGCGAAGCCCGTGGAGGCGGGGTTGCCCCCGCGTTGGAGGGTGCAGCTTGACTCTGGCATAGATCCATAAGCGTCTGGAAACCTTAAAGTCATCAGGAGGTGGGAGATGTCACTGAAGGTAGCGATTAACGGATTTGGGCGGATCGGCAGGATGGTCTTTAGGGCTGGGCTCAATAATAGCAAAATCGAATTTCTTGCAATTAACGACCTGACAGACCCTGCCACTCTGGCACACTTGCTGAAGTATGATTCGGTCCACGGAGTGCTGGATGCCGATATTTCCAGTACGGACCATTCATTGATCGTAAATGACAAGGAGATCCAGATTTTCACCGAAAGGGAACCGGCCAGGCTCCCCTGGAATGATCTCGGGATCGAGACCGTGTTTGAATGTACCGGGCTTTTTAGGGAACGGGAAAAGGCGGCAGGCCATCTGGATGCTGGCGCGAGGAAAGTGATTATCTCCGCCCCGGCAAAAGGGCCTGACATTACGGTGGTCATGGGCGTCAACCACCATGAATATGATCCTCAGAATCATCATATCGTCTCCAATGCCTCCTGCACCACCAATTGCCTGGCGCCTCCGTGCAAGGTGCTGTTGGACCATTTTGGCATTGAAAAGGGATTGATGACCACCACCCATTCCTATACCGGGGACCAAAGACTCCTCGATTTTCCCCATCGCGATCTGAGAAGGGCAAGGGCCGCCGGGCTTTCCATGATACCTACAACCACTGGAGCAGCCAAAGCCGTATCTCTGGTGCTTCCACAGCTCGAGGGAAAGCTGAGCGGCATGGCCATCAGGGTGCCCACGCCCAACGTATCGGTGGTGGACTTGGTGGCGCAGCTTGGTAGAACGGTTACGGTGGATGAGGTGAACAATGCCATGAAGGAGGCATCGGAAACCTACCTCAAGGGCATCATGGCGTACTGTGACCAGCCTCTGGTTTCCGTTGATTTCAATGGGACTACGGTATCTTCGACCATAGACGCCCTGTCCACCATGGTTGTGGGAGATATGGTCAAAGTCCTTGCATGGTATGACAACGAATACGGGTATTCCAACAGGATGGTGGACCTGGCCATATATATGGCAGAGAGTTAGGCCGCGACCCGCAAGATAATTGCAAATGAAGTATTGAGGAAGCAACCATGCCCGATCGCAAGCCCCTGATAGCTGGAAACTGGAAGATGCATCTGAGTGTGGCAGAGGCCGTGGAGCTCGTGCGCCGAATCGCCGCTGAAACCGAAGATGTGCAGGGGGTGGAAGTGCTTGTGGCGCCTCCCTTTACCACGCTCTATGCCGTAAGAGAGGCGCTCGGTGATTCCAGGATCCGCCTTGGCGCCCAGAACATGCACTGGGAGATGAGCGGCGCCTACACCGGGGAAATTTCCGGCAAGATGCTCCAGGAAGCAGGGTGCACTTATGTTATCCTTGGGCATTCTGAGAGGAGGGCTATCTTCAATGAGACAAGCGAGATGGTTGACCTCAAAGCCAGGGCCGCGGTCAGTCTCGGCCTCATCCCGATTATCTGCGTGGGGGAGACCCTGGAAGAACGGGAGGCGGGTCGAACGTTCGATGTCGTCCAGGCCCAACTGGAAGGGTCTCTGAATAATTTCAAGGAAGAGAAGTTTATACCCCCCACCACCGTCATGGCGTACGAGCCGGTGTGGGCTATAGGTACGGGAAAGACCGCCACCCCTTCCCAGGCCCAGGAAGTCCATCAGTTTATACGGGGGTGGCTTGAGCGGACCTTTGGTACAGGAGTCTCTGCCGGGTTGCGGATACTTTACGGGGGCAGTGTGAAACCGGAAAACATTGCAGAGCTGATGGCAGAGCCGGATATTGATGGCGCCCTTGTAGGAGGGGCCAGTCTGAACGCAGACTCTTTCGTAAGGATTATCTGTTACGAAAAGCTATAAACCGCCAAGAAGAACGGCGGGATTCCAGGTCTACACTCTTTTTTTGTTGAAAAATTTCTCGCCGGGAATAGAATTAATATTTGATGACTCTGGGGGATGCGCCCCCTGGAGAAAAGAGGCCTATTGATGAAAACAGTGCTTATCCTGATTCATGTTGCCATCTGCGTGTCCCTGATCCTGATCGTTTTGCTTCAGAGGGGAAAGGGCGCTGATCTGGGCGCTGCTTTTGGCGGATCGAGTCAGGCAGTATTTGGGACTACAGGCGCAACCACACTTCTCCATAAAGTCACCACGATTGTGGCCATAATATTCATGCTGACCTCCTTGGGGCTCTCCATCTTTATTGGAAGAGGAGGGGGCTCCTCTGTGATGGAGGGAGTGACACCTCCAGAGGTGCCCGCTGCTCAAGGGACCCAGCAACCTGGACAGTCCTCCCAGGGTCAGAACTAAGGGGTTGCGGATCCGTGCCGAAGTGGTGGAATTTGGTAGACACGCTATCTTGAGGGGGTAGTGGGCTACGCCCGTGCGGGTTCAAGTCCCGCCTTCGGCACCATTTTTACATTTTGATTTCGCTGTATTATGGCA
>JAOZOW010000105.1 GCA_029933075.1 Deltaproteobacteria bacterium | reverse complement strand
GCTTGGTTAGGAGAGGGGAAGGGAGTGAAAGGGAAGAAGGGGAGAAAACCAGTATTATCCGGCCTTACGTAGCCTGATATTCTTGATAAGCTGCTGGTACCGATCTCTGTCTTCTGTTTTCAATCGATCCAGATATTCCATGAAAAATGCAAGGAAAACGGCCATGAAAAAGGCTATCACCGTGGAAAGGATGACAATCAACGACCTCTTGGGGCTTGATTTTTTGTCGGGCGGCACGGCTTTGTCCAGGATCTGGATGGTATTCACATCCTTGGCTTCTTCGATCTTTGCCAGCTCATACTGGCTGGTCAGGAGTTCGAACACCTTTTCCTGTATCTTGGCCTCGCGCATGAGTCTGGCCAATTGCATGCCGAGCTGAGGAAGCTCTTTGAAGGGGATATAGAAGTCATCATCGCTTTTGCCGGAATCGCCTGATTCAATCCTGGCAAGCTGGCGTTGCAGCTCGGCGATCCGGGACTTGAGCATGACCGCTTCGTTCTGCCTCTCGGTACCGAACTGCTTGAGTACCTCCAGCTCGGTCTGTGCCGCAACAATCTCCCCCTTTATTTTGGCCGCGCCCTCAATGGCCGCCTTTGCCTGTTCATTTATGGCCACCAGCTTATATTTCTCCTGAAATTGTCTGAGTTCGGACTCCGCCTTTGTCAGGTCCTGTTTTACTTTTTTGAGGCGGTCCTCAAGAAAGATCCTCTTGCGTTGGCCTTCAGTAATATTGACGCTTCGGTTGATCCGGTCAAGGGCGTCCACATAGGCGTTGGCCATGTCTGCGGCCCGCTGGGGGTCCTCATCTTCCACTGCCACACTTATGATCTGGTCTTTTCTGGAGACCTGGATATCCGTGCAATTAGCAAGTTTATCATAGACATTTTCCATGTACTCCTCATCATACAGCTCCTTGAGGTTGAATTTTTTTATCAGGGCATCGGCCACGGTCCGACTCTTGAGTATGCCCACGTACAGGTCTGGGGTGGATTTTCCCCCGATAATGCTACCTGCCAGCCCACCAAGGGCGCCGCCTGCCTGGGAAAGGAGGCCTGAGATGCCGGGACTTGATTCCTGGGGGGGCAGGATGCGGGCCGTGGCCGTATACTTTACCGGGAGGAGGAGACTGACCGCCACGGAGAGGGCTATGGCTGCAAATACGATTGAGAAGATCATCCCCTTGCGCTTGAGCAAAACAAGGAGCAGGTCCACGAGGTTGATCTCATCTTCCGCATAATCGAAGGGAGGCTTTTCAGGTATCTGATCCATAAAAAGGCCTATTGATTAGAGTGACGAGTGACAAATGAGCCGCATCTTAATACGCCACAACGAGCACGCCTGCGGCCACTGCAATCTGGTAGACTATCTGCGTAATATCCTTGGTAATCCTCAGCCAAGGGTACTTTTCCACCTTTCTCGGCACGATGATGGTATCGCCCGGGTCAACAATGATGGAATCAAAACTGCCCACGGCCCATCTGTGTTCCCTGGTATCCCAGCTTGCCAGGCCGAAAAATCCGCCCTGCTTCTTGCTGAGTACTGTACCATCGGCCTTTACGAGATAGATCTGATCTTCATTGGCGTTTTCCGTGGGCCCTCCCACTTTATCCAGGTAATAGGCTATGCTCTTATTCTTTTCACAGAATAGCGCGGTAGGATTGTAGACCTCTCCCAGGACATTCACGCTATCAGGTCTTTTATTGACAATCAGGCGGTCCCCCGGTCTCAATTCAAAATTGTACTCGGATGTGGGAAGCAATAGGACCTCGCGGAGGTCTATGACCATGCGCCCTGTGGGTTTGGCGGCCCTCAGTTTCTGGATCAATTGTTTTTTGGCCGAGAGGCTCTCGCGCAGGATTGCGGCCTGCTCCTTCTCCACGGCGGTTTCAGCGGACAGGGCGCTCATGGTGAGAATATCCTTTTCCAGTTGATCGATGTACTCCTTTATCCTCCGGGCCTGTATCTTCCTGACCGATTCCCGCTCAAAGATGGCGCCGAAAGGATAGGCCTCCTCGGTGAGTCCCCCGGCCCTCTCTATGAGGGAGCTGAGCCGCTCGCCTTTTGAATAGGTGTATTCTCCGGGGAACCGGAACTCGCCCTCCAGATATACCCTCCGTTTGAGAGAATCGGAGTACTCCGGGATTTCCCTGATATATATTACATCATCCTCCTGGAGCTTCAGATTATGGGCGGGGTCTCCGGTCATGGCCTTGCGCAGGGAGAATTTTATTTTCACGATGTCACTACGCGTTTTTCCGGCCACCATCCTTGTGAGAACCGCTTCATCCTGGTAGGCCTTGTGGGTCAAATTGCCCGCCCTGAATATCAGATCGCTCAGGGTCATGCCTTCATAAAGGCGGTAGGCGCCCGGTCTTCGCACTTCGCCCTTGATGGTCACTAAGGGCATTTCCCTCTTTTCCCATCTATGGTATACGATTATCCGGTCAAGGTCCTGCAAGGGGAGGTTCTGGGTTTCATCACCCTCCAGGAGGGCGCCCAAATTGAACTCGATGATTTCGGGGTGGAGATCCGGAGGCATCAACCGGACAATCTCTGCAAGGGGGAGATAGGGTTCGGAAAGAAGGTCGTCGTAGGAAGAAATGATGTCGCGGAGCCTCATCCCGGGCTTCAACTCATACTCTCGCGGATACTTGACATGGCCTTCCAAGTAGACCACCTGACGGAGCCTTTTGTACACGGGATAGATCTTGATCACATCGCCATCCTTGAGGGGGATATCCAGGCCGCTTCCGGAAAGAGGGCCGGAGGGCCTCTCCAAATTGAAGCTTTTGACAATCCTGCGCCTGTGGCCTTCGATGCGCTCGATCACCACGTTGTGAAGGTGCCCAAAAGGGAGCACACCGCCTGCCAAGCCGATAGCCGCACCCGCAGATTCCCCGCCTTTCAATTCGTAGATTGCGGGCCGCCTGACGCTCCCTGCCACCCCCACGACCGGACCGATCACAGGGATGAAAATGGTGTCTCCGGTCTGGAGGCGGATATCGTTTGCCTTCACTCCCTTGATGAAAAATTCATATAGATCAAGGGTGGCAAAGAGTTTGCCTGCCCTGAAGAGCTTCACTCTCCTCAGGCTGCCATTCTTGCTCGGCCCTCCTGCGGAATAGAGCGCAGTAATCACGGTGGAAAGGGAGCTGACGGAATAGGTGCCAGGATGCCTGGCTTCGCCCACTATGAAAACATCGATGGTACGCAGCCGACCCATGGTGATACTCAGCTCAAAGTCAGGATAAAACTCCTTGAATTTCCTACACAGGAAACGCTTGAGCTCGGCAAAAGTCAAACCGCTCACATTGAGGGTCCCCAGCCTGGGGATGGTAACACACCCATCCCTGTTCACCATGACCTCATAGGATTTCTCCACCTTACCCCAGAGATGGACGGTAAAGTTGTCACCTGGGCCTATTACATAGTCGGCGCCCACTGGCACATTGGTTACCGGGGTAAATGTCGAAACCTTGGTGTCAAAAAAGTCGTAACCATACTGGTGCAATTGTCGCGAAATGCCCTCAGGAAACTGACCTGACAGGACCTTTTCTATCCGCGAGGGTAGTTCTTCTTTCTTGGGCTCAGGCCTTTCCAGCCGGGAAGGGGGCAGGGTTTCCCTTTTCCCGATCACCATACCGAGAGAAGGGATCTTTTCCCGCCACAGCTTCTTCTGGGAATCACTCATGGCCTCAAACAGAAGGACCTTGTCAGCATCGCTCAGGACAGCAAAAAGCGCTTCCTGCTCGGCCCTGTCAAGCATTCCGAACACCGTCTTTTTCTCCTGATCGGTCAATTTCTGAAAAAGGGCTTTTTTCTCCTCGGCACCCACGGTGCTGAAAAGTGCCTTTTTCCCCTCAAGACTGAGGCTCTCAAAGCCGGCAAATGCCTCGTGGCGTGCCCTGGATGCTGAATGTTCAGAAAGGGGAGATGGCATTTCCGGGCTCTGGGCTGCGGCCTTTGGAACAGGGCCGGCCAGCAAGGTGGCAATGAAAAAATACAGGATGGAGACCGGCGCCGATCTGAGATGGCTCTTCATTCTGTGGAACCTTCCTTTCATCACAATATGAGTGATAGTATCCCCTGATCTAATCACATGCATCTTTATTGGGCAGAAATTCGCAGAGTGTCAAGTGTTTTTGGGCAAAATAAAAAGGCGCAAAGAGTATATATCTCCCTCTTTGCGCCTATTCTAATATCAGAAAACAGGGCTATTGGGTGTTTGCCTAATGGTGGGCCGTTGTGGCATGGTGCCCGGTCGTTCCGCCTCCTCCCGCGGCTGCGGCAATACCTGCCACAGCTGCGGCCACAGCTGCGGCGATGCCTGCAATGGCAAGGCCGCTAAGGCCTGCGGCAGCGCCGGCTCCGGCTGCACCTCCAGCTGCAGCGCCCCCGCCAGCCCCTGCTCCGCCGCCGCCCGCTCCTCCGGCGCCAGCACCTGCTGCGGCGCCTTCAGCAGCAAAACAAGCAGTAGAAGCTAAGGGGAAAAAGACAAATGTGATTAGCAAAAATATTATTCCTATCTTGCCTTTGCCCGAAAGTCCTTTTTTCATTGCCACAATCGCATCCCTCCTTTGCCCGGAAAAGTATAAGACGGATGGTTGACAAATAGTACTTCCTTCTACGATAGAATTTACCTTATTTCAAGTATTTTTTTATTTTTTTCGCTTTTTTGGCCTAATCCCTCAGTGTGTGGAAACCTTTCCTGAACTCGGCCGGCATTAGACCCGAGGCCAGGTCGTAAAGCGGCTGCCAGCGAAAAACAGTGGCAGCCACGTCCCTTGTCCATGGCGACAGGGCATAATAGTACCTTTCGCGGCTGTCACGGGCGAGAAACATTCGGGCAGGGAGACTCAGAAACACCCCTTTGTCATGATAACCCTTGTTGTAGCCCGAAAGCCCATCCGTGTCGGTGAAGCTGTACCAGAAACCGAAAGTGACGCCGGTATCATACTGTCTGCTTACTTCAAACAACCAGCCACGGTCGCCTGCTAAAAACCGGCCGTAGCGGGCATGGAGGGTCACGCCGATATCGGGGATTTTCCAGTAGAGGCTTCCCAGTATGCTGTGGGCTTCGAAGTCCTTGAGGGCAAACTGGGCGCCCGGCTCCCGCTTCCTCGCCCAGTCCGCTTCCACTCCCATGGCAAGGTTCCCGTCCCATAAAAAGGTGAGGACCTCCCCCTGAGTCCCGGCATACATCCTTTCAAGGTATCCAACGCTGATTCGGGCGAAGGTCCTATGCGGGAGCCGGAACGCTTGGTCCATCAAGAGCCTGTCAAATGAGTAATCACGGTCCGAATAGAGCCACGAGTCGCTTCTGACGGCATTAGGCTCTACCGGATTACTGGAGCGGATATCGGAATAAAAGGGGATGTCATACCGTGCAAACACCGCGGCCCCCTTCCAGGGCGAGGCAATGGCCCAGGGCTTCATGCCGGGGCGGCACTTGAATACGCCAGAAGGATCATTAAGATAGGTTTCGAAGTCAGGTTTTATGCCCACCCTGTAAGCAATGCCCTGGTCTGCCTTTGATGCAATAAGCTCCTCTCTATCTTCCATCCTTTCCCCTGAGGCCGATCTGACATCCAGGAGCCTTGAAAATATCTCTTCGGGGACCTTGCCTAATATATACTTCCGGAAATGAGAAGGGCTTACGGATATGGAAAGAATGGCCATGTGTCGGCGCTTCACGATGGCGGTCAACTTCCTGATATTGGCAGGCGAATAAAAGAGCATGATCCGGAGCACTCTGCCCACCGCTTTTTGCTCGTAGAGATATCTACTATTTTCGAATTCTACTGTAAGTTCCGTGCCGCTCGCATAGACCGACACATCCTTGAATCCTGCCCCGTGCATGGCAGAATGGACCTTGTCAACCACCTCCCTGAGCCCCTCCCCCATAGGTGGTCTCCTCCTGACAGGAGGAGGGAGGGGGGGATCTGGCCTTTGGGGAAGGATGGGTTTCCCGAGCAGGAACTGGAGGTGGCCCATGAAACCGAGGGTGTCCCCGCGCTGGTAGGATATGCCAAGCTCCACGCCGGGGAGGAGCTTCAGCCTCATGCCGATGTTTACCGGCCATGAGGCGCCCTCCGGGACCGCCCTGCCCGCAGCGCGCCTGTCTTTTTCATACTCGATGGGATTGTACTCGACCATCAGTTGGAGCCGGGGGTTCAGGGCCAGTTCGACCCCACCGAAAAGCCCCAGGCTTCTCAAAAACGGAAGAGAAGGCCCTCCGCCCAGGCGCTTGCGGCCCAGACCGATGGTAAAATCAAAGGGGAAGACCTGGCGGTTCAGGACAAGATACTCGGCAGGGAAAAGTTTTGTCCCATGGAAATCGTGGAGCCCAACGGCTACGGCGGGAAACCTCCTGGACTCGGGCAGGAGCTGGTACTTGATGTCAAAGGCCTTGTCCTTGTAACTCCCGTATCCTTTCATACCCGTTTCAATATTCGTGAGTTCAGTGAACCTGCCGCTGAACTCCAGCCCCGGGAAAATCCCCATTGCAACCGTGATCCACCTGTAGGGAAGGGCCTGGGCCGCCCCGATCCTCAGCACGCCGTCGTCGAGGACCCGGGCCGTGGGGATTTCCATGAGGCCCGTTCCCCCCCAGTTGGCAGGGTTGTCAAAGGGCCTGTCCCACGAAAGGGCCTGGGCCGACAGGCACGCCTGCAAGCCCAGAAGGAAAAGGAGAATCCGGCACCCCCGCCCTGACGTCAATTTTGACTGGCTTTGTATCAAAGAGGCTTTCTCCCCGAGATGGTCGCCTGCCATTGCCCGCTCGGCCGCATTATGGCGACTGTTGACAGAGGCCATGAACAGTTGATAGAGATTGCATGCAGGTTTAAAGCCTTTAACAGAGGGAGGAGAAAAAATCAATGAACGCTTTTGTTTTCAGGGTGCATACGGTTTTGAAAGGGGGCTGGATTTTCCCGGTTCTTGCCATGTTGGCAGGATCCATGTTTTGTCTCTGTGGCTGCGCCACGGACAGGGTGGCAACCGACCTCGTCAACTATGTTAATCAGAGGATCTTGAGCATTGCCGAATTGGAAAAGGGGGCTCTCGAAAGCTATGGTGCAGTGACCGGCGAAAACTTCACCACCGCGCAGAGGGTTTATTCGGCCCTTAAGGATGAGGTGATCCCGCAGTACGAGCAATTCTATAAACTGCTCAGGGACATCCGGCCGGAGACGGCAGAGGTGAGCAAGCTGCATCAGATCTATGTGAAGGGCGCCGAGTACCTGCTGGAGGGGTTCAAGATGAAGATGTCGGGGCTGGAAAGAAGGGATGAG
>JAOZOW010000038.1 GCA_029933075.1 Deltaproteobacteria bacterium | reverse complement strand
CTAGTGGTCAAGGAAGAACTGATAAAGGAACATCCAAAGATAGTGAGGGCGTTGGTAAAGGTAACCCGAAAGGCAACTGATTGGGTGAATCAGCATCCGGATAAGGCAGCACGCATTCTGGCGCGCCAACTATCGGTGGCAGGCGAAAAAATTCTCCCTGCTAAAGCAGCGGGAATTGCCGCAAAATTAGAGATAACTCCCGGGACCTTGCTGCGGTCTATGAGGCGGTTAGAATACAGTAATGCCGTTGATCCAGACATGGTTCAAGGAGTTATAGATTACATGGCTGCACTGGGCTATATAAGAAATGGCCTCAAGGCAAAAAACATTTTGGATCTTAGGTTTCTGAAATGAGCGTGCTTAAGAGAGTGAGTCCGGGCTGGGGGATACTGCCGATCATAATATTCCTCGGTGCTTGGGAAGCCGTAACTCGGCTGAATCTTATCCCAGGCCAAATCTTATTCCCCCCCTTTTCCGTGGTGGTCAGGGAATTCTGCAATTTGATTGCCACCGGAGTGCTGACCGAGAGTTTTTTGAGCAGTCTGATTCGTGTTCTGATCGGATTTTGCAGCGGCTCCGCAGTGGGATTGGCCATCGGCATCCTCATGGGATGGAAGGATGTTCTAAATAAGGCATTCAGTCCCATAATCAGCCTTTTCTATCCCATCCCCGCTTTAGGCTGGCTACCGCTTTTGATGCTTTGGATCGGCATAAATGAGGCTTTGCCTATAGCCATGATCTTCATCTGCTCCTTTTTTCCCATATGCTATAGTACCGCCTCGGGCATCAAAAACGTGGACAGGAATTTCATTTGGGCGGCAAGGACATTGGGGGCCTCTGATTTTAAAATTCTGGCAACAATCGTTCTACCCCTGGCCCTGCCAACCATATTTACCGGGTTAAGACTTGAGGCTGGCATGTCCTGGAGAGTGATCATAGCCGCAGAGATGGTAGCCATCCCCACCGGGATTGGGGCTTTGCTCATGAGAGCTGAAAGCCTCATTCGGGTGGACATAATCATTGTCTGTTTGATGGTCTTATCTCTAATGTGCCTTTCTTTCGAGAGGCTCTTCATTTATCTGGAACATAGACTAACCCGTCAGTGGAGTTCGCATGCCCGCCATTGAACTCCGCAACATCCATAATTATGCCTGCCGAGGGGTTAACCTGGAAGTCTCCGCCGGCGAGTTACTAGTGCTTCTGGGGCCTAACGGTGCGGGGAAGACCACTCTGCTCAATGTCATCGCCGATCTAAGCGAATATGAGGGCTCTGTGTTTATTGACGGTATCCCTGTAGATAGGGTCCCCACACAGAGGAGAAGGGTAGGCTATGTGTTTCAGGATCTCGTGTTGTTTCCCCATCTTGACGTGGTTTCAAACATTGCATACGGCCTGAGGGCGCAAGGATGGTCCACGGGAAAGATCGGGGCCCGGGTAGAGGAACTACTGCGTCTGGTCCAGTTAAAGCACCTTGCCCATCGCTACCCGCGAGGTCTTAGCGGCGGAGAAAAGCAGCGGGTGGCCTTAGCTCGCGCCCTGGCGCCTTTCCCGAGAATCCTGCTTCTGGACGAGCCTTTTAGTAACCTGGACACGCAGACTTCAAAGTATTTGAGATTCGAGTTGAAGCAGCTTCAGCGAAGACTCAAGATCAGCACTTTATATGTGACCCACCAACTGGAAGAGGCAGAGGAGGTAGCAGACAGGGTGGCTGTTGTTTATGACGGCCGTATAGAGCAGGTAGGAAGGCCGGAGGAGGTCTTTTTTTACCCTGCTAGCGAGAAGGTGAGGGCTTTTATCGGTGCGCCCAATATCCTGGAATGCACAAGCACCCGAGTCCTTGGCCGGGGGCTCGTGGAGGTGAGGTGTGGTGGACTTCCTGTAGTAGTCCCTCACGACGGAAATTCGGTCAAAAGGATCGCATTGTTTCCTAAGGATATATTCGTTTCCCCGATGAAGCCGCCAGGTTCGGAGATTAATCGATTTAAAGGTGTCATCTCCGACATAAAGGCATCTCAGGAATGGGTCAGGCTAACGGTCAAGGTGAAGCACCATTACCTTGTAGCGGAGATGCCTCACCATATCTTTCAAGGCCTGGGCCTGAGGATGGGTCAGGACGTTTTCCTCATACTTAAGCCAAAGAAGGTAAAAATCTATGAAGATACCACTAACCCAAATCGGCTGCAGAATGAAGGTCGGCCAGAAGCTTTTCCAGGTCCAAACGATACCTCTCTGCAACGACCCGTAAAGGGTCGAAGAGGGCCTGGCAACAGATACACACTCCGGCCTCTTCGTCATATTTTTTGAAAACCATCTCGGTCTGCCTATAGCGGGAGAGCACATCTAAGACGGTCATCTCCGGACTAATGATGGAGTCTCCCTTATCAGACAGCATTTTGCTCACGTATCCCCTCTCTCTTTTCTAAAATCTCCTCCAGCGCACCGGGTATGTGGCGAATGATTTCCATCACCTGAGTGGCAGGTGTGGGGTTCGCATAGTATCCAGCCAATCGATTTACATGCGCCGCTATGATGGCACTCTCTCTGGTCTCCATTCCTGCTCCAATCAAGGCCGCGACAATACCGGTCAGGGTGTCCCCGGTGCCCCCTATGGCCTCCAAGGTTTCTTCCATAGGGCTATCAATAATCGCCAGGATGCCTTGCTGGTCAGCCACATAATCCTTTTCTCCTTTTACCAGGAGATAGCGGGCGGCATTGTGGTGCTCATAGGCGCGGGCGATCAAGTCAGGGACCCGGTTTTCATCATGCAGGATAAATCCCCTGGTGTAGAAGGGGTGTGGCGCCTCCTCATCTGCCAGGAAGGCCAGCTCCCCTATATCGGGTGTGAAGAGGTCATATTTGGTTGCCTCACCACTCATTTTGGCCGCATACATGAAACCCGCATCAGCGATCAGAATCGGCCGCGGCGCCATCTCTTCAACAGCGAAGAGAACCCGGTTGTGCCAGTCAACGTCCGGTTGAAGATAATGAAATGTGATGGTTTCGAAGCCGGACTCCCCTAAATGTCGGGTGAGATATTGATATAGACGCCGACTGCCGTCTCCCATACCAATGTCTCCTACCAGATAACCGAAGGGAGCAGGCTGGCCAAGTACCTCCCCGGCCTTGATGGCAGCGGCCAACAGGGCAGGGGTTCCCCGATTCACGGAAATCGCTTTTCCTTCGATGCGGATTCGTTTCCCCTTCAGGCGGGCTTCACCTGCCACCAGAGGGAAATCCTTGTCCGGTACGGTCCCTGCTATGGCAAGCATTGTCGTTTCATCTCCTCGTAAGCCAATTGAAGGGCGTAGCCGCAGAGGGTATGCCCGATTTCCCGCGGGGTGGGTGATTCGGGCAGGGGCTTTCCTACCATCTCCTGCGCCAGGTAAGGGACATCCGGGCAGCCGCCCCCTGAAATATTCACTATGGTGAGTGTCTCCCTGTCGACAGTCAGTTTCATATTGGCCGCCCGGATCATCAGGTACTGGCCGAAATCCTTGGTCTGGAACAGATCCACGGGTTGCAGCAGAGGACTGTTCACCGGCACTATCTCCTTGGGTGCGACACCGGCCTCCCGGAGGGTCCTCAGGATCTTCAACTCTTCGATGAGAGGAAACTCAATAACCAGGTCACAGCCCGATCTAATCTCGGGCGGCGGTCCCATCACCCGGACCTTCGATCCTTCAGCTTTAAGCGCATTCTCCGCCCGGATCACCTCACTTGTGTTTTCGAACACCAGTATCCCGCGATCCCGGTTCTCGGTCTCGGATGAGGCCTTCGGTTCCTTACTTCTGAGAAATTTTAAGAAAGACAAAGTTAATCCTTATTGATAATTATTCGATACCCTTCACCCTTTCCCTGAATCTCCTTCACCTGCCATCCTTGACTCTCAGCTGCCCGGGTTACATTCTCCTTGGAAGTATCCGTATCTACCAGGACCTCAATTTCGCCCTTATTCACCTTCTTGATCTCATCCAGGGTCATCAGGACAGGCTGGGGGCAACTGAGTCCTCTTGCATCAACGACTGTACTCATCTTCAGCCCTCCTTAAGCAATCTTTTTTCTCATGGTGAAGCCAATAAACAGGCAGACCAGCAGCCCGATGATCACCGCTGCGATTCCATGAGGTCCAACCCCCTTTGGCGAACTGGCCAGACCAAAATTATGGGAAAATGCAGCACCAACAATCATTCCCAGCACAAAAATTCCGGCATCGCCGTCCCCCTCTCCGGCCAGGAAAAGCTGACGTCCGGGACATCCCCCTGCCAGGGCGAATGCCAGGCCTGCAACTACCATACCCCCAAAGTTCCAGATACTCATGGTGTGCGCCACAGGCTGATGGGCAAACCCTGGATGGAATTGGCCCACGATCAGATTTGTGATGAAGGCAACGACTACAAGGGCACAGATCCCAAGGAAGAGATGGGTCTGGCGGAACAATATGAGGTCCCGAAATGCCCCCATGGTGCAAAAACGGCTGCGCTGGGCCAGGAACCCTATGGCAAGGCCCACCAGCAGGGAGACGATAAGAGGGGCATGCATTGCTCCCGGGCCTTTTAGACTATAGAAAAGGACCCCGCTTCTGGTTTCTCCCTTGATCTGTGGAAATATGATCGTCAGCACGAGAAAGCCAAGCATGATAAGAGGCAATAACCAGCCCACAGAGGTATGAGTTTTCTCTGTTCGACCAAGGTTATATCCACCCTTGAGAAAGAGAGTACCGAGCCAGATCCCAAAAATCAGGCCTAACAGGCCGAAAATAGCGTTTCCATCACCGGCTGAAAAGCGCAACAGCGCCCGCCACGGGCATCCCAAGAATACCAGGGCCCCGATCATGGCAAAGGCCCCTAACACGAATCTCACAATGGGAGCGGAGCCAACCCTTGGCCGGAATTCCTTAAAAATATAGGCCGCAATCAACGAGCCCAAGACAAACCCGATGATCTCCGGGCGCAGGTACTGGACCACACCGGCGCGGTGAAGTCCAAGGGCCCCTGCGATATCCCTCTCAAAGCAGGCTACACAGACCCCCATGTTTCCCGGATTGCCCCATTTTTGAAGCAGTGGGGCAAATACCCCGATGAAGGCCCCTACACTGATTATCCCCCATCTGGTTGCAAATAAATTCTTCAACGCTGGCATCAAAAACCTCCTTTTCATGATAAAGTTTGGATCAGAAAACCAGGGCCGGTAGCGGAAAATCTTCCCTTAAATATTGATCACCTTATCGGCCAGCTGCATGGCTGTCACGATATCCAGCATGTTGGTGGTCTCGCCCACCCGCTTTTTTTCCAAGAGGTTAAAATGGGTCAGGCAGGTTCCGCAGACCAGAATGTGAAGCCTCTCTTCTTCATATTCCTTGAGCACCGGAAGGATCTCCGAATCTTCTGTGGTCAGTTTGACGCCGTTGTTCACGAAGACTAAACGCCACAGTTCATCTCCCATTTCCTTCAGGGTCCTGATGAAATTGACCATGAGTTTCTGCCCCAGTTCGTCATCGCCGTAACCCATACGGTCCGTGGCAATCATTACCATGATCTTTTTATCTCGAGCCTCCTGCTTTTCAGCGGCAGTGATAATGGGAGCGGCAATCGCTCCATCCCTTTTCCCGATCACATGAAACTCCGTACCGGCCGCTTCCACGGCGACCTCAAAGCCCTGGGATTCTAAAAAACGGGAGACGTTCTCTTTGGAGGCCTCGTTATCTACCGTGACTTTGACGGAATCGATGTTCTCTTTCTCCAAAGCTTCCTTTGTCTGCAACACGGGGGCGGGGCAGGCAAGCCCCCGACAGTCTAATTCTTTTGTCATCTGATGCTCCTTTCCTGCCCGACTCCTGGCTAAACGGTTTACGGGCTCAATGTAATCCTGTTTTTCGGCTCCATTGTCACTTCGCCGATGATGGCTGCATCCTGGGCGACCTCTTTCAATGACGCGAGCAGCGCATCTGAGCTCTCTCCATCCACGCAGATCAGCAACCCGCCTGATGTCTGCGGATCGAATAGGACATCCTGAACTGCTCGGGGGATTGAAGGCTGGAAGTCTACCACTGATTCGCGAAACTCGCGGTTCTTGTGCCCTCCTGCGGGGATGAGCCCCATCCCCGCATAGTTCAGGACTTCGGGCAGAATCGGAACGCTTTCTGCCGATATCCGGATTCCCAGTCCGGAGTCAACAACCATCTCGGCCATGTGACCCAGCAAGCCGAATCCTGTGATGTCGGTACAGGCGTGCACCGGGTAGTCCGCCATGACCCGGGCCGCGTCTCGGTTAAGGGTCGCCATAACTTCGGTTACGGTTTTAGTGATTTGCTTGGAGGCAAGCCCGGCCTTGATAGCCGTATTGATGATCCCGGTACCTAATGGTTTGGTCAGGATCAGGCGATCCCCCGGTCTGAAGCCTTTCTTTGTGAGCACGCGATCCGGATGGACGAAGCCCGTGACAGAGAGGCCATATTTCAATTCGTCATCTTCCACGCTGTGACCGCCCACAAGGACCACGTCCGCCTCGGTCATTTTGTCCAGTCCCCCTTGAATGATTTGGCGGAGGACGGAGATATCCATCTGTTTAACGGGAAAGGCCACCAGGTTCATGGCGGTTTTGGGAACTCCCCCCATGGCGTAGATATCGCTCATGGCATTGGCCGCCGCGATCTGCCCGAACCAGTACGGATCGTCCACAATGGGGGTAAAGAAATCCACGGTCTGAATCATGGCAAGATTATCTGTCACTTTATAGACGCCGGCATCATCTGCCCGGTCCAGACCCACAATGAGATTCTCGTCCGTAGGGAATTTCATTCCGCAAAGCGCCCTGTCCAGGTCCCCTGGAGGCAGTTTGGAGGCTCAGCCCGATCCTTTTACCGTCTGCGTCAACCGAAGGTCTTTTCTATTGTCCATATTCGTCCTCGTGATGCTTGAAGTGCCTGCGGTACGGAAATGGAGTAAAAATAAATCAACTATGCCGATTTTGCAAACTGGAAATTCCGATTGATTATCTATTGTAAGAAGGGAATTCCGATGGGGTGGCACCCTCCGAGGGTGCTCGCTTCAGGTGGCTCGTCGCTAAAGAGGGAGGACTATTTGACTTGACCTAAATGCTAAGGCGATGGCGTTGATTTTCTGACTCTGAGTTGAACATCGTTCCCCAAAAAGGTCTCTTCGATCACTTCGCCTCCATTGTGGGAAACCACTACCCTGATCTTTTCCAGCTTATCCTTTTCAAGGATGAACTCAAATGATTCGCCAGGGGGAAGTATCCTGAGACATAGACCTACGTCCTGATAGGCCTTTCAGCAATCCCCCCGGTAGTCGATCAGATCGATTTTCATACCGTTGCCTCATACCTCAGAAGTGGACTTGAGGAAATCAATCATGGCCTTGCAAAGGGGAGAGGTCGCTTTTCTCCTGTCCCTGATAAGATAAAAGGTCCTGGACATTGGTATCCCCCTTACCTTCAGTGCCTTCAGGATCCCCTCTTTTAACTCGGTCTCAAGTGCCCTAAGGGAGAGGATGGATATCCCGAGACCGGCCTTTACGCCCTCTTTGACTGCAGTGGATGTGCCGAAGCTTGCCACTACGTGGAGTGATCCAATTCCTTCAAGGCCAGCACTCCTCAGGTAGTCTTCCATAATTTTCAGAGTCCCAGAACCTACCTCTCTCAAAATGAAAGGTTCTCTTGCAATCTCCCTTAAAGTCACGGCCCTTTTTCCTGCCCATTTATGATGGATGGGCACAGCAAGAACAAGCTCATCTTTCCAGAGGTCAAGGTGGATGAGATTTCTATCTGGGCTTTTGGAGCCCACAATTCCCAGTTCAACATCCCCTGCCAGGACCATTTCTCTGATTTTGCTGCTGTCACCGATGTGAAGCAAGACGGAGATGAAAGGATATCTTTGCCGAAACGCACCGAGTACATTAGGGAGGATATATTCTCCGGGTATAGTGCTCCCGCCGATATTCACTTCGCCCTGTTTGAGCCCGAGAAACGCCTCCATTTCCAGACAAGCAGTCTTTTTTGCGTCAAGGAGCATCATTGCGTGCTTGTAAAGAAGTTCCCCGGCCTTGGTGGGCGTTACCCGCCTCCCGAGCCTGTTTAGAAGTCTGACACCAACCGCCGCTTCCAGATTGGCAATCCGCTCACTCACAGATGCTTGGGCCAAGTGGACCGCACTGGCAGCCTTTGAAAAGCTTTCCAGGTCCACTACTTTGCAGAAGACCTCCAATTGACGGAGATCAAAATCGATGGACGGCATTTGGATACCCCGGGGTCTCGTTGAGATGGTGGTTTCTGTTCCTCTGGGCCCGGATCTTTACTTGCCTTGAGCCTTTAGCCCTACGCCTTACAGATACGCAAACCACATCCTCTCGATTTCGTCAAAATTGGCCTTCACCCTGTCCCGCCCGGAGACCATATCTCCGTGACCGGGGAGCAGGTACTCTACATCGAGCCGTGAGATCTTTCTGATACTTTCCTTGAGCTGGCTGCCGTTGCCGCCGGGCAGGTCTGTTCGGCCCACTCCTTGGTTAAAGACTACATCGCCGGTGAACAAGGCTTTATTATCAGGCCAGTAAAGACAGATCGAGCCGGGAGAATGTCCCGGTGCATGTATAACATTCAATTCCACCCCGTTTAGCCTAAGGTATCCTTCTTGTAGTAGGAAATCCGGTTCGAAACTTGGGATGCCAAGCGCTTGGCCGTAATGGGGGGCTACCTCCCGAACAAAAGCCATTTCAATGGCGCTTATCGCTGCAAGGGTGGACGTATCGCTGAATGCCCGGAGGGCTTCCATGTGATCGGGATGAGCGTGAGTTATGATTACCAAGTCGATGTCCCGGAGAGATAGGGACAACTCGGCTAAGGCATTTTTGACATGACCGAACAGATGATGGTGTCCCGGATCAATGAGTATTTTCTTGTCCCCATCGATCAAATATGTATTGCAGTTGTTGGTGGAGAAGCTGCGCCAGAAAAAGCCATGCAGCTCGTTGAGTATTTTCATTTTTCCCTAATCAGATGGAAAGTTGACGTGAAGGGCTCGTAGTTCATGATTCGATCAGGGCTATAGCAAGCCAGGCCTGCCCCAATGGGCGGGCCCATGCGGAGACAGGCTCTTTTGCCTTCATCTCGAACAATAGCCCTTTTTCCCATAGGCGGAAGGATTTAGCCTCTATATCAAGGGGAGCCATAAGATTGAAGCCGCACCCGAAGGCCTTTACCGTTGCCTCCTTGAGGGACCACAGGAGTGCCGCCGCTCTCTGGGGGTATCCCTCACAAAAGCCTTTGGCAAGCCGGAACTCAGCGCCCCTAAATGCTCGCGTATAAGGATAATATCCCATGAACTCCACTGGAGATGCTACATCAATGCCCACATGGCCCTGGGTAGATATGGAGGCCCATATTTGGTTTTCGTCGTAGGTGAAGGAGACATGAGGGCCTACATTTTTCCTCAGGTGAAGCAAAGGTTGCCCCAGAGGGCCCCTTGAAAAAAAAGGGGGGATATTTGCCGGGATTTCTCCATGGTGAGCCTCCAGTCTGGTCAGTTCACCGAGTAACGTTTTCACCACGCGCTCCTTTGCGCAAGGACCTCGTTTTTCAGACGAAAAAAGGACGGAGAAGCTTTTTCCCGGAAAGCGCACTGTATGAACCGGTGGATCAGGTTCAAACTCGAACAGGGGGGTGGCATGTAAAAGGGTACCCTGGAAAGAGGAGGGGAAAGTGGAATAATTTGGATTATGCATGACGGCCATTGCCTTTTACCGAGCGAATCTCATCATTTGAAGTCCTGTCACCTGCATGATAACAGCCCCTGATTCATCCACGCCGCGGGCATCCCATGCGTAACTCCTGCTGTCTTCTGAACGCAGCCTTGCTTCGAGTATGATGTGCTCGCCGTCTCCGCAACGCCGCGCAAATCGCATCTCATCAATGCCCCCGGGAATCAGGTGCCATGAGCCTTGGCCTTCGCGCATCAAAGTGTAAAAAGCCACAATATGCATCAGACCCTCAAGAAGGTAAGGCGAATAGCGGTAAGAGCAGCCGCTCAGATCGGCAAAATCATCGCTTTCCCGGTAAAGCATGCTTCCTTTGACTACACCCGGTCCCGTGCCATCCAAGGAATGGAGGACCCGATAGCGACCTTTGAGGGCAGTGCCCTCCTCATAGGCCTTTAAGATTTGCTCGGTTGAAATTGGGGGAGTATCGAGCTCTTCCGAGCTCACCGGAAAATCATCCCATTGGGTCAGGGCATGCTTACCCACTCCAAGGATTACCTCTCCTTCATAGTTGGTAGTCCAACGATCCGAGCGTCTTCCTGATGGCGATACTCCAGCGCTTGAAAAGGTAACCCTGCAGACTGCCTCGCCGTCAATCAATCCTTGTCGGGTGCCAATAATTTTTGCCGCCCTTTCAATCCCTGGGGGACAGTCCAACACATCCCTGTATTTCACCTGACGGATACCCCTTATATCCAGATAAGGATGCAGCAGGTGGGCGGCTTCCATTAGAGTCTCCACTGCCATGATTCCGGAAAACAAGGGTTGCTTGAGGAGTTTGAAAGGTCTGTGATCTTTTAGCCATAGATCACGGTCATGTGAAATATTGCGTTGAGCTTCGATCCGGCCAGCTGCCAGGTCCATGTGGTTCACTCTATCGATCATGGGGAGATCAGCCATATGGAAAATCACACCTCCTGACTCTAAGGAGGTGCCATCAGAGGAGGGTGGTTCAAGATCAATATGTGTGGTTGGAACATCGGGCAGTGTCCTTGTCAGCATGACCCATTTCTGGTCATGTGGTCCTAAGACCAGCTCTCGGCAGAAAAATTCGGCCAGTTCAGTTACATGCACGTAGGCGGATTCCATTCCCTTGAGTTTCAAGAGTTCTCTCAATTCGGGATCATCGGCCATCCCGGTGCCTTCAATGGGCGGGAGGATCAGCGCCTTCCCCACGAACCCATCGTCCGCCCGGATCGTTAGGCCCTTTATCAGGCCGGAAAGGGCCCTATTGGCCGCACAATAGTTAACCTGCCCGGGATTTCCCTGAATTGCGCTTACTGAAGAGAGCCCGATCATGAATCGGAGGCCCTTCCCCCGTGCTCTGCTAAAGAGATTCCATCCCCCCAGGAGCTTTACGTTGACCACGTCGGCAAATTCGGCCGGGGTCATCTCGTGCATAAGCGCGTCTTTGAGGATCCCTGCGCCGTGGATGATCCCGTTTATCCTGCCGTGATGCTGGATTACTTTATCCAGGACACTGTTGACCGTATCGGGATCAGAGACATCACAGGTATGATAGGAGACTTCCAGTCCCAGCTCACCAAGGTCTTTAAGGGTCTTGGCGACCTCCAGGCTCGACAGAAGGCGTCGGGTTTCAGATTCCAGGGCCTGTTCATCAAGATCGGGGCTTCTCTTACCCACCAAACGCCTGAGTGCATCCTCAACAGTGTCCTCAGCGGACATGATTTCATCGTAGTTGATAGAGGAATCCAGGAGGCTCGTTCCGAGCAGAACCAGCTTGGGTCTGAATGGAGCCAAGGCCTTTGCAATATAGCTGGTAATGCCTTTTGCACCGCCAGAGATCACCACAACATCACCGGGCTGCAATAGGACCGGGGCTTTTTCTTTCATGGGCGCCGGTTCAACACAGGCCTTGAGTGTGAACGGATCATCGCCATGGAAGATTAGTTGAATGTTTTTTGTGGCCCGGTCCAGGGCTCTGGCCAGAGCCGTACGGACTGAAGTTTCCTCATCCAGGGTAACGCTTCTGAAAAGTACGGAGCCGTACTCATGGGCGGCTGTCAGAAACATTCCCAGTATGCCCTCTGCCGCAACGACCGCAGAGCCTGCGTCGGGGAGCTCCTTTTGTACAAGGAGGCAGAACGTCTTTTGCGAAGAGCCCATAAGGGATTTCATCACCATAAAGAGCCTCGTGAGAACACCCGGGACTGATTCCATGGACCCCAATGCGTTATCCGAATGGCGATCCAGTACGAATATAAGACCCGAGAGGTTCTTTTCCTCCGTGATTCGACCCAGGGCTCTCTCAGCGCCTTTAATGTTTCTCAGATCGTAGGGCCCTCTTGCGCTTGGGTCAGGCAATGCCTCAATGCTCAACACCCCTGCCTTCAGCTCTTCTTCCAGGTATGATTCAACGCGGGATGCCAGCTCAGACCCGGGGCTCAGGTTGAAGAGGGCCACTTTTTGACCGGGCTCGAGGGTCAGAGGATCGAGAGTCTCTTGGCCCACTGTGAGCGGCTCTTCCCGGAAAATAAGGCGTTTTACAGGCGGTGGGCCCTCTTCGGCCTCCTTGCCGGAAAGAGTCTCCCCGTCGGATACGGTGGCCCTGATGGGCACTACTTTAGCGGCACTTGTTCCTTTTAGGCCAGCCACTTCGGCAATCCGATCTGCTACTTCCCGGACCGTGCGGAGCCCGATATAGTCTTCGATGTTCATGGTTATACCGAAGCGACGTTCCGCCGCATCCATGATGACAGGCAGTCGGCTTGAACGGATGGCAAGATCTTGGCGGATGTCCATGTCGGGCTCGATCTCATCTCGCTCGTATCCGGTGGTCTCCATGATGATCTGGATGAGTTCTTCAAGATAGTCAAAGGAAGCGGGAGCAGCCGTTTCCTTCTCGGGTGGATGCGGCGTCATGGCTCCGGCGACAGCTTTTTGGGACGCACTCGATGAAAGCAATTCCTCAAGGCGTTTTTCGGTAAAAGATGGATCAACTTCCCGGCGCACTGCCTCGACGATCTGGGGTTTGAGGAACCTGCCAAAAGACTCCAGCACAAAGGAATTGATCTCTCTCTGGACCACATCTGCTACAGCAAGATTGGCTGTCCGCTTTTCTGTTTGTTTGGGCTCGGGCAGCGTTCCCTCCGTGCTCCAACGACTGGGCGCACCGACTTTCGGTGCAACTTCATTTACTTCCAGATGACCGTCCGCGTAAAGCCTTGCTGCTGCTGATCGATAGGCGCGGGCTTCAGATTCGGGGATGCAGGTGTTTATGCAGCGGGCCTGCTCGAAGGTATCCGCTATTAGATTACAAAGCGTATCCTTCGGGCCGATTTCCACAAAGGTCCTGACACCGTAATCTTCCCACAGGGCCGTTACATTCTGCATCCAGTGGACAGGGGATTCCAGGTGAGCCATAAGTATCTTTTTGATCTCTTCGGGATCATCCGGGAAAGGTTTGGTTGTGGTGTTTGAGATCACAGGAATGCGTGGCCTGTGAAAGGGGATGTCCGAGATGAATTCCTTCATCTCATCATGGATGACCTTCATGACAGGAGAGTGAAACGCCATGCTAACCCTGAGCTGCGTGGCCCGGTATCCCTCCCTCTTGAGTTCTTCCATGAGATCCATGATTGAATCTGTGCCTCCGCCCAGGACGACCTGGCGAGGAGAGTTGAAATTGGTAAAATAGATATTTTCCCGATCAGCGACTTTGGCCTCCAGGACTTCCATGGGACCGTCTACGGCAACCATGGTTCCGGGGTCTTCATTCAGACGGGCGGCCTTGTCCATACATTCGGCTCGCTTGTTGACGATCCGGAATCCATCTTCATATGAGAATACACCCGCAATGCTCAGGGCCACCAATTCGCCCAAGCTATGTCCGGCCATGGCCCGGGGTTTTACCCCCAGGGATATAAGGTGCTGGACCATAGCGTATTCCAGTGCAAAGAGGGCTGGTTGCTGGAGGCGGGTGTTGCGAAGATCTTCTTCTCTGGCGCTGAAAAGGATATCCAGGAGGTCAAAATCGGCCTTGGCGGCGATACGATTCATCCATTGCCGGATAGGAGGAAATATGTCGTAGAGAGCCTTTCCCATCCCGGCATACTGCGAGCCCTGCCCTGCGAAAACAAAAGCCAGCGGAGGAGTGGTTTGATCGCAGGGACCGGCAAAGATGCCCTTGCGTGCCATGGTCCGGAGACATTTCCGGGTAGGAGGCAGTCCTTTGCATACTGGGTCAAGGGCGGCGACTTTTTCTCGGGCTTCTGTTTCGTGCTCTGCCAGGACACCTAAACGATAAGGTCTTCCTCCCATATCCATACGGAGAAAGAAGACACCCTCCAGCTTTTGGGATGCCTCCTTGCTTGAAGAGGGCGCCTTTTCACGCGCTTCCACCATAGAGATAGGCGCAAAAAGAGGACTTGAATCTTCCATACACTCTTGAAGCTGGACAACATAGTTGGCGCCGCCGAATCCAAAGGCATTAACCATGAGATGACGGGGCCCCCCATTGGGCCGAGGCCAATCCATAGGCTCGACAGGCACACGGAATCCGCATGACTCAAGACTGATATTGGGATCAGGCATCCGGTAGTTCAAGGTGGGAGGATAGATCCCGCTTTGCATTGCGGCAATCCCGTGAATAAGATTATTAAGCCCCGATGCACCTAAAGTGTGTCCAATCTGAGATTTGAAGGAGGTGAGTACCGCAGGGTTATGGCATTTGAAAAGATCCTTTAGGGCCTTGACCTCTTCCATGTCCCCTTGGACAGTGCCGGTAGCGTGGCACTCAACCAGATCCACCCTCTCGGGTCCGTACCCAGCCTCTTGGAAGGAAGCATTGATGGCGATCTTCTGAGTCTCGGCCAGGGATTCCACCATGCCTTGGTGGTTGTTGCTTGCCCCGATGCCTGTAATATAGGCGTGCACCCTTGCGCCACGTTTTTCCGCAGTGGATGCGCGCTCGATGACTATCATCCCGCCGCCCTCGCCGAGGACCATGCCGTCGCGGGAGGCGTCAAAGGGACGGCTGCTCTCATGAGCGGGTCGTTCCTGTCCCGAGAGACCAGCTAAGGCCCTCAGGGCTGAAAATTCAAGATAATGGGCCGGCTGGAGGAGTTCCTCACCCCCTCCCACCACGGCCGCATCAATGATCCCGTTCTTTATCATCTGGATGGCGCTATAGAGGGCCACCAGACTTGTGGCACAGGCTGCGGAAACAGAATAAGAGGGTCCCATGAATCCATACTTGTTGCAGATGAATCCACCGGCCGCACAGTTGAGCCTTCCCAGAAGCGTGGTATCGTCCACACTTATGCGGCCCGACTTGATCTTCTGCTCAGTCGCTTCTTCGAGATCAGGACTCATGGGGATCAGGTCGCGCATGGAGCGAATAATCTCATGGGTGTACACGTCAAAAACCAGATCAGGTACCGTGGCCGCTGTCTCGCCGGAATTCTGGGAGATGAGAACTCCTATTCGTTCCCTGGGTATATCAGAGTCCAAGATCCCAGACTGCCTTATGGCATGCTCGGCAAGCCAAAGGGTCAGTTTGGTCGCAAATGACATGGTGCGGAAATCCTGAGGTGCAATGCCAAGCTCTTTGCGGGAAATGCTGATATTCTGGAAGGCGCCCACCTTGCAATAGGTTTTACCCTGCGCCCGCGGGTCAGGATCATGATAAATAGTGTGGTCCCACCTGGAGGGTGGGATTTCAGAAATTCCTGATTTCATTGCCAGCGAGGCTTCCCATATTTCCTGGGGATTGTTGCCCAAGGCATTTACGAGAGACATTCCGGTTATAGCGATAAGATTGCCATTCTCCCTCACATGGGGGCGGCTGATACGGACCGAGGAAGGGCCCCTTTGCTGCTCTATCTCAACGGTAGTCGGCCTGAACTCGCCTTCGGCCACTTCCCGATGGAGCTCTGCCACGCTATAGATCCTGTTTACGGTGCCGGCTATGGCACCGCTCATGAACTGCCCCTCTTTAATGCAAGTCTCTTCGTCAAGGGATGGGCCGTCAGGGTCTTCCACTCCTCTGGCGGCAATGAGCAGGCTGTTGGCGCTCAGGTTTTCAAGCTGAGGCCGAATGGCTGCTTCATCCCGATGGCCGGCTATAAAATCCTTCTCCAATTCATGGATCGCATTCACCTTGGGAGTATTGAGGGAACGAACTCGTAGGCCGATGCTCTCACCAGAGACAGACGTTTGGCCTGGTGCGGCTTCAATCACCAGTCGTTGATATAGGGGGCTAAGGGCGCCCGTGGCCACGATCTCCCTTGTGGCTAAATATGCGGTGCCCATCTGGACTGCTTCCGCCCCTACCATGGCCGCCCTGAAGGCGGTCTCGCGGTTAAAGATTCCTCCCGCCAGTATAATGTGCCGTCCTTCGAATAGGTCCGGTTCGGAGCGCTTCATCTCTAAGGCTATTTGCGCCAGTGTGAGTGTGGAGTGCTCGCCCACGTGACCGCCTGCCTCGTTCCCTTCCAGCACGATAAAATCCACACCGGCCTCCAGTGCCATTCGAATCAACCCCTCGCCAGGGGCAAGATAAATCACCTGGATTCCCTCTTGCCGGAGTTCAGAGGCAAAAGAAGGGTCGCCCGCAGCAATGACTGCGAATGGGGGGGATGTTTCCTTTATCCAGGCCAGTTGTTCATTGCGGTGGGGATTTTCGGGCAGGGCCACAAAATTTACCGCGTATGGTCGATCCCCGAGTATCTCTTTTGCAGAACCCAGCTCGCGCTCCAGTTGATCGCGGCTTCTGAGCCCGAGAGCCAGTGTGGGCAGCCCCCCTGCGTCAGCTACTGCGAGGGCGAACTCTGGCTTATCGCTGATCCATGACATGGCCCCCTGAATGATGGGATATCTGGTTCCGAGTTTTTTAGTTATAGGGCCATGGGAGAAGTTTTCATTGATCAGAGGCGCTTCTTTACAAACCCTGAGGATCTCTTTCATAAAGCGGTCAAGAGCCTCCCGGGTGGTCTTGCCGAATCGCTCTGAAAACCCTGCGGCAAAGGCTGCTTCAGGTCCGAGGAGGACGAGATCCTGTCGGTCCAGAGGGCTCTCCAAGGCGGAAACAGCCGTTTGTCTAACACGCGCGGCAAATGCCGCTCGTTGTTTCAGGCCGATATCACCGCTACATAGGCTGCCCATAAATTCCCTGAGACTCTTTACGGCCTGTGAATTTCCTTTGCTGAAGACCCGGCAGGGGACTCCCAAGTCCTGTCCCACGATGGTGGTGTGGTCGAAGCGCACCCTCTCAAGTCTTTGGCGTTGCGTTCGGTTCACTGAAACCATATCAGTCAGCCAATGGAGGCTTTCGAACACAATCCCCTGAGCGCCGCTGGTCAAAAATGCCGCGGCAGCCTCAGGGGTACCAATGCCGCCCCATATGAAGGGAAGAGGAGCCTTCTCGAGGTTTTTCAAGTATTCCCGAATCGTGGTGAATAGCATGGCGGTAGTCTCTGCCCCAACGAATCCGGACGCTTCATTGCCTTTCAGCCCGAGGGCCTCTAAAGGGGGTTCCAGACCGCTCAAACGGGTCAGGAGTTCGGGGTCAGAGACAATTGGCACACAAGTGATATTCGTCCCGAGCTCATGGATTCGTTCAATAAAACGGTCGGGATCGATAGGATCAATGGAAGGATGATATTCGATCCAAAGCGTGTCTACGGGAGTCTCGCTCAGCAGCTTTTCCACGGAGGCATCCATAAAATGCTCCGCTGAAACCTTGACCTGCCGGCCGCCGGAATCCTTGAGGGATGGCACCGCTTTTAAGGGATGGACATCGCTGATGTCGAATATGGCACAGGTACCGGTCTGATGGGCCATTTCCACAACGGGGCGGATGATCTCCTGGGATCGCCACACAAAGGCAATCACAGGATTTCGAGCAGTTGGCGCCATAATCTAAATACTCCTGAACAATATGCTTAATAAAATTAATTAGATAATCACATAAATTTTCTTTTTGCAAGATATTTTCACAAGCTTTCTGTTTCTTTGGCATCCAGGACTATACCGCCTCGATCCACACGGTAGAGTATTCCTCTCCAGTAAAGCTGTCGAGTAAAAAGAGTGCGGAGGAGACACCAACTTACCAGAAAGATATTGAGATAAAAGGCGGCAAGCCAGATCCAAAAGGGCCCAGGGTCTGGATGGAGCCGCCTGAGGATCGCCCCCATGAATGCGAGGGCTGTCAAAAAAAGAGGCGCTGCAAGAACGGAAAGTGAGGCGTTTCCTCCCACGCCGATCGTACAGCACTTGATAAATGCCCATACAAGCAGTGCGGTCAAAAGCTGCCAGTAAAGTTGAAGCGCCATCCAGCTTCCAAAAAGACAGAATTTCAGGTAAAGGATTTGCCGGATGAACCACTCCTGCCAGCCTATTAGGGTTTCTTGGGCCAGGGGTGTTGTGAGGCATGCCTCAGGAGTATTTATTACCCTGATCCCAGCCTTCCTGAGGCAGGCGGCAAGTGATACGTCATCAACCACATTTCGCGACCATATATCACTCACGCGGAGATCATTAAAGAGTTTCCTCGTGATGGCCGTACTCCCCCCCCAGGGCTGTGTCAACCAGCTCACGCCCTGTGTCAAGTAAAGGAGCAGCACCGTGATGGCGCGTCCTGTGGTGCAGATATCATGTGTTGCAGGAATGATGTGGTGGTAACCGGTGCTTACGGCGGCCTCCTTGATGGCAATGGGCCGGACGAGGGCCCTCAGCCACTGAGGTGTTGCCTTGCGGGTGCTGTCGCAGAAAACCAGGACTTCCGCGTCCCCTCCCAGCGCCTTCAGCCCGACCAGCAGGTTATGATTCTTCTGCCCGCAGCCCTCAGCCTTGCCGCTTATGACATGCTTTGCATGTTTAAATTCTCCTATGGCCCGACGTATAATCTCGCTTGCAGGATCCTCCAAAGTCCGTGTGACAAACACGATTTCATAAGAAGGATAATCCTGGACGAGGAGCGAATGGATTGAGGAGGATAGGATTGATGCCTTACCGGTTGCGGGCACGATCACTCCCACACCGGGCCAGCGGGAAGGATCGACAGGACTCCGCCCGCGGGCTTTTCTTCTTAGAGGACGTCCTCCACGGTCAATTAAGCCGGTAAGACCCAGCAGGACAAAAGCCATGGAGAGCAGGATCAATATGTTCATGGGTTTGTTGGATGCGGTGGCTTGCTACCTTTGTTTTTAGATCCAGTTGTTTTTGATATACCAATTCGCTGTCAGCTCAATGCCTTTTTCAAAAGGGATCTTGGGTTTCCATCCCACCATCCTTTTGATTTTTCGATTGCTGCACACCCATGCCCTCTGCTTCAGCTCTATCATCTTCTGGCTGCTCATAAACATGGGCTTTCCGGAGATCAGGGAGATGAGATCGCAGAAAAAGGGCCCAATATGCTGAGTAAACCGTGGGAGGGGCAGCTTCAGTACATGGGTTTTTTTCAAGGCCTCCTGAATGGTCTTGCCCAATTTCTCCCAGGTGCAGGGCTCATCGTTGGCCACAAAATAGGTTTCACCACCAGGCGAATGCCCCGCTGCCTTAAGGACCGCCTCCACCAGGTCTTCCACATGCACTATGGAGAAACGATTCCTGCCATCCACCGGGAGGACAAAAATGCCCATCTTTATGAGTTTGAAATATGTATGGATGCCCCTCTCCCTCGGCCCGTAAACCGCACTGGGCCGGATGATTACGAAGTTGTTTCTATTCTGTTTTCCCCAGTCCCTTACCCTGTCCTCGGCAATGACCTTGCTCTCGGCGTAATGTGTCAGAGGGTTGGGCAGAGTATCTTCTTCAACCGGGCCCCGGGAATTGGAGGGTCCTGCCACGGCTTGGGAGCTGATATACACAATTCTCTGGGGCTCACCAAGAATGGAAAGGATATTTTCTGTAAACGTCACATTTCCCCGGATATAGTCATCCCGCTTCAGGCCCCTCGTGGTTCCGGCGCAGTGGATGATCGTATCGGCGTCCCGGAAGGAATCTTTCAACCCTGCAAGATCGTCAGGGTTGGCAACATGGACCCTTGCCCCCCTTTTTTCCAACTGGTTCAGGAGATCGGTTCGTCTCCTCACAAGGAGATGTGTCAAGACCCCTTTCTCAACCAATTTTTCGGCAATGTGGGAGCCTATGAATCCCGTGGCCCCTGTAAGCATAACGGATTTCAAGCTATGCCTCCAGGTCTTTCCTGAAGATGACATATTTTTTGTAGGGATCTGCTCCCAATAGCTGCTGAATCCTGCTCATCCCGCTGTTGTCTTCCAGAACCCAGGAGGTTTCCACATTTTCAAAAGATGTGCTGGTTACCAGTGCCCTGAACAGATGATAGTAGAGGTACAGGCCCAGTCCCAGCCTCCTGTATCCGCTTTTTACCCCGATGATAATAACCCTTACGGTTTTCTCGCGCTTCATCCCGGCAAGCAGCCTGAAAACGCCTTGTGGAGACAGGCGTCCGCCCGCAACTTTGATAAGTGTTTCATTGATATCTGGAATGGCGATCAGGATCCCTGCGGGTTCACCATCCATATGGGCAATAAACATGATGCGGGAGTTGCCGATGAGTCTGAGGCCCAAGGCAAACTCTGAGACCTCTTCATCTCTAACCGGCACGAACCCCCAGTTCCGGCTCCACGCTTCATTATAGATGTCAAAGGCTATGCGAACGTCGCGGCCCAGCTTCCTCATATTGAGATTCCTGACACGCACAGATGTCCCCATTCTTCTTTCCACCTCTCTTGCGTGACGGATGAGAATTTTTGGGATCTCCCGCACCCCTGTCATCCAATAGGCCAGCAGGCGCTTTTCTTCACGGTATCCGAGGCCATGGAAAAATTCTGGATAGTAGGCCTTGGTGTAGGGCATCAGGGTTACATTGGGTCTTTCAAATCCCCGGGTCAGGAAACCGATTTCATGGTTGGTGGAAAAGTTGAGCGGGCCTGTAATGGAATTCATACCATTTGATTTGACCCATGCTTCGGCCCTCTCCATCAGCTTCTCGGCCGCCTCCCTTTCACGTATTGATTCAAAGAAGCCGAAAAAGCCCTGCCTGCTCTTGTGATAGCGGTTGTAGATGCCGTCGATCTGGGCCGTCACCCTGCCCACCGGCCTTTCGCCCGCATATGCCACAAAATAGGCCACCCGGCTGTGATGCATATAGGGGTTTTTGGGACTGAAGAATCTCTTTCTTTCGATTCTCAGCGGCGGGCACCAGTTTTGCTCGTTTTTGTAGAGCCGGTACTGGAAATTGATGAAGTCTTTCATCCCCTTCCGGCTACCGGTCACCTCCCTTACGGTGATCACTTAAATGACTCCCAGCTCTTTTCCCACCTTTTCGATTTTTTCAAGGGCAAAAGCTATTTGTGATTCCGTGTGGGTTGCCATGAGGCTAATTCTGAAGAGACAATCATTCGGCGGGACCGCCGGTGGGATAGCAGGATTGACAAAGACGCCCTCATCTTCAAGCCGCTTGCACATAACCATCAGAGTGGGAATCTTTCCGATATGGACGGGAATGATGGGCGATTCCGATAGCCCCGTATCAAGTCCCATTGATAGAAGGCCTTCTTTCATCATCCGGGTATTGTTCCACAGAGTCTCAATCCGCTCAGGCTCACGCTTGATGATCTTGAGTGCGGCGAGCACGGCGGCAACAGATGCAGGGGGCATGCTGGCGCTGAAAATGAGCGCCCTTGAATGGTGCTTCAGGAATTCAATGGTCTGTTTATCGGAGGCGATGAACCCGCCTATGGAGGCAAGGGATTTGCTGAACGTACCCATGATGAAATCCACCTTATCGGTCATTCCGAAATGAGCTGAGGTGCCGCTCCCTTGGTCTCCCAGCACGCCTAAGGCATGGGCGTCGTCGATCATCAGCACCGCGTTGAATTCTTCTGCAAGCTCCACAAGCTGGGGCAGCTTGACGATATCGCCCTCCATGCTGAAGATGCCGTCGCTCACAATGAACTTGCCCTTATTCTCGGGGATCCCCGAAAGGATTTCTTCCAGGTCATCCATGTCATTATGGGCATACCAGCTTATTTTGGCCATGGAGAGCTTGGCTCCATCTATGATACTTGCATGATTATAGGTATCCATCAGGATGTGGTCCCGGCCGCTCAGCACTGTGGCAATGACCCCCTGATTGACTTGAAAACCGGTGGAATATAGCAGTGCCGCTTCTTTCCCCACCCAGGCGGCCAGCTCGCTTTCCAACTCTTCGTGGATATCCAGCGTGCCGTTGAGAAATCTCGATCCCGCGCAGCCCGTGCCATATTTTTGTATTGCCGCCCGGGCCGCTTCCTTGATCTCGGGGTGGTTTGTCAAACCGAGGTAACTGTTGGACCCCAACATCAGGAGCTTTTTGTTGCCCCGGATAAAGACCTCTGTGTCCTGCTCGGAGATGATTTCCCTGAAATAAGGATAGAGTCCCAACTTTTTCCCTTCGATGGAAAAGACGAAGCTGTCTATTTCATCAAATATGCGCGGGTTTCTCATGATCCCTTCTCTTGAATCTTTTCATGCAATTCAGTATCCCATTAGCCCGCAGCACCGGGAGCAGACCGGCATCAGGCCTTCATCGGTAAGGCTCCGCCTGAATTGTCTGAACTTTGGGGAATTCAGCAATTCAGTGATTGTAGCGGTTTTGATATTGCCTACCACATAGTCATGGTAGTCGCGGCAGGGAGAAACGTCGCCGTTACTGTTTATTTCCACGACCTTGTAGATGGAAATGCATTGGTTGAAACCGAAGCGCGCCCTGTGATCCGTATAATAGGCCCGGAGATTATCAGCCCCTGTGATGTGGGGGATCAGGGTGACCGGGGTCGCGCTCCAGGGGCGGGCCTTTGCCAGGATCACCCGCAGTTGGCGATCCAGTTCGCCATAGTCGTCAGGCTTCCAGTCCCCGATCCATCCCCAGTGCTTTGTAGGGAAAAACCCGAACCGCCTGTAAAAATCCCGTTCATGGGCCCGGGCCGCCTCCGGGTCGATCCACCATGATAGATAAAACACAAACAGGTCTACCTTATCCTTGAAGGCTTCGTAGATATCCACCAGATGTCGAAAGTTGGCACGGGATATGACGGTGAGGGAAGCGATCAGCGGGAGTTCCCTTTTTCGCCTTTTCCTGATGAGGTTCACGGCCTCGAGACCGGCCATTATCTGCCCAAAATTGTCGCCGCCGCCGGCAGACGGTCGGACGCTGTTGTGTAGCTCTGCACAGTGACCGTCTATGGAGATTTGCAACAGAAACAGGGGGATATCCACAAGACGCTCTGCAGATGCGGCCAGGTGGGTACCGTTGGTGGCAATGGCCGAAGGCAGCCCCAGTGCCCTTGCGTCTTCTATGAGTTCCAGGATACCGTCATACAGCATGGGCTCCCCACCCCAAAAGTAGATGATCGGCCTGTGGCCATGTCGCACAAGATCTACGAAAAGCTCCCTGTAGCGGTGGGGAGTAACTTCCTCCTTTTTCAGCTCCTTAAGTTCCTTCCCGTGGAGAAAACCGCTGTCTCCCCACTGCCCGCAGGTATGGCAACGGAGGTTACAGACATCCGTGATCCGGATGCTGACCTGGCGGATTTCCCCTGCCCGGCCGTCCCTGAACCGGGGGGAGAAAAGGTCAAAGAGCCACTTGTCAACTTCTAACTTTCCCCATTTGGTTCCTATCCAGGGATGTCGAGCCAACCGCAAGAAATGTTTAAAGAAAGTGCCTGCACCTATGCTGCTTCTCTTATGCATGAGCCTCATCCAACGACCTGAAATATACGCCTGTATTCAGGCCTGCACTCAAATAACCTATCCGGGAATTATATGCAAACAATATTTTATTGCCCACAGGGAAACCTGGTCCTTTGGGCCGGGTCAGAGGCCGGAGGCTATGGCGGGTATTCCAACGAAGAATCCAGAAGTCAGAATCCAGAATAAGGTTTTCGTCTATAGCTCAATGTTTTTACTGGATTGACCGCCAGGAGGACTCTCTGTGTTCGGCACTTATTTATGGGAAAATCTGCAAGGGCCTTAAGGTTTACCCTAATTTCCTGTATGATGATGCGGCCTGCCTGTGGCACATATGCTGG
>JAOZOW010000037.1 GCA_029933075.1 Deltaproteobacteria bacterium | reverse complement strand
AATGTCTCATCCACGGTGCCCGCGGCAAGTTGAAGCCTGGCCATGGCCACCCTATAGTCGTGGATCGCATGAAGATAGTTGGTTCGGGCCCGCTGCAGCGCCACCTCCGCATCCAGGAGATGGACGATGGTGATAAGCCCGTTCTCGTAACGGTTTCGTACAATTCGCAAGCCTTCCTCGGCTGCGGTATAGGCTCCTTGGACGGGTCCGCGGCGTCAGCGGTGAGGACCCAGGCGATCAAAAAACAAAGTGTGGCGGGAAAGAAAACCCCCGCCTGCCATCGGCGCTGTCTCATGAAAACTCCTGGTTCATAGTGGTGAAAACGGTCTCCTTCGTGCTTCAATGCAATGCCCGGCTGCCCGGCTGAGGGCTTGGGATTGATGTGGCTCCTGTGCAGGTATGCCCCGAGCTGATACTTTACTACCATGAGAGAGATTTCTTAACGAGGCATTCACTCTAAGAGATCCTCGCAAAACCGCAGCCAGTTAAGCCCCATGATCCCTGCCGCAGCATCCTCCCCATAACCGTGACGAAGGAGCATTTCACGGAATCGGTATATCTTGCCCACATCCTCCAGCCCTTCAAGGGCTTTTTTGAAGCCGCAAAAACCGGAACCTATGCCAACGCTTTCCGGCCCGAACCTCTGCACAAGGACATCCACGTGCACAAACAGGTCCTCAATTGAGGCCAAGCCCTCAGGGGCAAGCATCTCCGGATCGAACGTCATCCCTACCATCCCGCCCCGCTCAATGATCTCCCCGGCCTGATCCAGGTCAATATTCCCCGGGAGGTCATATACCTTCCGGATGCCTGTGTGGGTGGTAGCCACAGGGCCTTCCATCATGTCCATGAGCTGCCAGAAGCACTTGGGGTGCAGGTAGGCCACGTCCAGGACGATCCTGTGATCTTGAAGGGCGCGAATCACCTCTTTCCCCTTGTCGGTGATCCCATCCGGATATGGGATGCCAGCGCCCTGGGCAATGCGATTTCGGCCCGTATGGGTGAGGCCAACAACCTTGACTCCCTTCTCTTTCAATTCATCGACCAGCGCCAAGTTCCCTGCCAAGGCATCTGCATTCTCTACCAGAAGAAGCGTCCCGGGTAGTGCGTGCTCCTCCCCCAGGTTTTGTAGGTCGCTACTTCTCTCTATAATGGAGATTTGCCCAAGACGATCGAGCGCAAGATCGAGGACCTCCCGAAGGCGGCCTTCAGCTAAGGCCCCGTTGTAGTCATCTTCGCAATAAAGGGCGCAGAAAAAGAGCCCCACTCCTGCCTCCCGGGCGATGGCCGGTGTAAAGGGCCCCTCCTTGAGCTCTGCAAAAGAGAGATCCTCCTCCATCTCCATAACACAGCGGGGCAGATCAACGTGAGCATCTACGATGAGTGTTCCGGGGGCTGCTGTCTCCTGGCGGTCCGACCTCGAGAATTGCTTGACAAAATCCGGATCCGGTACTTCGATTATGCCCATGGTTATTCTGAAGAGAAGTGCTCACACCCCAGCCCGAGCCTGTGGTCTTGAGGGTGTCAGGTAATCATGTTGGATCAATATTTGACCGAGGGGAACAGCCTCCTTTCCGTGTGGGGGAGGAATAGGGCGGCGATATATTCGTCCATGAAGGGCTTGTAATTGGAGAGTTCAACATTGGTCATGGACCTGGAGATATTCAGGCATTTTTCCAGCGCGGCTTCCGAGAGCAGGCACATCCGTGCCCCTGCGAGGGAACTGTTCCCCACGAACTTTATCTTTTCGCGCGGCATGTCCGGGAGGAGCCCGATGGCGATCGCCTTGGGGATATTGAGGAAGTTGCCAAAGCCGCCTGCAACGTGCAGGGTCTCTATTTGATCGAACCCCAGCCCGATGTAGTCCACCAAACACTTGATGGCGGCAAACACCGCCCCTTTTGACTTGATCAGGTTGTCAATATCCGATTCCGTAATGACGATGTCCTGGCCCGTCTCCGATTCCTCTGCCGGTGCAATGATGTACTGGGGGATCTCATCGGTCAACAATAGCCTCTCATCGCCCGAATCCCTGTTGAACTTCCCGTCCGCACCTATTATCCCGTTCCTGACAAGTTCATAGATGCAATCTATCAGACCCGAACCGCATATTCCCCTGGGTCTTGCATTCCCCACAGTCTCATATTCTACTGTGCCGTTGTTTATCTCTACCTTCTCAATGGCCCCTTTGATAGCCCTCATGCCGCACCGTGTACCGCCACCTTCAAATGCAGGGCCGGCAGAGGCGGAACAGCACACAAGCCATTCGTTGTTGCCGATGGCGATCTCACCGTTTGTGCCGATATCTATGAGACCCATAATCTGCCCGCTGTCGGCGATGCCGCAGGACATTACCCCGGCCACTATGTCTCCTCCTACGTAAGAGGCCACACTGGGCAAAGTGACCAGGACCCCGTAAGGATTAATCTTGATGCCCACATCGCTGGCAAGTACATGGGGATAAACATCGGCCGTAGGAACATATGGGTCCAGCCGTATCGCGGAGGGATTCAGCCCCAGCAGAAAGTGGCTCATGGTGGTATTTCCGGCAGCTACTGCCGCATTAATCTGATCTCCGGCTATATCCTGCCTTTCGCAGATCTTCTCCACCAGCTCGTTAATGTTTTCCACCACAGCTTCTGTCATAACGGGCAGGCCATCCTTTTTGGCTGCAAATATCATCCGGGATATGACGTCCTCCCCGTAGCGGGCTTGACGATTGAGGCTACCTTCTACATCAATTACCTTGCCCGAGTTTATGTCCACGAGCTGCACAACAATGGTAGTCGTGCCCACATCAACGGCAATGCCGTAATTTTGCGATGTGGTATCCCGGGGTTCAATTCGCTGTATTCGATAGCCACGGATATCCCTTACCACCGTTGCGGTAACCTTCCAGTCATTGGAGCGAAGCTTTTCAGAAAGTGCGCGCAGGCAGTGGAGCGGAATCCCGAAAGAATGCCACCCGATCTTGCGCCTCAGTTCCCTGTTCACCCTCTCGATATCCGAGATATTGTCATCAATGGTAGGCTCGGGAAGCTCCAGGTAGATTTTCCTTACCAGAGGGATTCTCTCAGCCTCGGAGACCTCACCTGCCTCTCCGGTCATGATCTGTGATTCCTCAGCCCGTGATTCCACAGGGATCATGATCTCCAGATCATCATGGATCTCGGTCTGGCATGCCAGCACATAGCCATTCCGGATCTCTTCCTCGGAAAGCAGGGCCATGGCCTGGTCTTCGGCCTCGGCACTCCCCTTGATGACCTGGACCCGGCATTTCCCGCAAACGCCTTCCCCGCCGCAGAGGTTGTTGATGAACACGTCTGCCAAACGGGCCGCCTCGGCAATAGTTGTACCCTCTTCAACTTTCACTGCATGATCGTCAGGGAGAAACTTTATACTGAACTGGCTCATGGACTCTTTTCCTGTGTACGCTTATTTTACACCTGTAATTATGCTCGAAAAAACTTCCCATACGGGGTATAAATGACACTCAAACCTTGTACATATAGCATCTGAATATAAAATGTGAAACAAAAATATAAACGCATCACCCGCCAGTTCTGACGGTATGCAATGGAGGAGAAACCATGCCGCTTGATGAGCTTTTGCCTAAGGCCGCAGATCTTTATCCGCACCGCGAAGCTGTGGTCTGTGGAAATCTCAGATGGACTTACAGGGCATTCGCAGGGCGCGTGTGGCAGCTTGCCCACGGCCTTAAAGGGCTTGGGCTTGTAAAGGGAGACCGCCTCGCCATCATCCATGAGAATTGCCACGTTTTCCTGGAGACCTACTTTGCCGCGGCGCAGCTCGGCTTAATCCTTGTGCCCATGAATTTCAGGCTCTCACCCAAGGAGCTTGCTACTATTGTGCAGGACAGCGGCTCCCGCACGCTCATTGTCCAAGCTAAGTTCCGTGATGCCATTGACTCTTTGTCGTCCCACGGCTCCGTGCCGCACAACACCATCTGGACCCAAAGGGTTTCAGGGATGACCGGGCCCCATGAATGGGACTATGAGGCCCTGCTGAAAGCCCACCCCGCCACCCCGCCACCCGATGCGGCCTTAGAAGACGAGGACATTGCCCAGCTTTACTATACCAGCGGCACCACAGGAAAGCCCAAGGGTGTCATGCTGACCCACAAGAATGTCAAGACCCATGCGCTTGGCACCATTGCGGAACTCCAGCTCACTGATAGGGACCATTGGGTGCACGTGGCGCCCCTCTTTCACCTTGCCGACGCATGGGCGACTTTCGCCATTACCTGGGCGGGCGGAAAGCATGTAATCATATCATCTTTTGATCCAGAAACGGTATTCAGGGCCATAGAGAGAGAAAAGGTTACCATCACGAACCTGATTCCCACCATGCTCAACATGATGGTCCACCACCCAAAGGTTGCACAGTACGACTATTCCAGTCTCAGGGTGCTCCTGAGCGGAGGCGCGCCCATCGCCCCTGAGTTGGTTCGCAAGATAATCGAGACTTTCAATACCGATTACATCCAGACCTACGGCATGACGGAAACCAGCCCTTACCTCACTCTCTCCATCCTCAAGCGCCATCTGAGAGATCTTCCACAGGAAGAGCAGCTGAGGTTCAAAGCGAGGACCGGCCGGGAATTCATCAATGTCAGACTAAAGGTGGTGGATGAGAAAGACCGGGAGGTGGCCCGGGATGATCGTCAGGTGGGTGAGATAATTGTCAAGGGAGACATCGTCACGCCCGGATACTGGAATATGCCGGAAGAGACCTCCAAGGCCATCCGTGACGGATGGCTTCATACCGGGGATCTTGCCGTGATCGACGAAGAAGGTTATGTGAACATAGTTGACCGAAAAAAGGACATGATCATAACGGGCGGGGAAAATGTCTATTCAACAGAGGTGGAAAACGTGCTTTACATGCACCCTCATGTACTGGAAGCAGCCGTCATCGGTGTGCCCGATCCACACTGGGGTGAGGCGGTCAAGGCCTGCGTGGTCCTCAAGGAGGGCTGTAAGGCAACCGAGGAGGAGATTATCTCATTTTGCAAGGAGCGCTTGGCCCATTATAAGGCCCCCAAGAGCGTGGATTTTCTTCAGGCCCTTCCAAAGACAGGCTCTGGCAAGATCTACAAAAGGGCCCTGAAGGAAAAATACCGGGCCGAGTCCTGATCTCTGCCCTTGGTCCCTTCACAAGACGCATATGGCTTTTCAAAAAGCGCCTACAATAAAGATCAAATTTCTGGTAATTTATTAGCTTAGCACTCAAGCGCATAACAATGCTCCATGCAGGAACCGAGGCATGGGCGGGAGTAGTGTTGATGGGCAATGAGCGCCCCTGTTTTGGAGAAAAATGATGAAAGATGAGAAAAAGACCAAAGCACAGCTTATAGGAGAGTTACGGGATCTGCGGCAGCAGCTTGCTGAACTCAAGTCCTCCGTCAGATATCCCAAGCAAGAGAAACAAAAGTCCCTGGGCACCCATGAAGAGATCGGGAGGAGACTTGAAGAACGGACCGAGGAACTTGCTGTCCACGCCCGGATCATCAAAAACATCCTGAGCACCCTCGACTTTGAAAAACGTCTCGATCTTATCCTCCAGGAGGTGATGACCTTCTTGGGTGTGGAAATGGGGGGCATCTGCTTGGTTAAGGAAGACCGCATTCTGTTGCGCTCCCACCGGGGTCTCTCCTCCCGGCTCCGCTCCCACCTGCTCTCCTTTCCGGCGTCCCACCCCCCGGAGTGGATCCGTGAGCCTACCATTCTCCATCTGAGGCTGGACGAGGAAGGCCCCATCCCTGATTTTGCCAAGGAGGAAGGTATCCAGTCATGGGTCGCCATTCCATTGGTGATCCCACGGTCCGAAAAGAGCCAGGGCGAGGAGTGGCTCGGGAGTATTTTTGTATCCAGCCGCAACTACAATGCCCTCGACGAGAGAGATATGGAATCTCTTTACAAAATGGCCGACCAGTTGGCCCTGGCCATAGACCATTCACGGGCATATTTACACGCCAAGCAAAGACTCGCCCGGCTCGAGACCCTTCACAAGATTGACCGGGCCATTATCCAGCGCCTGAATTTGAAGGATATTCTGTACGTTGTCCTGGATCAGGTTCCGGTGGAGCTGGGGGCTGATGCCGTGGCCATCAGCCTGATGAATCAACATCAAGGCAGACCCGAAGTATTTGCCATGCGTCTTCCCAACGGCACGGTGGTTGAGGAAGAGGCGTTCATCTTGGCCGAAAGCTTGCTGCACTGGTTTGTGGAACGCAAGGAGACCGTGATTATCTACGAAGTTTCAGAGGATCCCCGTCTCCAGATGCATTGGGAGAAAATTCACGGACACAGGCTCAGCTCATATCTTGGCGTACCGCTGATTGTGCACGAAAATACTATCGGGATATTGCACATCCTGACCAAAGAGCCGAAAGTATTTGAGCATGAGGATGTTGCCTTTTTCAGGACAATGGCGGGCCAGGTGGCCATCGCCATTGAAAATGCGCGCCTGTATGAAGAGGCGACACAGCATGTCCTAGATCTGGCCAAAAAGGTAGCGGAACTCAAAAGTACAGAGGAGTCGTTGCGGAAAAGCGAGGCCAGGCTTGCTGAGGCCCAAAGAATCGCTCAAATGGGGAACTGGGACTGGGATATATCGAACAATAAGATATTCTGGTCTGACGAGGTTTACAGGATATTCGCTTTGACGCCCCAGGAATTCGATGGGACCTATGAAGCATTCTTGAACCGCGTCCATCCGAGCGATCGAGAATCTGTGAAAAGATCCGTTGACGAGGCGTTAAATAGAAACAGGCCTTATAGCATGGAGCATAGAATAGTCCTGCCGGACGGCTCCGACCGAATTGTTTATGAACGGGCCGAAGTCCATTTTGACGAGGACGGAGGTCCTATCCGGATGATAGGTACCCTTCAGGACGTGACAAAGGCAAAAGAACTGGAACGTGTTCTGATCCAGCAAGAAAAGATGGCCTCCTTGGGGCACGTGGCAGCAGGAATCGCTCACGAAATAAGAAACCCCCTTTCCGGCATCAACATCTTCCTGGATGCCATCAGGGAGACGCTGAGGGAACCTGAAAATATCGAAGAAATAGAAGCCATGATCGATGAGGCCAAGGCCGCTGCCGGAAGGATCGATGCCGTGGTGAAGCGGGTCATGGACTTTGCCAGGCCTGGTATTCCCCAAATGAAATTGATCGATATTAATGAGCCTGTTAGAGAGGCCATCAACCTTTCCAGTGTGAGTCTGCGAAAAACCGGTATACAGCTGGAGACCGATCTGAGAAGTAATCTGTCAGCGGTTTATGCAGACAAGCAACTCATGGAGCAAGTCATCCTCAATTTGATTTCCAATGCTACAGATGCGTTGGCCGAGATTGAGGAAAGAAAAAAGGTGGTTGTCTCTACTCACGAGGAGAAGGGGCATATTGTGATCAGCGTGTGTGATTCAGGGCCCGGGATTCCTCCTAATGAAAGGAAAAAGGTCTTCGAGCCGTTTTACACCACAAAAGAGGGTGGGTCGGGGATCGGTCTGAGTCTTTGCCAGAGAATTGTTGTGGACCATGGAGGGGCAATAGAGGTGAGGAGCTCAGGGCTTGGAGGGGCCGATTTTGCCATTCATATTCCTGTTGAAAAAAGGACAAGGGGCAAGTGATTCGATTCACCGTATATATTGTAGACGATGAGGTGAGTATCAGGAAAGGGGTCTATTTTGCTCTTAAAAAATATTACCGGATGAAGGCCTTTCCCCGGGCTGAGAACGCCATAGCTGAATTGAAAAAGGATCCTCCGGACTTAATCCTCTTAGATATCGGACTCCCGGGCATGAGCGGAATGGAAGCCCTTAGGAGGATCAAAGCGGCCGACCCAAATATCCTTGTGATCATGGTAACTGCATATGAAGACATCCAGACGGTCATATCGGCCATGAAACTGGGAGCGTACGACTATGTCGTAAAACCCATACAGATGAGCTCCCTGCGTTTGACCGTAAAAAACGCCCTGGAAACCGTCAGGATGAAAAAAGAAATCCAGGCCCTTCAGGAGAGGTATCTCAATGAAAACCTGCCTTGCTTTATAGGGGAAAGCGATGTGGTTCAGGAAATTATGGGATTCATCGAAAAAGTGGCGAGGAGCCGGGATACACCGATCCTTATTATGGGGGAGTCCGGCACGGGCAAGGAGCTCATTGCACACACCATTCACTACAAAAGCCCCCAATACCAGGGTCCATTTGTTCCCATAAACTGCGCCGCCATCCCCAAGGAGCTTATCGAGAGCGAGCTTTTCGGTTATGAAAAGGGGGCCTTTAGCGGGGCCGGGGCATCCGGAAAGCGGGGGCTTGTGGAAGCAGCCGAAGAGGGTACCCTATTTCTTGATGAGGTGAGTGACTTAAGCCTTGAGGCCCAGGCAAAGCTCCTACGCTTCCTTGAAACGGGAGAGTATTACCGGGTGGGGGGGACCAGGAGGCTCGAGATTCACACCAGGGTGGTTTCCGCCACAAACAAAGATGTTTTGGGCATGATAGAAAAGGGCCTCTTCAGAGAAGATCTCTACTACCGCCTTTCAGTGGTCAAAATCCAGGTGCCATCTCTCAATGAGCGACGAGAGGATATCCTGCCTGTGGCGAGTTACTTCCTTGAACGACTCGGGCGAAAACATGGCAAACGCTTCACTGGTATCTCCCATGATGCTGGGGAGTTCCTGAAAAGTTACAATTGGAAAGGGAACGTGCGAGAATTGAAAAATATGATTGAGAGAGGCGTTCTCGTGGGAGAAGGGCCCCAGCTGAGACTTTCGGACCTGGGATTAAACGACCTACATCACCACCCACCCATTACCCATGATACCGCTCTGCCTCCTTTGCCGGAGTGTGGGATTGACCTGGGAGCCCTTGAGGCACACTACATCCGAGAAGCTCTGAGAAAGACGAAAGGCAACGCCGTAGAAGCAGCCAAACTTTTGGGCATGAGCTACTATACCTTCCGCTATCGCATGAGAAAGTTGGGCCTCACAACCGGACTGCGTGCGTCAAGCGCTTAGCTTTCCATCTTCCCCTTTTCTTCTTTACCTCTGGAATCAAGCAATCCACAAATTTTGTCTTTATAATATCTCCCGCTATAGGCCATTTGGCCCTTTAAGTTTAACCATATGGCCGCTTCTGGATGGTCACGGGGGGAAAAATCTGTCAAGACATCCCGCAACCAGTTAATTTAACATATTTTTTATGGTGTTGGCGCGAATATTGCGGATAAAACCCAAGAGAACCCCCTCCAGGGCATCCCACACAGGCGGGCAAGCGAATAGAAAACAACAAAAAGCTCAAGAGACTTAAAATTCTTTTCGTGGATGATGATCAATGGTTGCGTCGATCCATGGAATATTACTTCAGGAAAAGGGTTTCTGTTTTTGTGGCCGTGGGGAGTGCGGGACAAGCTTTGCGGCGGCTGAATACCGAAGCCTTTGATGTAATACTTTGTGACTATCTTCTTTCCGATATGGATGTGATCCGCTTTCTTGAGATGCTGGAGGAGATGTATCCAGGAGTAAAAAGGGTGCTTATCACATCATATCCGGACCACGAAGTTGAAAGCAGGGCCAGAAAGATCGGCGTCTCCAATTTTATCCGGAAGCCGCTTTATTCAAAGGATATTGAAAGCTCCCTGGCACGATTGAATCCAGTTCCGTTGACCAAGAAGAGCCATAATCAATGAAAGCAAGAAAAGAGGACTCTATCCATAGAGGGGCCATTGCGATGTTCCTTACCTTTTGATTGGGGGAGAGAAAATGACAGACAAACAGAAAATCAATCATTCATCTCCTTTTGAACTTTTCCCATCCCATCAGCGAGGGCAGGTGCAAGGGGGTTCAAGATACCGCAATGAACAAGCAGGGGAAGGCCCTGTTCCTTATTGCGAGATCTTTGAAAACTCCATTGATGGGATCGCCGTGATCGATCTTGACGGGATCTATATTAAGCAAAACAGGGCCCATCGTGAGCTATTCGGCTATTCCGACGAAGATCTGCGAGGTAGGACCCCTGCCATCCATCTTGGGGAGGAGACCTTTTTGGAGATCTCACAAGCCATGGCAGGGACCGGGAGTTACAGGGGTGAAGTGGTCAGCCATACCAAAAACGGGGACCTCCTAAACATCGATCTTTCCGTTTTCACCCTGAAAGATGATCGGGGTGAGCCTGTCTGCCGTGTGGGGGTCAAAAGAGATATCACGGGCAGAAAACAGAAGGAAAAGGCCTTATCCAAGGTTCGACACGATCTTGAGCGGCGCGTGGATGAGAGGGCCACGGAATTGGTGAGGGTCGACAGGCAGTTGAAGATAGAGACAGAAGGGCGCAAACAGGCCCAGGTAGAGATCCAGCGGCACACCGATATGCAGGATGTCATCAATACACTGCTCATGCTCTCCCTTGAAGAGGTCGCGCTTAAAGAAATTTTGAACCGGACCATTGAGCTAATTACCTCCATCCCCTGGCTGAGCCTAAAATCAAAGGCGGGCATTTTCCTTGCTGAAGACGACATGAAGACCCTGACCCTCAAAGCCCATCGAAATTTCCCAGATCCTCTCCAGAAGCTCTGTGCCCGGGTTCCTTTCGGCAAATGCTGTTGCGGCCGGGCCGCATTGGCAGAAAGCATTGTGTTTTCAGAGTTTCCCCATCACATGCATGAGTTCCGTTATGAAGGCATGTCTCTTCGCGGCGGACATTACTGCGTGCCCATCCGATTCAAAGAAAGATTGCTCGGAGTATTTGTCCTTTATGTAAAGGAAGGGCACCATAGGGACGAGAGGGAAGAGGAATTCCTGATGGCGGTATCAAACACTTTGGCCGGCATAATTCAACGAAAAAGTGATGAGAATGAACTTCGAGCGAGCGAGGAACGCTTTCGTCTTCTGGTAGATGGAGCAAGGGAATACGGCATATTCATGCTAGATCCGGAGGGGAAAATCGTCACCTGGAATGCCGGTGCAGAACGTATCACAGGTTACCGCGCAGAAGAGGCCATCGGGAAGCACTTTTCCTGCTTCTATACTGTAGAGGATATCAATTCGGGTAGACCGGAGGAGGAACTTCGAAAGGCGGCAGACAAAGGCCGATTTGAAGAGGAAGTCCGGCGCGTGCGTAAGCATGGGGGAGAATTTTGGGCCAGCGTTATGATCACGGCGCTCCGGGACGAAAAAGGGAGACTGAAGGGTTTTTCCAAGATGATCCGGGACACCACCAAGAGAAAGCAAGCGGAGGAAACCTTCCGAAAAAGCGAAGCCATATTAAGAAAGGTGCTCCGAGCAGCGCCTTTTGGCATCGGTCTGGTAAAGGATCGCGTCATGCAGTGGCACAATGAAGCCATGAGCCGCATGTTGGGTTACGAATCCGACGAAATCTTCGGGCAGAGCGCACGGATGATCTATCCCGATGATGAGGAATACCATCGGGCCGGAATAACGATAAACGGCCTTGGACGGGAAAAAACAACGGCAGAGGTAGAAACCCGGTGGAAGCGTAAGGATGGATCTATTTTAGATTGCCGTATCCGGTATGCTTTACTGGACCCTGAATCGGAAGAACAGGTGGTTTTGGCAATTGCAGAAGACATCACCGGCCGAAACAGAGCCCAGAAAGAAAAGGAAAGGCTTCAGGAACAGCTCCGCCAGTCGCAGAAGATGGAAGCCATAGGGACATTGGCAGGGGGGATTGCGCATGACTTCAATAATATCCTTGCTGCCATCATGGGATACACCCAGCTTTCAATGATGGAGGTCCCAAATCAAAGTCAGGCAGAAGGATATTTGAAAGAGGTGCTCAAGGCCTCCTACCGTGCCAAAGACCTGGTAAGACAGATCCTGGCCTTCAGCCGTCAGGCCGAGGAAAGAAAAGAGCCTCTCCATATCGGACTAATCGTTAAAGAAGCACTGAAACTCCTAAGGGCCTCTTTGCCTTCCACCATTGAGATCCGCCAGCATATAGAGGCAAAGACCGGGATTGTGGGGGCCAACCCAACCCAAATTCATCAGGTGCTGATGAACCTCTGCACCAACAGCGCTCATGCCATGAGAGAAAATGGTGGCATACTGGAAGTGGGGCTCCGGAATCTTGAGATAGGAAGTAGCGAGGCCGATGAATATTTAAATTTGCCTCCGGGAACATATCTGAGGCTGAGCATCAGTGATACTGGTCACGGCATGAGCGCTGAGGTCAGGGAGAGGGTTTTTGATCCCTATTTTACCACAAAAAAGAAAGGGGATGGGACCGGCCTTGGCCTCGCCGTGGTGCACCGGATTGTCAAAGATCATGGGGGCACAATCACCGTTTACAGCGAACCCGGCAGGGGAACCACTTTTCATGTTTACCTTCCCGTGATTGAACACTCGCTGGAACCTCAAAAGGAGATCGAAAGCCCGCTGCCTCGCGGTCATGAACGAATCCTGTTCGTCGACGATGAACCGACCCTTGTAAACATAGGCAAACAAATGTTGGAGGGCTTAGGCTATGAAGTGATTGCAAGAACGAGCAGCATCGAAGGTCTCCAGCTTTTCAAGGCCCAGCCCGAGAGGTTCGATCTTGTTATCACCGATATGACCATGCCTCATCTGACGGGCGACCGACTAAGCCAAGAGATCATGAAGATCTGTCCCGATATCCCGGTCATCCTTTGTACTGGCTTCAGCGAACGGATCACGAAACAAAAGGCTGGGGAAATGGGAATCAAGGCCTTTGCAATGAAGCCCATTGTGATCCAGGACCTTGCCATGACGGTTAGAAAGGTCCTCGACCAACAAATGTCCGGGAATGGTCTCCTGCCTGATGACGATAAATGAAAAGGAGGATTCTTGATGGCGCATATCCTTGTTATAGAGGATGACCACCAATTTCGGGCTATGCTGAAAGAGGCGCTGACCCGCGCAGGCTATGAAGTCACCGAAGCCCTTGACGGCAAGGAGGGCATAAGCCTCTATTTAAAGGAACCTATCGACCTCGTTATCACGGATATTGTGATGCCAAACAAGGAAGGTATAGAAACAATAATTGAGCTCCGGCAAAGCTTTCCGGAAGTAAAAATTATTGCCATGTCTGGGGGCGGGCGAATCATCCCTGAGGATTACCTTTATATGGCCAAAGGACTTGGCGCCAAACGCACTTTTGCCAAACCGTTCGACCTGGAAAAACTTCTCGAAAGCATCCACGAGCTCCTGCAAGAGGGGCCTGACTCTTAAAGCACCTTCACCATCTCCAGCCAGCCCGACTGCCCGGCCCCAGCAGATTCAAGGGCGCCCGGGGAGGCAAGGATTTTCACAATTCCCTTTTCGCTCGCCTCTTTCAATATGCCGGAAAACTCCTGGAAGTGACGCGCCTCGGTCCCCAGTACTTCCTCACGCACCCTTTGCCGCAACTCATCCGTGTTGCCCGTAAGATACCAGAGCATGGAAGTAAATCCTTTGGCGTCAGGGAGCAAGTGAGCATCCAGGTCCCCAATGGCCCCGATAATGCTCTTTTCGATCTCCTCTCGGCCCGGCTTATCTTTTTCAAGAAATCCGGCGCATTGATCAAAGGCCTCGAGGGTTTCCATGATATTGGGATCGCGGTAGGAGACAAAGCTAAGGACCCCTGAATGGCGATCAAGGGAGCAGAAGGCCCCGTAAGCGCCCCCCCGCACCCTGACCCGGTCCCACAGCCAGACGTTCCTCAGGTAGCGGGTGATCACCATGCTGGAGCCATGGAATCGGTAGCCCAGTGAATAGAGATGCGTGCCTTTTCCCACGTAATTGACATGGCTCGGTATGGCCAGTCCCTCAAAGGGGGCAGGGCGCTTTGTCCTTTCCCAGTGCGCTTCTGTTGCCGGAGCTTCGGGAAGGGCGTTGAGGAAGCCCTCCAGTTTGGGGTCGAACCGGGCCCGGTCCCCGTCCTCCAGAGTCACGTTCACTATCATCGCCCTCCGATTTACCAGGATCCGCCGCATCTCCTCAAGGTCCTCCAGCACCGACACCCAGTCTTCATCAACAGCCTTTGCCAGCTCCCGGAGAAAGAAAAGATTGCTGATCCCGCTCATCTGTTCCGCAACCCAGTGGGCTTCTGCGAAGTGAGATTTTAGTCTCAGGTTCACCACCCGGTGGCCCATGGGCACCAGTGCCTGTTCGGCCCGGGCCTTCGCCTCATGGAGCATCTGCCGGAATCGCTCCCGGTTGTCCAGCCGTACGGCCAAGAGGAGGTCTTTGAGGAGACTCATCAGATCCCCGACCTGATTCATCATGGCTTTGCCCCGGAGGAAAAGCCATACGGTGCTCTTTTGCGAGTCTATCACCGTGGAGGCAAAAGACTCGGGATGAATGCCTCCGGTCTTAGCGCTGATACGCTGCGTCAGCCTGACAAAGTCCTCCTTCTCCGTGCCCATCTCAACCAGGGCCCTGCCGAACAGAGGCACGTAGGGAAGATACTTTTCGGGGAGGAGATGCAGGTTGAATCCTACATCCATGTAGGCAATGCCATTGGTAAATAGGTCGTGGTAAAGGATAGGCGTCCCCGACCAATCCGCTTGTTTCAGCGGTATGCTCCTGTTCCGTCTTTCCAGATCCGAGAGCCGCAGGCGCGGGATGGTGGCAAGTGCTTCGGGCGGGTCGGGGGTCTCCTGGATCCGCCGGAGGGCCTTGGTATCCTCCGCAATCCGGTTCAACTCCTCTTCTGCCATGGCTGCCCGCACATTATGGAGCCGGGCCTTCTCAGCCCTCTCTTCCCTTTCGCCAAGCCCCGGATCAGGCCTGAAAAGGAGGGTGGTGCGATGGGGGTTTTTCAAAAAGAAGCGGTCGATCATCTGCTCAAAGAACCCCCTTCCCTCCCTTGCCCGGGATTTCACTTCCCCAAGCGGCCCTTCAAAGGCGAGCAGGGCGAGGGGATCACTCTCATAGAGCCATGTGCTAAGGGATCGAAGCATCAGAACAAGGCCTCGAGGAAACTGCCCCGTGTTGTTCTCTCTCAGGCGAAATTCCACTGTATTGAGGGCAGCTTCCACTGTCATGGGATCGATCCCCTTTTCCTTCAGCGACCCGAGGGTCTCCAAAATCAATGCCTCTACCTCGGAGGCCTTCTGAACCTCTATGCCTTTGAGGCCTGTAGAGAAGTAGATCTGCCTCAGTTCCGCACCGAGCCCTTCTCCGGCCAGGTCCTCTCCCAGGCCCGAATCGATAAGGGCCTTACGGAGCGGGGAGCCCGGCATGCCCAAAAGAATGTACTCCAAGATCTGGAGGGAGAAGTTGGTTTCCACCTCAGTCGTCTCCGTGAGCACCCAGTTGACGGTGACCATGCCCCTTGGCGCACCATGGCCCTGTTCTCCCACCATAAATGGGCGCTCCGCCCTTCTGGGTCGGTCAAATGGCAGCATCAGGGGGATGGTCGAATCCACTTGAATAGCTTCAAAATCCCTGAGGTATTCGTCGGTGATACGGAGGCGTTCTTCCGGGGGATCATCGCCGTAAAAGTATATCCGCGCGTTGGAAGGGTGGTAATAGGTTTGGTGGAATGCCTTGAATCTCTCGAACGTAAGTTTGGGGATCTCCTTCGGGTCCCCCCCGGAATCCACTCCGTAGGGATGACCCGGGAAAAGGGACTGAAGTGAATATTCCGACAGTACGCTGTCAGGCGAAGAATAGTTCCCCTTCATCTCGTTGAAAACCACCCCTTTGTAGGTAAGCGGGGCCTCGGGTGCCTCAAGGTCATAATGCCAGCCCTCCTGCATAAATATGAAGGGGTTCAGCCTTGGATAAAATACCGCATCCAGATAGACATCGATGAGGTTGTAGAAGTCCCGAAGATTCTGACTGGCCACCGGATAACAGGTCCTGTCCGGATAGGTAAAGGCGTTGAGAAAGGTGTGAAGCGAACCCTTGATCAACTCCACAAAGGGTTCTTTGACAGGATATTTCCTGGAACCGCAAAGCACGCAATGCTCTAAAATGTGGGCAACGCCTGTGGAATCTTCCGGGGGGGTCCTGAAGGTGATTCCGAATACCTTGTTCTCATCATCGTTTGTGAGGGATAGCAGCTCGGCACCGGTCTTTTCGTGACGATAGAGCCTGGCGTCGGTTTTCAATTCCCTTATATGGGTGTGGCGTATCAGCTCAAAACCATGGATTAGGGGCATGGGTGCCTCCTGAAATGGCCGGTTAAGGCGATTTTTGATCGGAAGCTGATTTTACTTGACATACTATATATTGTATATAAAATATTAGTCTCACGCAATATGACGGGCTGAGACAGGGAATCCTTCAGATTTTAAGGGATCTATGTATTCCTTTTCGCCATTACGGTTGCTGCTGTATGAGAATATCCCTGGTCGTGTTCTTCCATGTCTGTATCGCCTGATTTTCAGCCCCGGTACGACCGTTTGACTCTGGAAAAGGAGGCCGCCGCCATGAAAGAAGTTCCAAAAATACTGGTGGCAGGCCCTCTGATTTCTCGAGATCCATTCTAATCATTTGGCAGGCAAAGTCCATCACTAACGATCTCTGATCTCAAATGGAGGATGTTCATGGGTCAAAAAGGAAAAATCTTGGTGACGGAAGAGGGGGCCTTTGATCTGACCACTTACAGCTGGGATGATCATCAGTTCTCAGATCTACTGGCAAGAGAAAATGAGATCAATACGGATCAGGCAATGGACATCAGCCGATTCCTGCGCGAGGAAATCGCCAAGATGGAGCTACAGACCATTACCATGCCGATGATTGAAAAGATCGTCGAGGCAAAGCTTATGGAATACGGGCTGACAAAACCGACCCCTGTGAGGCTGGATCATTCCATCTTCGTGAAAAACGGCCCCGCCCTTTCCGATAATGCCAGAAGGGTCCTTGAAAAGCGGTACCTGAAAAAAGATAGCAAGGGACGGGTGGTGGAGACGCCGGAACAGATGTTCAGGAGGGTCGCCCACCATATCGCAAAGGCTGAGAAAAAATATGGGGATGCCGGTCATGTGGAGAAGATGGAGAAGATTTTCTACGATCTCATGACCTCCTTCAGGTTTCTCCCCAACTCCCCCACCCTGATGAACGCAGGACGACGACTGGGCCAATTAGCCGCCTGCTTTGTCCTGCCAGTGGATGACAGTATGGATGGAATCTTCGACTCCCTGAAAAATGCCGCCCTTATCCATAAATCGGGGGGCGGGACCGGTTTTGCCTTTTCCCGGCTGAGGCCCAAGAATAGCCGGGTGGGCACTACCGGCGGCGTGGCATCCGGGCCGGTCTCCTTCATGAAGATCTTCAACACAGCCACCGAGCAGGTCAAACAGGGCGGAACACGCCGGGGGGCCAATATGGCGATCCTGAGGGTGGACCATCCTGACATCATGGAGTTTATTTATTGCAAAAGAGACAACAAAGAGCTGAACAACTTCAATATCTCTGTGGGTGTGACTGATGCGTTCATGGATGCGGTGAAGAAAAATAGCAACTACGATCTCATCGATCCCAGAGATGGAACCAAGACCGGAGAATTGAATGCCGGCATGGTCTATGATGCCCTGGTCAAGCAGGCATGGCAAAACGGCGACCCCGGGATCATATTCCTGGATCGTATCAACAGGGACAATCCCACACCGGAGCTGGGACAGATTGAGAGTACTAATCCATGCGGAGAACAGCCCTTACTTCCGCTGGAGGCCTGCAACCTCGGCTCCATCAACTTGGCCAAGTTTGTGATAGAGGACGAAGAAGAGCCCACAATAGACTACGAGTCCCTAAGGGAGACAGTGTGGCAGTGCGTACGCTTCCTGGACGACACCATTGACATGTCCAAATATCCCCTGCCGGAAATCGATAGAATGGTTAAAGGCAACCGCAAGATCGGACTGGGCGTCATGGGCTTTGCGGACATGCTCTACCAGATGAGAATCCCCTACAACTCCGAAGAGGCCCTCCAGGCGGCTGAGGAGGTTATGGGGTTCATCCAGCGGGAATCCCATGAGGCCTCCAAGGCCTTGGCCGAAGAAAGGGGTGTTTTTGCCAATTTTGACAAGAGCATCTTCAGGGAGAGGGAGGATGCCCGGTACCGCAATGCCACCACCACTACTATTGCTCCAACTGGGACTCTGAGTATCATCGCAGGCTGTTCAAGCGGCATTGAGCCGCTGTTCGCTTTGAGCTTTGTGAGAAACGTGATGGATAACGACCAGCTTCTGGAGGTGAATCCTTATTTTGAGACAGTCGCCCGTGAAAGGGGTTTTTACTCCAGGGACCTCATGGACGCCATTGCAAGGGAGGGAAGCATCAGGGACATAAAAGAGATTCCCGAGGACGTGAGAGAGATCTTCGTAACGGCCCATGACGTTACACCCGAATGGCATATCCGCATGCAGGCTGCCTTTCAGAAACATACGGATAATGCCGTATCTAAAACGGTTAACCTGCCAAGGGATGCCACCGTGGAAGACGTGAAAAAGGTCTATGACTTGGCCTATGAATTGAGCTGCAAGGGGGTCACCATTTATCGCGACGGCAGTAAGGAAAACCAAGTCCTGTCTTACGCGGGAGAAGGCAAAAGGGAACACTCCTTGCCATCTGTAAAGGAACGGCCCGAGACATTAGAGGGGTTTACCACCAAAATGGTGACGGGGATGGGGAACCTCTACGTGACGGTCACCGAATATGAAGGGCAACCCTTCGAGGTCTTCGCCACCATTGGAAAATCCGGCCGATCCACCACGGCCAAGACCGAAGCCATTGGAAGGCTGGTCTCCCTTGCGCTCCGGGCGGGGGTGAAGGTGGAACACATCGTGGACCAGCTCAAGGGTATCGGAGGGGAGCACCCGGTATTCCAAAAAGACGGGCTGGTGCTCTCAATACCTGACGCCATCAGCAGGGTCCTTGAGAAAAGATACTTGAATAAAAAGCCCTTGCGACGGGGGAAATATGAAAACAGCCTTCTCGGGGAGACGTGTCCCGAGTGCGGCCACACCATCAGTTTTGAAGAGGGGTGCATGACCTGCCATTTCTGCGGTTTTAACAAGTGCGGATAAACCCGGCCCCTGTCCCATATCCCATTCATATGTACGCCCTTACCTTTTTCAAAAAACGGACTGATGTCCAAAACAAGTTCGACTCTGGATTAGGCCTAAATCATTTCGACAACTTAATCGACAAAAATCCTGCCTCTTAAATTAGGTTATCGCTTCAGCCCTTTAAAAATGATCGGGAGAACGAATACCTTTCTCTATACTCCAGTGTCACGGAAGCGACACATGATAGGTGGAACCAAGGGTCACCCAAGATGAATAATATCGTTATACTGGCCCTTGCCCTTGTAGTTGCCCTGCTGATGGGCAGAGTGGCCGCATTTGTTAGGATTCCAAAGGTAACGGGTTACCTGTTGGCAGGGATCCTCCTGGGTCCTTCGGTGACAGAAGTCCTCACAAAAAATTGCCTGGGCAACTACGTCATTATCAACGAAATCGCGCTGGGAATGATTGCCTTCTACATAGGATGCGAGTTCGAGTCTTCACATTTCAAGCGCCTAAGGAAAACCGTTCCATATTTTTCCTTCACTGAGATTTTGATCACCATTGCTCTGGTATTCCTGCTCCTGTTGATCGCCCTTCATGAAGCTCCTGCCATGGCCCTCCTGCTTGCCATTCTTGCCATTGCCACGGCACCGGCAGCCACCATTCTGGTCATAAGAGAATATGATTCGGAAGGGCCACTAACCAATCATATTCTTGCAATGGTAGGTCTAAATAATTTAGCGTGCATAGTATTCTTTGTCATTACACTCAATCTTGTTTCGTTTACATCTTTTGGAGCTGAAAAACTTTCGCTCTTGGTGGTTTTCACTGAAACGGCCCGCCAGTTATTCATCCCCCCATTAATGGGAGTAGCCATCGCTCTGTTTATCCGTCTTTATCTAAGACGAGAGATCGAGCAAAACGAATTGCTTCTGGTCTCCCTTTCCGGGATCATGTTGGGGGCCGGGTTATCACACTGCTTTTCCGTCTCCCCTCTGTTGACCAATCTTGTAATGGGAGCTACTTTGATTAATTCCTGCGACCGGACTAACATGGTTGTGGAGAGGCTGAAACAGGTGGATTACCCTTTCTATGCCCTCTTTTTTGTTCTGGCAGGCGCATCTCTTCACCTTGAGGTGCTTGGGGAAATAGGGGCTGCAGGAGTTCTGTACCTCCTTTCCAGGATCGCCGGAAAGCTCATCGGCGTTAACTTAGCCACAAAATGGCGAAAGACCCCGGAGCCGAATGGGATTTACCTGGGAATGGGGCTTCTCTCCCAAGCGGGTCTCGCCATTGGGCTTTCATCGTGGGCTGTGAAAAAGGTTCCACTCATAGGGGAGCCATTGATGGCCGTCATTTTGGGGACTACGGTCGTATTCGAGATTATCGGCCCAATCCTGGCAAGATATTCCCTAATAAAGGGAGGAGAGGTAAAGATTGTAAAACTCCTCTCACCGGCAACTGTCGGCGACTTCAGAGAGGATTTCTATATGTTGCTGGACCGAGTAAGGGAAGCCTTGGGAATATCTCCCAGTTATATGAAGGGTGTCTACGAGGGCCCTGTGTTAGTGAAGCATTTGATGAGGCATCATATCGATACCATCCCGCAAAACGCCACCCTGGACAAGATAGTCAAAATCATGGAATGGAGCAGGTACAGTACACTTCCTGTGGTTGATGAAAAAGGGGCCTGGGTCGGGATGGTCTCCCTTACCGACATTCGGGATCTTTTTTTTGACAAGGAACTGGGACATTTGATCATTGCTAAAGATATTGCGCGCCCTGTGACCACCGTATCTCCGGTAGACACCCTGGAGCATGCCATGGGAATATTTGAACTGGAACAATCATCTTACCTTCCAGTAGTGAAACAGGGAAAAAACAGGCATTTTCTGGGCGTTATTCATCGTCGGGATGTCTACCTGTTCCGGCTGGATAAAGGTAGTGTGGAGGAAATTGAGAAAAATGGCTGAAAAGAAAATCGAGTTCCGATCAATCGGGATAATTCATACGCCTTATAAGGAAAGTGCCCCCAACCAGCCCATTGAGGATGCGGAAGGAAGCTTCAGTATTGTGGTAGCCCCTGTTTTTCAGGAGGGGCTTTATCTCCTGGAAAAATTTCGATACATCTATGTCATCTACCATATTGATCGACTCGCCCGACGCGTAAACATGGTTGTGAAACCGCCGTGGGCCGGCGGGGTTCAGGTAGGGCTCTTTGCCAGCCGCTCCCCCCTGAGGCCCAACCCAATCGGGCTCAGCATCGTTCGCTTGAAAAAAATTGAGGAGAACGTCATCTATACATCGGGCTTGGACGTGTTTGATGGAACCCCGCTCCTGGATATCAAACCCTATATCAAGGATCTCGACTCAAAAATGGACGCCGATTACGGATGGATTGAGGATCTCGATAACAGGGACCACTTAATCCTGCACATAAAAGGAATTCCCCACGAGTATTAAGATGAGCCAGGCGTCAAGCCGAATATTCAGGGGGCCTTGGCTGAAAAAATAAGGATGCAATGCTCTTACAAAGATCCATGGGAGCCAAAAACCAGCCATGACACCGCAGGACAAACGGATCATCGCACAGTGGCGCCGGCGCATCAAGGGCCGACCCCGCCTCGTTCTGAGTATAGCAAAAGACCCCCGGAGCATGGAGTTTGAAGCATTCTGCAAAGCACTGAATCGGCTGGTCCCGGAACTCGATATTGAAAGGGAAAAAGGCGACAGTACACCCGAAATCCGGATCAGTGACAATCTCCACTACCGGGCCGTGCCCCTTGGACCGGAGCTGGGCCCATTCCTTAAGGCATTGCAGGGGGTGGACACGCTTGCTGGGGATCTGACCCCCGCAATCAGGGACAGGCTCTCGGAGCTTGGGCTTCCGGCCACGCTCAAAATCTTTATCTCCTCTCGGTGTCCATTTTGTCCCCACACGGTCAGCAGACTCCTGCCCCTTGCTGGTGCAAGTTGCAGGGTTCAGCTCAGCGTGGTTGACGCACTCCTATTTAATGAAGAAGCAATGGCCGCCCGAGTCCGCTCGGTACCGGCCACGATTCTTGATGACCAATTTCGCTGGACCGGTCTCGTAGAGATAGAAGAAATTGTAAAGATCATGCAAAACCGAGATCCCTCCCAGCTCAGTGCCGAATCCCTCCAAAAAATGCTCCATGATGGTGAGGCCCACCACATTGCCAGGATGATGATCAGGAACGGTGAGATATTTCCGCCCTATCTCGATTTGCTGACACACAAGAAATGGCAGACCCGCTTGGGCGCCATGGTCGCTTTTGAATATCTTGTGGAAGAGCGCAAGGAGTTAGCCTCAAGGATTATCAAGCCTCTCTGGGACAACTTTCCCATGGCAGGACAAGAAATAAAGGGCGATATCCTGTATATCCTTGGGGAGTCCAGGGACCCGAAAGCGATCCCCCTACTGGAAAAGGTACTGAGCGCTTCGTATCCGGAGGAAATTCAAGAGGCGGCTCAGGAAGCGCTGGAGAAAATCAGGGGAGGGTAAGCTGGGGGCCGAGGATTCGGTCAGACGGGAAAGCCCCTCTCTTTCTTAGAAATATAGTCCCTCTTTTTGGGTCCAATATAGACCTGACGAGGCCGATGAAGCTTCCAGTGAGGATCGTCCAGGCTTTCCTTCCACTGGCTGATCCAGCCAGGCAGCCGCCCGATGGCGAACATTACTGTGAACATATTGAGGGGAATCCCAATGGCCCTTAGCACGATACCGCTATAAAAATCAACATTGGGATAGAGATTGTGGTCGATAAAATAAGGATCCTTTATGGCCACCTCCTCCAGTTTCTTGGCGATGTCCAGCAGCGGATCGTGCCGCTTGAGTTTTTTAAGGACCTTGTCACACATCTTCTTCATAATAAGGGCCCTCGGGTCATAGGTCTTGTAAACCCTGTGTCCAAAGCCCATTAGCCGGAATGGATCGTTGGGATCCCTGGCCTTAGCGATGAAAGGGGCCGGATCTCCCCCGCTTTCGTAAATCTCTTGAAGCATTTCTATAACTGCCTGATTCGCTCCGCCATGGAGCGGTCCCCACAGGGCGCATATACCAGCGGATATGGCAGCGTACAGGTTCACCCTGGCACTGCCTACCAATCGCACTGCCGCTGTGGAACAATTCTGTTCGTGGTCGGCATGGAGAATCCAGAACACCTCTAAGGCCTGTACGAGATCCTGGTCAATAATATAGGGTCTGACTGGGGAGTCGAACATCATATTCAAGAAATTGGCACAGTAACTCAGGTTGTGCCTGGGATAGACCACCTTGTGCCCCCGAGATATCTTGTAAGATATAGCGGCCATAGTCCTCACTTTGGACAGGAGTCTGGCGAAAGTAATGTTGATCTCCTCTTCGTCAGACCTCTCGGGCAACTCGGGATAGAAGGCTCGCATTGCATTCACCATGGATGAGAGGATCCCCATAGGATGCGCCCTACGGGGAAAGTTCTCAAAAAAGGCCCGCATATCCTCATGCACAAGGGAGTGGTCATTAAGCATAACCGAAAACCGATTCAGCTCTTTCGCTGAAGGCAGGTCGCCGTTAATGAGCAGATAGGCCGTTTCCACAAATGTGGAATACTCCGCAAGCTGTTCCACAGGGATACCCCTGTAACGCAGGATGCCTTTTTCACCATCCATGAAAGTGATGCTGCTCTCACAGCTTCCGGTATTGGCATAGCCCGGGTCCAGGGTAATGAGTCCGGTCTCCTTTCTAAGATTGGAGATATCAATGGCCCTTTCACCTTCAGTCCCTGTGACAATGGGCAATTCATAGGTTTTTCCGTCGATCACCAGCTTTGCGATTTTTCCCATGCCTTACCCCCGATGAAATCTTTAAACCTGCATATTACAAAAACCCTTCATGGTGAGCCAGTAAAAACGACAGGCCGGAGCAGCAGGCACACCATAAATTGCTTTAACACTGCGGTCGTGATATGAAATCATCGGTCTTCAAGATCGATTCATCGCCCAATTTGCAAGTCTTTTCCAGAAAGATATAGAATCATCCCTGTCCGGAATCGGTCTTGTGCCTCAGCCAACGAGATCGCGATCTTCTTCTCAAGAGGCGTTGT